>JBILOZ010000013.1:0-25729 GCA_044374245.1 Sphingorhabdus sp. | reverse complement strand
AGTATTTCAACTCGACCCACGGTGCCCGTAAGGGTCTGGCCGATACCGCACTGAAGACTGCAAACTCAGGTTACCTGACACGCCGTCTGGTCGACGTATCGCAGGATTGCACCATTGTTGAAGTCGATTGCGGAACCCAGCGCGCGCTGGAAATGCGTTCGATCGTTCAGGGTGGTTCGACCATCGCCTCACTTGGTGAGCGTGTCCTTGGTCGTACCACGGCAGAAGACATCCTTGGCCTTGATGGCAAGGTGCTGATCCCTGCTGGAACCTTGCTCGACGAGCCAATGGTTGCTGCGATGGAAGAAACCGGCATTCAGGCCCTCAAGATCCGCTCACCGCTCGTGTGCGAATCCAAGGTCGGTGTTTGCGGCACCTGCTACGGTCGTGACCTTGCACGCGGTACGCCAGTCAACATTGGTGAAGCTGTCGGCGTTATCGCGGCGCAGTCGATCGGTGAGCCTGGAACCCAGCTGACCATGCGTACCTTCCACATTGGTGGTGCGGCGCAGTTGAACGAACAATCGAACCTTGATGCAACGGCATCGGGTAAGGTCATGTATCGCGATCTGCCAAGCATCGTCGACAAGCGTAAGAAGCGTCTGGCAATGGCCCGTAACGGTGAACTTGTCATCGTCGACAAGGATGGCCGCGAGATGGAAATTCACCGTCTGCCTTATGGTGCGACGTTGGCATTCCCGGATGGTGCGGACGTCAATGTTGGTGATCGTCTGGCTGAATGGGATCCATTCACCATGCCAATCATCACAGAAAAGTCGGGTATTGTGAAATATCAGGACCTGATAGACGGCAAGACGTTGACCGAGCAAACCGACGAAGCAACGGGTATCGCCCAGCGCGTCGTTATCGAAGATCGTGCCGGCAGCCGCACCAAGAAGGAAGACCTTCGCCCACGCATTACCTTGCTGGATGACGATAGCGGTGAAGCTGCGCGTTATCTGCTCGGCGTAGGAACCATGCTTTCGGTTGAAGACGGTGCCATGGTTCAGGCAGGTGATGTTATCGCTCGTGTGACCCGTGAATCTGCAAAGACCCGCGACATCACCGGTGGTCTGCCACGCGTTGCCGAATTGTTCGAAGCACGTATTCCGAAGGATAACGCAATCATTGCGAAGATTTCGGGCCGCGTTGAATTCGTCCGTGACTATAAGGCGAAGCGCAAGATCGCGATTGTTCCGGAAGAAGGCGATCGTATTGAGTATCTGATCCAGAAGTCGAAGGTACTTGATGTTCAGGAAGGCGATTTCGTCCGTAAGGGCGATAACCTGATTGCTGGTTCGCCGAACCCGCATGACATCCTTGAAGTCATGGGCATCGAAGCACTGGCTGAATATCTGGTTGCAGAAATTCAGGAAGTGTATCGTCTGCAGGGCGTGAAGATCAACGACAAGCACATCGAAACGATCGTTCGTCAGATGTTGCAGAAGGTTGAAATCACATTCGGTGGCGACACAACCTTGCTTCCCGGCGAACAGGTTGACCGCGAAGAAATGGACGCAATCAATGCGAAGCTGTCCAAGGGTCAGGCACCTGCAACCGGTAACCCGGTTCTGTTGGGCATCACCAAGGCTTCGTTGCAGACACGTTCGTTCATCTCGGCCGCATCCTTCCAAGAAACCACACGCGTCCTCACACAGGCCGCTGTGGAAGGTAAGAAGGACATCCTGACCGGTCTGAAGGAAAACGTCATCGTTGGTCGTTTGATCCCTGCGGGTACTGGCTCTGCCATGAACCGCATGCGGATTGCCGCGACCAGCCGCGACGTTGCGCTTCGTGCCAGCTACAAGAAGCTTCAGGAAAGCCTGATTGCGCCTGAGACAGCAGCTGAAGAACATGCTGCCGAATTGGCACAGGGTTCTGAAGCAGCCATCGGCGATGATGTGTTGGCAAAGGTGATTTCAGATGATCTGACCACCACTGACGCCGCCATCGATGATGTTGTGGATAGCGGCGAAGAAGAATAAGCTTCGCTTCCTTTAACGAATGACAAAAGCCCGCTGGAAGCAATTCCGGCGGGCTTTTTGCTGTGTTACGTGAATAAATCACTGGCCTAATCTTTGTGCACTTTATATACAGGGCTAGAAGACAATTGAGGGCGGGTCGGATGTTTGAAACAATACGGGCTTGGGTGAAACGGCACCGCGTCTGGTCAGCGATTATCGCGCTTGTCCTGCTATTCATTCTCTACCGCATCGTTCGCCCTACTCCGCATGACTATGAATATGTCAGCGAGACCGTCACGCGCGGCGAAGTTCTACGCAAGGTTTCGGCCAGCGGCAAAATACGTGCGCTGAACACAATCAAGGTCGGCACCGAGGTGTCGGGCCAAGTCACCAAGGTCTACGTCGATTTCAATTCGCCGGTTAAGGCGGGCCAAGTCCTCGCCGAGATCGACTCAACCCGCGTGCGTGCCCGCGTACAGCAGTCTGAAGCGCAAGTTGCGTTGGCCCGTGCCGGTTTGCAGCAAACGGTTGCGAATGTCGCCCGTGCGCGGTCCGAACTTGAGATACAGGAACGTGATTTTGCGCGCCAACGTGCGCTGGCCGAGCGCGGCTTTGTGTCGAAGGCAGGCCTCGACATAGCGCAAAGCAAGCTTAACAGCGCGCGCAACGCCTTGCAGGTTGCACTGGCGCAAACGCAAAGCGGCAATGCGCAGATCAGCCAAGGCACGGCGGAGCTTTCGTCAGCGCGGCTCGATCTGAACCGCACCGTGATTGTCGCCCCTGCCAGCGGCGTCATCATCAATAAACTTGTGGAACCCGGCACCACCGTCGCCGCCAGTTTCCAGACGCCGAACCTTTTCGAAATCGCTGCCGACACCACCAAGATGCAGGTTGAGGCATCGGTTGACGAAGCGGACATCGGACAGATTATCGAAGGCCAAGATGTAACCTTCACCGTCGACAGTTACCCCAATGATATATTCCGCGCCAAAGTGCGGCAGGTCCGCAAAGCGCCGGTGGAAACGCAGAATGTGGTCAGCTATCTCGTCATCATCGACGTGGACAATACAGATGGCAAATTGCTGCCCGGAATGACCGCGAATGTAGAAATCATCACTGGCGCAAAGGCCAATGTGTTGCGCGTGCCAACCAACGCGCTTCGCTTCCGTCCCAAATTGGCCGACCGAGGCGAACCGAAAGAAGAAAAGCCCGGGGCACCCGCAAAAAAGGAAACTCCCCGGCCGACATTGTATCTGGCGGGAACCGATCTGTATCGACCGGTCAGAAAACAGATTCAGATCGGCCTACAAGGTGACGATTATACGGAAGTGACTTCGGGCATCAAAGCGGGAGATAAAGTACTCATCCGTACAAAATCCCTGAAGCCGAAGGTCCAAACCGACGACAATGCGGACGAAGATGACAGCGCCGCTTCTTGAAACGCATGATCTGGTCAAAGATTATGTGATCGGCGGTGAGGTTCTGCACGCCGTCAACGGCGTTTCGCTGACCATAAAACGTGGTGAGTTCGTTGCGATTATGGGTGCCAGCGGATCGGGCAAATCGACGTTCATGAATATGATCGGTTGTCTGGATGTCCCAACGTCCGGAACCTTGTTACTCGACGGCATTGATACAAAAACGCTCGACAGCGACGCATTGGCTGAAATCCGCAACCGCAAAATTGGCTTTGTGTTTCAGCAGTTCAACCTGCTCGCCCGCACGAGCGCGCTGGACAATGTGGCGGTGCCGCTCATTTACGCGGGCCTTGGCTATACCGAACGCCGGGAACGCGCGCAGGCGAAGCTTGAGGCGATGGGACTGGGTAACCGTTTGCAGAACACGCCAGCAAAACTGTCGGGTGGCCAGCAACAGCGCGTTGCTATCGCCCGTGCATTGGTCACCGATCCGCTCATGCTGCTTGCCGATGAACCAACAGGCGCGCTGGATACCCAGACATCGCTCGATATCATGGGTATATTCCAGAAACTCAACGACGAAGGCATCACGCTCATCGTGGTTACCCATGAGCCGGACATTGCCGAATATGCCGAACGGCGGATTGTCTTTCGCGACGGGCGCGTTATTGAAGATGCTGCGGTCAAATCGCGACGCCGCGCGGTTGCCGGATGAGTAAGCTGCTGAACTCCATCGCTGGCTGGGGCGTCAATATTGCAATTGCGATGACGGCGCTGCGCACCAATTTGATGCGCTCCATCCTCACCACGCTTGGCGTGATGATTGGGGTTTTCTCTGTCATCTTGGCGGTAGCGGTGGGCAATGGCGCACAGGTTTCGGTGACGCAGCAGATCGCGACTTTAGGTTCGAATATGGCCATCGTCGTGCCGCAGCCCGACAGCGGCAGCGGCCCGCCGCGCTCCACAGACCGCGGTCGCCTAACCGAGCGCGATGGCCGCGCCATTTTGCGTCAGGTATCGGGCGTGAGCGCTGTTGCACCGCAGATCCGCAGCAGCGTCCAACTGGTCACACCGGGCCGCAGCGCCACCACACAAGCGACTGGCGCCACACCTGAATATGGCATTGTGTCCAACGTCACTGCGTCCGAAGGCCGTTTTCTAACCGATGGCGATGTCGGTGCGGCCGCACGTGTTGTTGTGATCGGGCAGACAGTCGCTGACAAGCTGTTCGCGGATGCAAATCCTGTGGGCGAAACCGTACGCATCAATCGCGTTCCATTTAAGGTCATCGGTTTGCTCGAGAGCAAGGGCAGCAATTTGGGTAATGACAATGACGACCAAATTGTTGTGCCCATCACGACGTTGCGCCAGCGGCTGCAGACGACGGCCATGCAAGGGCCGGACGACGTGACACTGCTGTTTGTCGGTTTCGAGGATGAAGATTCGCTGATCGCGGGGCAGCAGGACATCAAACGCATGTTGCGCGACCGCTACCGCGTACCCAAAGGAAGAATTAGTCCGTTCACTGTGCGCACAACCACGGAAATCGCCGAGACGACCGGTCAAGTGACGCAGATATTTCAGGCCGTTTTGGTCGCGATAGCGTCGATCTCGTTGCTGGTGGGCGGGATCGGTATCATGAACATCATGTTGGTCAGCGTTACCGAACGCACACGCGAAATCGGCCTTCGCATGGCATTGGGGGCAAAACGCAGCGACATCCGTAACCAGTTCCTCGTTGAAGCCGCTGTGCTGTGCGTTATCGGCGGCGCTATCGGCCTAACCTTGGCGATCCTCGCTGCAGCCATTTTTCAGCAAGTGGCCGACTTTCCTGCCCCCGTCGGTTTGGACACGGCATTGATGTCTGTCGCGTTTTCCGCAGTTATCGGCATCCTATTTGGCGGCTACCCCGCCATCCGGGCATCGCGTCTTTCGCCGATTGAAGCGTTGCGCAGCGAATAATCAGAATTTTCCGGACAACGTCAATTGAAGCAGCGGGTCGAGGCTGCGTTTCCGGTTCACGATCTTATCGAGCTCTCCCGATGCCCGCGTTCCCGCATAAATAAACCGGTCTCGGTGGAAACCTGCCATGTCGGTCACTTGGAAACGCAGTGTTCCTAGGCTGAACTTGCTATATTCGATAAATAGCGTCGATCGCGTGCCCTCATGCTGACGCCTGATCTCGTTGAAAAAATAGGCGTAATTCGGTTCCTGCACACTGAAGGATGCGCCGTAAACAAGGCCAAGGTCGGCCATGTCATAACGGATATCCCATTGTTGGTGCCACAATGGACGGTTGGACATGCGACGGTTCAGACCCGTGACGGGGTCGGTCACTTTGCTCCAGTGATAATGGCCAATATATTTTGCTTCGATGCCCGCGAACCCAATAGGCTGTGTCAGCCAATCCAGTGGTAATGTTACCTCCAACTCGGCATTCCATCGCTTGCTTTTGCCGATGTTCCCGGTGCCGTCAAATTGCGCCGTGATGGCTCCATTGCTGTCACGTATCGTGATGGGCACAAGATCTTGGGTATCGCTGACCAACTGATAATCACCGCGGAACTGAATGCTGCCGCGTTCCAGAAACTTGTGACGGATAAGGCCGGAGAAAGTCGATGTTTTTTCGGGGACCAGATCTGCATTTCCAGCATCCACTTGGTTGCCGACGGTCACGTCGACCGACGTCGCAAACTCATTGAAGTTCAGCTGCGCAACCTGACGTTCGGCGCGCAATTCCAAAGTGGTTTGCGGATTGATTGTCCACGTTGCAATGGCACGGGGCTTGATAAATTGAAAGCGCCGCTCCGCTATACTGTCGCCTGACAAGGTGAGTTTGGAAAACTCTGCAATGGCGCCGGCTTCAACTTTCCATGATGGGCCAAGCGTCCAGACGTCACTGACAAATGGTTCAAACCGCGTTTCTTGAACGAGGACATCGGATGCCGGAAAACTGGTCACCGCACCTGCAACCGAATTGGCCACGCTGAAACGTGCGTCAAGGCGATTGTAAGCGATCTCAGCGCCGAATTGGACTGCGTGCCTCCTCACACCAATCCAGTCATTCTGGATGCGTATAACGGCTTCTGTGGGCGTATTGCGGCTGCGCGTTTCAAACAACGTCACCGGCTGCCCCATGCGGGCGATTTCGATGCTACTATAGGCGCTTTCGTGCCCTGATCGATACAGTGCGACAATTTTGGTATTCGTCTTCGGCACGGCGGAAAATTCAATGTCGCCGCCGACTTCATAGCTTATGTCGCTAACGGGGCCGCCGCGCAGCAAAAGCTCATCAGCAGTGTCCACGCCGGAGCCATTGAAATAATCCGCCTCCCGAATGTCGAAACTGTCATCCCAGCGCACTTGGCCATTGAGGTTGACCTTGCTGTCGCCCAATTTGGTTTTGATGGCGCCGCCAAGGGCCGCTTGGTCATTCCCGCCTGTGCCATTGTAAAAGCGCCGTTCCAGCAAGACAGCCGATCCCGTCTTAAAATCTTCGGGGCCAAATCCGTAGACCCGTTCAGAATAAGATGACACGTTCAGTTCATAGCTTGTTTCGCCACGCCGCAGAGTTGCCGACGCGTTCAATGATGGCTGGAAACCATAGCGGGTTCCGGCGATGATCGTCCCTTCATAGGTGCCGCCGACCTTTGCAGTCCGCTTACGGACGATATTTATGACTTGTCCTTGGCCTTGCGTTTCGGTGTCCGCGCCCGCCTGCTCTGACAGCTCAATATATTCGACCTGACTTGCCGGAATCCGGGACAGCATCGTCCACACGTCATCAGACTTTGTGGATGGCCGGTCCCCATCGATCAGAACATTGCCGGCATTTTCGCCAAAGCCGCGACGCCCTTCACCTTCACTGATGGAAAATCCCGGGATGCGCTTCACCATGTCGAGCGCAGTAACGGGGGCGTAGGTGGTGAAAAAATCGGGTGTGAATTGCCGGCTGCCGGCCCGAACTGAAGATGCCTCGGCATTTGCGCCGCTGTCATTGGCAACAGCTTGAGACGGTACAGCCATCGCAGCCATAGCCGACGTCAACAGTGCCAAACGTAGTTCAAAAACGCGCATTAACCCTCCACGAGACCCGCGGGCATCTTCCCCATCGGTCTACGCCGGTGGCTTAACGGACGGCGGGCCTTGGACGGAAGCTGCGTTCGACCAAAAAGCGTGGCAATCGACGAGATACAAAGTTTTGATGCAAATTGGCCGTTGATCGACAGCCATTACCGGTTGGCAGACAAATGCGTTTACCGTGCGCGATTCTTTTCCCGCTCAATCTGTTCGCTCAGGTCCGCTGCCTTTTTGCAGGCGCCTCGATCACCGTCGGCACAGCGTTTATTCTCCTTGGCACGTTTACGGCTGAGCTTACCAAGAGCTTCGTCGCGTTTACGCATTTCACGGCCGCGTTTTTCATCAGCTTCAGCTTGACTGGTCGTCAAAACATCTAAGGTCTTTGAAACGGCTTTCATCGGTGCGTTCGTAACATTGGACACGATCGAAGCAACGCATCCTTGGAGGAGCACACACAGCAAAGCACAAACAATCAAACGCATTTCGAAACCCCCAATATCTCTTGCAACAGGCCTATTTTAACAAATTGACCGCAATGGCGCGAACTTCGTCTGCCATATCAGCTCTTTGCAACGCTACAGCCAAGTTGGCTTCGATGTAACCTACTTTTGATCCGCAGTCGTAACGATTTCCATCAAATGTGACGGCATGGAAAGGTTGCTTACCGAGCATCTGCGCCATAGCATCGGTCAGCTGGATCTCGCCGCCAGCGCCTTTTTCTTGGCCTTCCAGAATATGCATCACTTCGGGCTGAAGGATGTAACGCCCCGAAACGATCAGGTTCGACGGGGCGTCCTCAACCTTTGGCTTTTCAACCAGGCCAAGCACCTCCGTAATCGCGCCGCGCGCCTCGCCGGGGGCAATTACGCCATAGCTGGATACAGCATGGCGCGGCACTTCGAGCACGCTGATAACGTTGCCGCCAATGTTCTGATAGGCGTCGACCATCTGCTTCATACATCCCGGCGAGCCATGCATAAACTCATCGGGAAGGAAAATGGCGAAGGGCTCGTCACCAATGATGTCACGCGCGCACCAGATGGCGTGCCCAAGTCCCAGTGGTTCCTGTTGCCGAACATACACGCAGTTGCCGGGTGTCAGGCGTGAGCTCGCCAACACCGATGTGTCTTTGCCTCGCGCCGCCATTGTATGCTCAAGTTCGAACGCGATATCGAAATGGTCTTCAATTGCGCTCTTACAGCGGCCCGTCACGAATATCATCTGCTCGATACCCGCCTCCCGCGCCTCATCGACCGCATATTGGATGAGCGGACTGTCGACGATGGGCAGCATTTCTTTCGGAATGGCCTTTGTCGCTGGCAAAAAGCGGGTGCCGAGACCCGCGACCGGGAATACGGCTTTTCGAACAGGTTTATATGTCATGACCTATACTTAGCGCGCCAATCTTTATTGTCTATGCTGAGCCAGCGAGCCGTTGGGCAAATCCCTTTTTCAACTTTGCCAGCTTGGGCGGAATGACGGCCAGGCAATATGTGTTCCGCTGACCTTCACCCTCCCAATATTCCTGATGATAATCTTCGGCTGGATACCAGGTCGCAGGGCCTTCAATCGTGGTGACGATCGGCGCTGGCCAGTCCGCTGCGGCTTTCGCAATGCCTGCTTCAGCGGTCGCACGTTGATCATCGTTCAACGGGAAAATTGCCGACCGATATTGCGTCCCGATGTCATTCCCTTGACGGTTTAACTGCGTCGGATCATGCGTTGCAAAAAATATCTCCAGCAAATCTGCATAGCTGATGACTTCGGCATCAAAGGCAATGCGGATCCCTTCTGCATGCCCGGTTTGACCGCCGCAAACCTCTTTATATGTGGGATCAACCGTCGTCCCGCCAATATATCCGCTTTGAACGCTGTGCACGCCATTCAGTTGGCCAAAAACAGCTTCGGTGCACCAGAAACAACCGCCGGCGAAAATCGCTTCATCATGTGACATGTGCTTATCCTTAAGCTTGATTGGAGTCCGGCGCCTTCACGACATCCCCGCGTACCACCAGCAGATACATGGCTGGTGTGACAATACGTGATAGCACAGTCGAAGAAATCAACCCCCCGATCAATACGATCGCCAGTGGTCCGTAAAGGCTACCGCCAAAAAGCGCGAGTGGCATAAGTCCGCCAATGGCCGTTACCGATGTCAGCAACACCGGAAGGAAACGGACCTCTCCCGCCTTTTCAATCGCCTCACGCAGCGCATAGCCGCTGGCACGCAATTGGCTGGTAAAATCGACAAGCAGGATCGAGTTTTTAATTTCGATGCCGATGAGCGCGATAAAACCAATGACGGCCAAGAACGATAGATTGTTGCCGGTAACAAGGAGCGCGATGAGGCCACCAAACGTCCCCAACGGAATGACGCCCGCGACGACCAATGCCTCTTTGAACCGGCCAAATTCAGCCACCAGAATGGCGAAGATGCTAAATAGGGCAACGATGACAACCGGGCCAAAACCGGCGAATGTTTCGTTGATTTTTTCGGCCTCACCGCCGACCGCTATGCTGTATCCCGGCTTAAGGGGAATGGCATCCATCTTCTTCTGCGCGTCCAAGTTCACCTTTGAAATCACCGCACCGTCGGACACCTGCGCCGTGACGCTGACATTACGTTGCAGATTATAGCGGTAGATTGCAGCCGGTGTTGATTCCAACGTCGGATTGGAAATTTCCGCCAACGAAACGGCCTGCCCGCTTCGGTTGGACACATAGATGGATTCCAGCGCCGATATGGGCTGGGTATCGGTAAGCGGGTGCCGCACGATGATGGGATAGCTATCGCCCTCCTCGTCCCTGAATGTGCCAGCACGTTCACCGCTGATGGCAAGTCGGACCGCGCGGCGCGCGGCGCCTGCGGGCACCTCAAGCAGGGCCGCTTTTGCGTCATCGACCCGGATATCCAGGTCAATGCGGTCAAAGGCAACTGGGTTGTTGATGTCTCTGGCCCCGGGCGTTTCACGCAACGCCAACTCCATTTTGGCCGCGACGCGTTTAAGCTCGTCTTGGTCGGGCCCATATACCCTGAATTCCACAGGCGCGTTTATCGGCGCTCCGTTTTGGAACAATACCAGCTTGATACGCGCGCCAGATATCTCGTCGAATTTCTTACGCAGCCGGTCGACCATTGCGCGGGATTTGGAACCTTCCCAATTGTCCATGATAGCTAATACTTCGCCATGGGTCGGGTTTTCGCCGCGTTGGAAAACATTGTAAAAGACAGGCGGATTATATGCGCCGACATTTTCGGCCCGGATTTTTATCGCAGGCTCGGTCTTCAAAATCTCCGAAACTTGCCGAACGATGCGGCCGGTCTCTGCAATGCTCGCACCTTGTTCCGCTTCCACCGTGACGCGGAAATAGGATGTGTCCGCATTTGGAAACAGGCTGAAACCCAGCAAGGGGATGAAAAGAAATGCCGCGCAGGTGACCGCAAGGGCGCCCCACACCGAACGCCGCGGTCTATCCAGCGCCCAATGCAGCATCGGGTGATAAAATCTGTCGATCTTCAACATCAGCCACTGAAGTAACGGATTGCCGCCCTCATGCTCTTCCCGCTTCAAGATACGACTGGCAAGGAACGGCACAATAGTCAGCGATACAATCATCGAGGCAGTAATCGTTGACACGATAGTGCCGATGAAGCTTTGGGTGAATTTACCCGCCCCCTCCGGCAAAAAGAACAGCGGAAGGAAGGCAAACACCAGAACACCCGTTGATCCCAAGACCGCCATGGTGATTTCTTTGGTGCCGTCGATGGCCGCTTGGTTCCGGCCTTTGCCCATCCGCAAATGCCGGGCGATGTTTTCGACAACGACAATCGAGTCGTCCACCAACAAGCCAAGCGTGAGGATAAAGCCCGCGACCACGAGCTGGCTCAGGTTAAATCCATATGCCGAAATCGCCAGCAGCCCCGACGCAACCGACAGCGGAATCGATATCATCACAATCACCGACGCGCGCCAGCCCAATGGCAGCAGCGTGATCAGCACCAAAAACAGCGCAAGGGTGAAGTCGCGCGCAAGTTCCTGAAGACGCTTGCGAATATCGCGGCTTTGATCAAACTCAACGACAGCCTTTATATCGGGCGGAAGCAGCTTCTTTTGTATCTCAAGCTCTTGAATTAACCGGTTACGAAGCTTTGTCGCGTCTGTGCCCTGTTTTTGGTTGGCCGTAATGAATACCCCGCGTTGGCCATTATGGCTGACCTTTACGCGCTGTTCGGCCGATCCCATTTTAATGTCTGCAACATCGTCGACGCGCAATAAGGTTCCATCATTGGTCCGGATGGGCAAATTGCGAATTCGATCAAGGTCGCGAAACGCGCCCCCTGCTTCGATGTTAAAACGGCGTGCGCCGCTGGTGACGGCACCTGCAGGAACATCGGCGCCAGCAAGACGGATCGCGTCAACCACGGCGCTTGCGGGAATACGAAGCTCAGCCAAACGTCCCGAGTTGATGGCGACGGTTATTTCGGGTTGAGGCAGCCCATAAATTTCGGCCTGCCGGACTTCTTTGTAACGCCCAAGTGCTTCGCTGATGTCCCGCGCATATTTTTCCATGCGGTACCAACTGGCCGTCTCGCTGAGCAACGCGATTTGCAAAATGGATGAATTCGTCGTTC
The DNA here is from genome assembly GCA_044374245.1 of Sphingorhabdus sp. Classification (GTDB taxonomy): domain Bacteria; phylum Pseudomonadota; class Alphaproteobacteria; order Sphingomonadales; family Sphingomonadaceae; genus Sphingorhabdus_B. The sequence continues at coordinate 13,634 of JBILOZ010000013.1, read as the reverse complement.
GAATTTTCTCGAACAATAGCTTTTGCAGATCAGCCGGAAGTTGGCTGCGGATGGCCGTCACTTCACGGACGGTGTCGTTGAAATATTGGTCAGGGTCGCCGGACCAGTCGAATTCCACCCGAATGACGGCGTTGCCATCGCTGCTCGTCGAATTCACGCTTTGAACGTCTTCAAGTCCCTGAACCAGCTCTTCGATTGGCTTGGTAATCGTCTGCTCTATTTCCTCTGCGTCAGCCCCTGGCTGCGCAGCGACGATGGACACGATGGGCATCGAAAAATGCGGATCAACCGCGCGTGGTACCTGTTGGAATGCTGAGAATCCAAGCGCGCACAGCAGCGTAAAAAGCACTAAGGTTAGTTGCCACCGGCGGATGGCGATTTCGGCGATATGCATGTGTTAAGGCTGCGTCGAAATAATGCGGACAGGCGACCCCGTTCGCAGTTTTTCCAACCCCGACGTCACAATCTTGTCCCCCGGCTTTATGCCACCTGACACAGTAACGAATGTGTCAGAGACACGTTCAATCGCGACATTGCGCGTTTCGACGCGATTATTTTTTGCGACAACATAGACAAGGCCTTCTCCGGTGCGGACGCCGAACAATGCGGTAGCTGGAATCTGCAGCAGGTCGCCGCTTTCCATGGCAGGAAGCTTAATATTGGCCGTTCCAATTTGCCCCGATCGCAAGTTTGGGCGCGAGGGCAGCCGGAATTGCACGGTAAAGGCGCCCGTTGCCTCATTCGCGCGTCCATCGATTTCCGAAATCGTGGCCGAAACAGGCGCGTCACCCGCGGACTCGATCATGATGTCCGCCGTCATACCCACGCGCAATTTTGACGCGTCACGGTCGACGATGGGCACGCGAAAGACAAAGCCTTCATCGGCTTCACCCAGAATGAGCGCTGGCATACCTGCCGCGATAACTTGTCCCGGTTGGACGTTGCGCTGCAGGACGACGCCGCTTGATGGTGCATAAAGCTGCGCCGTGCTGCGCGCAAAGCCAGCCTGCCGGACGCGGGCATCGGCGGCTTTGACAGCGGCATCCGCCGCTTCGAAACGCGCTTTGGTTATCCAGCCATCGGCATATAGCGAACGCACGCGTTCAAACTCCGCGCGCGCACGGTCTCGTTCAGCGACGGACACGCTTACGTCAGCGCCAACAATCGTGGAATCCAACGCCGACAATAATGCGCCGCGCTTTACAAAATCACCTTCTTCAAAGCGAACAACGGCCACTTTTCCAGGGGTGGTGAAGCCAAGCGGCGTTTCGCGCCGATACCGCACCGTTCCCACCGCGCTAATTTCACGCTGAAGGCTTTCCTTTTCCACGGTGAACACGCGTACAACCTGTGCTGTTTCGACCGCAGCTTTTTTGCTGTCCGATGCCTCACCACAGCCGGCAAGTGCAACGATCGGCAAAAGCCCAATCAAAAATCTCTTCGATGTAAGCAATTTGCTCTCCCCTGCACTGCTATACATCACTCGATAGGCGAGAGCGCGCTGGGATGAAATAGCATTTTGATATGCAACTTATTTTTCTAGTTCGACGGGCTCAACAGGATGCCTACAGCGCATTTCACCGGATAGATGCCCGTTGCAGCCGGTCGTTAATCGCAACGCCAATCCCTTCGTGCGGTATTGGCGCGACCGATATGGATAATGCGGCGCTCGCATCGGCCCTGTGTAGCGCGTCAAATAGATTGGCGGCGGCCTGCGCTAGGTTGCCTGACGCGGACAAATTATCATTGCCCTCCATTGTCCCAAACCCGATGTGCCATTCGCCCGGCTCTGGTTGGATCGCGTTTAGGCGCACAGCCTTTGACGGTGCATAATGGCTCGCCAATTGCCCGGGCGCTTCAATATTATCGCCGGACGCCGTCAAGGGGCCAATCCCTAGAACCCGCTCAATATCGGCCGCGGTGACTGGCCCCGGTCTCAAAATCTGCCAACCGTTGTCACGCACGGCAACAATCGTGGATTCGAGTCCTGCAGAACAAGCCCCCCCATCCAAGATCATCGGAACCGCACCGCCAAGCCCCGCAAGCACATGTTCGGCGCGGGTCGGGCTTATACCGCCACTTTTATTGGCGGACGGTGCCGCAATGTTTAGGCCGGTTTTTTTAAGCAGCGCCTGCATGACGGGATGCGCGGGGCAGCGTAATGCAATGGTCGGCAACCCGGCAGTGACGGCACCAGCAATGTCGGCGTCAGGCCGCAGAGGTAGCACCAGCGTAAGCGGCCCCGGCCAAAATGCCTGTGCCAATTGATGTGCCATAGGGCTGAATTCAGCCAAGTTTTCGGCGGCGGATGGGTCGGCAACATGCACAATCAACGGATTAAAGTCCGGACGTCCCTTTGCCGCGTAGATCTTGGCGACTGCATCGGCATTGCTCGCATCCGCCGCGAGGCCATAGACCGTTTCGGTGGGAATCGCGACGATTTGACCGGAGCGCAAAAGCTCCATCGCCGCCGTTATTGCAGCGTCATCAGCGGGCAGGACCCAGCCATTCCCCAAGGTATTTGAGCCAAACATCATTCGCGGCTATAGGCCTTGGTCGACACGATTTAACAGGATTTTTTATTAATCATGGCCTTTTCTGCACCCGTTACTGAACAAGCATTTGTCCTGAAGCATATCGTAGGTATCGAAGCCTTGTCGCAACATGAACGCTTCGCCGATGCCACGCCCGATATGGTGCAAGCAATTGTGGAAGGCATTGGCGCCTTTGCCGAGGGCGAATTTGCGCCACTCAACCGGATAGGCGATACCGTTGGTGCGCGTTTGAAAGATGGCAAAGTCGTCATGCCCGAAGGTTTTGTCGCGGCCTACAAAGCCTATGTCGACAATGGATGGGGATCGATCAACGCACCGTCGGCGTTCGGTGGCCAGGGCCTGCCATTTTCGATGGCGACGGTTGCGCTGGATTCCTTGGGCGCGGCGAACATGGCATTTGCCCTGTGCCCGATCTTGTCGGTTGGCGCGATTGAAGCCATCAACCACCATGGGTCAGACCGGCAAAAACAGTTGTTCCTGCCCAAACTATCAACCGGCGAATGGTCAGGCACGATGAACCTGACGGAGCCACAGGCAGGTTCCGATGTCGGCGCGCTTAAATCGACCGCGACACCGCGCGGCGATGGCACCTACCAAATCAAGGGCACCAAAATATATATCAGCTTTGGCGACCATGATATGGCCGAAAACATCGTCCATCTCGTGCTGGCACGCACGCCCGATGGCCCTGCTGGAACCAAGGGTATCTCGCTGTTTCTGGTCCCGAAATATCAGGTGGCCGAGGATGGCAGCTTTACCAAAGCGAATGATATCAAAGTCGTATCAATCGAACATAAGATGGGCATTAATGCATCCCCAACCTGCGTTCTCGCTTTTGGCGAAGAAGGTGAATGCGTTGGCGAGCTGATCGGCCCTGAATTCGGCGGCATGCGTGCAATGTTCACGATGATGAATAACGCGCGGCTAAACGTCGGCTTGCAAGGCGTTCAAATTGCCGAAGCGGCAACGCAAAAAGCCATCTGGTTTGCCCGTGAACGTGTCCAATCGGCCAAAGCAAGCGGACCGTCGCGCGAGTCCGTCGCGATTGTCGAGCATCCTGATGTACGCCGCATGCTGCTGCGCATGAAAGCCGGCACGCAAGCGATACGGTCCTTGCTCTATCTGGCCTCGGGCTATGTTGACCGCGCCACGCTCGGCGAAGCTGGAGCGCAGGAGATGGTCGATCTGCTGACGCCGCTCGCCAAGACCTACGGCACCGACATGGGCAGCGAGATCGCCTCTCTGGGCATTCAGGTGCATGGCGGAATGGGCTTTGTTGAGGAAACCGGCGCAGCCCAGTTTTATCGCGATATCCGTATTGCCGCCATTTATGAAGGAACCAACGGCATTCAGGCCGCCGATCTGGTGGGGCGTAAACTCGCGATGCAAGGCGGTGATGTCATTCGGAACCATCTCGCGGCCATTTCCAAAGACGCCAGCGACCAACCGGGTCTTTCGGCATTGAGCGCAGCCTGCGCTGAAGTGACCGAATACATGTTGAGCGCAAGCGTAGATGACCGTCTCGCGGGCAGTTACGCCTATACCAACATGATGTCCGTCGTGACCGCCGGATGGCTAATGTTGAAGCAGTTGCGGGCGGCACAAACAGAAATCGACGCCGGAGATACGAGCGCGTTCCTAAAGGCCAAAATCGTCGCCTGTCGTTATTATTTGGACATCATGGTACCCGAAGCTTTTGCTTTCAAAGGCAGCGCAATGGCCGGTGCCGATTTGCTCTACGCATTGGATGCCGAGGATTTGGCGGCTTGAACGACCACACGCTCAAACGCATTGCGGAGGCGCTGGAGCGGCTATCACCGCCGCCTGCGCCACCGACGGACCTATCGTCCCATCCGGCCTATCATTGGAACGGCACGGCATTGGCGCCGGTGCATGATTTCAAGCCACTGCCGCTTGACCTTATCGTTGGTATCGACCGGCAAAAAGCCGACCTGATCGAAAACAGCAGGCGGCATGCTTCGGGCGCTGCAGCGCATGATGTCCTTCTGTGGGGTGCGCGCGGCATGGGGAAATCCGCGCTGGTCAAATCGGTGGTCGCAGCGTTGCAAGAAGAAGGCTTCTTCATTGCGCTTGTCGAGGCGGCGGCAAACCAAATCACCAGCATGCCTGCATTATTCGACGAGCTGGCTGCATCAGGCCGCCGATATCTATTGTTCGTGGACGATATCTCCTTCGAGCCCAATGACCAAAGCGCGCGTCTGTTGCGGTCGCTGTTGGAAGGCGGCGTTGAAGCCCGCCCGAACAATGTCCGCTTGTGCGTGACATCGAACCGCCGGAACATCGTCGAAAGAGAGAATGGCGCGGATCCAGATACCGGCGGACGTGATGCCGTGGATGATAGCCTAGCGCTGGCGGACAGGTTTGGCCTTAAGCTCGGTTTTCAATATCCCGATCAGGATGCCTATCTGAAAATGGTTGGCAGCTACGCAGCCCACTTCGACCTCGATTGGGACGAGGCCGATGCCTTAAGTTTCGCGCAAAGCCGTGGCGGCCGGTCGGGCCGAATAGCATGGCATTACACAATAGAACTTGCCGGCCGTGCGGGCCGACGGATTTAGCTTTTCGTCCGAACCCGCCAAATAATATTGCCGACATCGTCGCTGACCAAAAGCGAACCGTCCTTTGCGATCACAAGCATCGTTGGCCGCCCCTGCGCCTTGCCGTCTTTGTCCAGGAACCCAGTCAAAATGTTGACTGGCTTTCCTACAGGCTCGCCTTTTGGAAAGGGCACAAAAATTACGTCATAACCAGACACAGGCTTGCGGTTCCAAGAGCCATGGCGCGCAACAAACGCGCCATCGGTCAGTCCGGCACCCAATTTACCCTTATAGCCAAAGGCAAGGCCCAAGGGAGCCGTATGCGCACCCAAGGCGTAATCAGGGCGGCGTTCATATTCCCGCTTTTCTGGTTTGGGCGGTGAAACGCGATGATCGGTAAAGCCACCCCAATAATGCTGCGGCCAACCATAATCGGCACCAAATTCCACAAGGGCAAGATAATCGGGCACCAGATCTGAACCCAGCATGTCGCGTTCGTTGACAACCGTCCACAGGCGTCCACGGCTATCCCAATCGAGGCCAACGGGGTTACGCAAACCGATGGCATATGGAATTTTCTTGTCCTTCGCGATGTCATATTCGAACACCATCGCGCGGCCATTTTCGAGCTCTATCCCATGTTCAGCAATGTTGCTGTTTGAACCGACCGATATGTAAATCTTCTTACCATCGGGCGATGCGGCAAGGTTGCGCGTCCAATGGTTGTTTGGCGCTTTTGCATTAAACTTTGTAAGCTCTTTGCCCTTCGCGGTAATTTGGGTGTCGCCCGTCTTGTACGGAAAGGCCATCAATCCATCGGTATTCGCCACATACAAAGTATCGCGGATCAGCACCATGCCAAATGGCGAATTCAACCCCGTCAGAAACGGTGTTTTCAACTCCGCCTTGCCATCTCCATTGGCGTCACGCAGCAATGTGATGCGGTTGGCAGACGGCACACCCGCGCCAGCCTTGCCCATCAGCCATTTCTCGACAAGCCCTTCAATACCGCCAGCTTCGCGCGGCGGCGAATTTGTTTCGGCGACCAGAACATCACCATTGGGCAAGACATACATGTTGCGGGGATGGTCCAGGCTTTCTGCAAAGCGCTCGACAATCAGACCCGGCGCAGCCGTTGGTGCTTCGCCGGCTTTCCAGCGGTCAACCTCGGCAACCTTAATGGTCGGGAAAATCTGTTCGCGGCCTTCCGTGATATTGGGCTTAGGCCCGGTCACTGCATCCAACGGCAATTGCGCGACGTCAGGGCGCGTAATGTACCAGACGCCAGCAAGCGCCAATGCGATGAATATCAACGTAATGTTGCGAACATGCTTCCACATTTTTCTGACCCTTATGTGCTTCGTTTACGATCAAACAACCATATCGCCACCGCGATCATGCTGCCGACAGCCATACCGATAACTAATCCGGCGGACGGTTGATCCAATGCCACACCTAAAATAGCGCCGATTAATAAACCGAGAGCGACGAAAATGCCGCCAGCAAGGCGGGGCTGATTGTTTTGTGTTTCAGACATAATCGCTCTTTGCCACCAAGTGCCGCAGCCTAGCAAGCCCGATGTTCATGCTTAATTTGCGCTAACCAATTGCTTTGACGGAAACGCGACACGCAAGTTGTAATAAGGCGTTGCAGATGGGCCAATCCCCCCGGGCCTGTCTGCGACCCAAAACAACAATCGAAAGCCGCTGTCTTTATGTATCTGCCGCTCTACGTCGAACCGCGGGACGTTGCTGAAGCCACGACGTTAATGGACACATTCGGTCCCAAAGCGGGCATCGAAGCCGCTGAACGCGCCGTAAAGAGCCGTAATGTTGGCAATCATCTGCATTACTGCCGCTGGCGCCAGATCGAGCGTCTCATCATCATGCTGAGCGCCCGTACAACTTTGGGAACCATTCACTGACGCGGAAAGTCAGCTATCGTCCTCAAGCGACAGCAACGATGCGTTGCCGCCCGCGCTTGTTGTATCAACAGATGTCGTCCGTTCGGCGCAGAAGCGATACAAATAATGCGGTCCGCCTGCTTTGGGACCAGTGCCTGATAAGCCTTCACCGCCAAATGGCTGGCTGCCCACCACCGCACCAATCATCGACCGGTTGATATACAGATTGCCAACGCGGGCAAGGCTTTCGACCAACGCACTGCTGCCCGCAATCCGGCTGTGAAGCCCCATTGTGAGACCAAAGCCCTTGGCATTCACCCGCGCGACTGTCGCCTCCAGCTCTCCAGCCTTCCATGTGGCAACATGCACCAATGGGCCAAACCATTCGCGGTTCAGGTCGTCGAGATTGTCCAGACGGATAACCGTCGGGGGCACAAACAGGCCTTGCGCTGGAACGTCTATCTCATGAACTATTCTGTCCTTCACCTCGGCCCGATAGGCCATCAGCTTGTCATAGGATTCCTGATCAATGACAGGTCCGATGTCGGTCGAGGGATCAGCAGGATCGCCAACCTTCAACGTATCCATAGCGCCGCGCAGCATCTCAAGCGTATGTTCTGCGATATCTTCCTGCAGAAGCAATAAACGCAACGCCGAACAACGCTGCCCCGCCGATTGAAAGCCAGAAATGATGATGTCGCGAACGACTTGCTCGGACAAAGCCGTGGAATCGACAATCATGGCGTTGAGGCCACCCGTTTCGGCGATCAACGGCACCAATGGCCGCGCGTCGTCCGCGAGCAAATTGCGCGCAATGGCCTTTGCCGTCGGGACCGAACCAGTAAACACCACGCCAGAAATGCGGACATCGGCGGTCAGGGCCGCGCCAACATCGCCACCGCCGGTAACAATCTGAAGCACATCTTCAGGAACGCCGGCCTCATGCGCCAGCGCCACTGCCATTTGCCCAATGGCCGGCGTTTGCGGGGCAGGCTTCGCGACCACGCTGTTGCCAGTGACCAATGCCGCCGCCACTTGCCCCAAGAATATGGCAAGCGGGAAATTCCAAGGCGCAATGGCGACCCAAACACCCCTGCCTTCATGCCGCAGAACATTTCGTTCGCCCGTCGGGCCGGGCAATTCAACAGGCATTAAGTCGGTACGTGCCCGCGCAGCATAATAACGGCAAAAATCAATCGCTTCGCGTACTTCGGAGAGCGCGTCGGGGATCGTTTTGCGCGCCTCTTGCACCAAAACAGCCATTAACGGGGCGCGGTTTGTTTCAAGCAGGTCGGCCAGTCGTTCCAGACAGTCCGCGCGTTCGTCCAATGGGGTATTTGACCATGCCGGATAGGCGGCAAGCGCCTTGGTCACCGCACCTTCTGGTGAGGCTGTTGTCTGGTTGCCCAATGGTACTGGGCGCGCGATGTCCGCTGCAGTTTCTTGCAGAATCAGCGCATCATCCAGATCGATGCCAAGGCTATTCGTCCGCTCTGGCTGAAACAGATCAGCAGGCGCTGCGATCGCTGGATGCCCCGTGCCGCCAACCGCCATGATTTTCTCTACGGGATCGGCGAGCAGTTCATCCTCACTGATGGATTGGTCCGCCAGTTGGTGCACGAAACTGCTGTTGGCGCCATTTTCCAGCAGCCTGCGGACCAGATAGGCGAGCAAGTCGCGATGTCCGCCCACCGGCGCGTAGGTGCGGCATTGATAGCCCTCTTCGCGCACAAGACGTTCAAACAGCCCTTCGCCCATGCCATGCAGGCGCTGAAACTCGAAATCGCGATTGTCCCCGGCCCATTGCAAAATCGTCGCGACGGTAAGCGCGTTATGCGTTGCAAATGCCGGGCGAATTTTGGCAGCCTCAAACATATCTTTGGCGCACGCAAGGTAGGATACGTCGGTTGCCGGCTTGCGGGTAAACAATGGGAAGTCGGTCAGTCCCCGTTCCTGCGCATGTTTGATTTCGCTGTCCCAATAGGCACCTTTGACAAGGCGCACTTGCATGATGCGGGACGTATCATGGCCCAATGCGTTGGCCCATGCGATGACGGGACGGGCGCGTTTGGAATAGGCTTGCGCCGCCATGCCTAAGCCATCCCAGCCGCGCAGTGCACGATCACGGGCGACCCGCTCAATGATATCAAGGCTCATTTCCAGTCGCGCCGCTTCTTCCGCATCAATGGTGAGCTGCACGCCAAGAGACGCGGCAGACCGGGCCAATTGCGTGATCATATCGGCCAGTGCTGGAACGCATGTTGCACTCTGCGCGGTTTCGTATCGCGGGTGCAGCGCCGACAGCTTTACAGAAATGCTATGACCGCGCGCCGCATTGCGACCGACGGCTGCGATAGCCGCGGCGTAGGATTCGAAATATCGTTCTGCGTCATTTTTGGTTCGCGCAGCTTCCCCAAGCATATCGAAACTCGCGGTGAACCCACGGTTGTCTTTTGATTCCATCCGCTTGATGGCTTCGTCAATATCGCGGCCCATCACGAAAACTTGGCCCATGAGCCGCATCGCCGCGCCAACGGCCTGACGCACAAATGGCTCGCCTGCCTTTGCAATCAGACGCTTCAACGTGCTCGTGCTGTCACCCAGAACGGCTTTGCCCAGAACAAGTCCCCAAGTCGCGCTGTTCACCAGCAAGCTTGATGACTGCCCCTTATGGTTGTCCCATTGCGCTTCGGTCAGCTTGTCGGCAATCAACAGATCGGCCGTCTGGGGATCGGGCACGCGCAAAAACGCTTCAGCAAGCGAAAGGAGCGCCGTGCCCTCCTCCGTTCCGAGACGATATTCCTGCAAAAACTGGTTCACCCACCCATCGGCTTGCACCTGGCGCAAATCGGCCAAAAGGCTCCGCGCGGTGCGCACAACTTCGGCGCGCGCTGAGCCATCGACAGCAGCGGCGACCACCAATGGGGCAAGCACTTCTGGTTCAGACTTGCGATGAAAGGGCCGGATGGCAGTTCGTGCGGATTCGAGTGATAAAGTCATTGCGGCGCTTTGCCGGATAAAGCGCAGGCAGACAAGTTTCAGTTGAAACGAAAAAGCCAGCCCTCATTTGAAGGCTGGCGGATTACATTCAGGCTCAAGCCTGACATTGGGTTCCGCCCGGATGTGAGGGAGGTTCAGGGATCACATCCGGACGAAAGGCTGATATTCTATCGATAGCGGCGGCAATTGCTGTCCGACTTGTCGATTGCACGACCGGCCAAGGCACCGATGCTTTTTTTCAAATTTCTCACGATCAATACTCCGTTGGTTTCAGGTCCGGCCCGCATTGGGCAATTCGGCGATTTGCTGTGCCAATAATTGCCTTATGAAGATGCGTGATTGACCGAATGCTGAACGTGCCTGTTATCTTTCGTTCATATTCAGCCCGCAAATAATGAACGCGCATGCGATTTGAACTTACAAATCATGCCAGCGCAGATCGGCCGTTTATCGTGCCGTTGCCTAACTTAAATGGACCGGAGAACAGCTATAAGGATCGGGACAGCGAGGGCATTGCCTCTGCCCCGGACAAGAAAAAACCGGAGGCAGTGGCTGCCCCCGGCTTTGATTCGTTTTAGCTAAAGGCTGCAAAAGCAGCCGACAGGATTATGCCGCAGCTTTTTGCTTCTTGGCGATTTCTTTTTTCACCTTGCGCGCGTTTGTCGAGAGCTTCTCGTCCGAAGTCTTCAACAACCAATTGTCGAGACCACCGACATGCTCAACCGAACGCAGACCGTGGGTCGAAACGCGGAACTTGTAGCCCTGCTCAAGGGCATCCGACAACAAAGTGACATTCTGCAGGTTAGGCAGGAATGTACGCTTGGTTTTGTTGTTGGCGTGGCTCACATTGTTGCCGACCAGACGGCCTTTACCGGTGAGTTCGCAGATGCGCGCCATGATGTATGTCCTGTATAAAAAAGTGTATGCGGAATCACTGTTCCGCGAAAGTCGCTGCCCCTAACGCTCCACACCGAAAAGGTCAAGCCGATGTGTGGTCAAAAGCAGTAATCTAAGCTAGCAAACTAACATGCCCTTGTCCAAAGCCCGCGAAATGATGAACGAAGCGCTCAACTTGGCGCGGGCAGCAGCCGCGCAAGGCGAAGTGCCCGTTGGCGCGATTGTCGTCAAGGATGGGGTCATTATTGGCCGTGGCGCCAACCGTCCGCTTGAACATCACGACCCCACTGCCCACGCCGAAATCCTCGCCATCCGCGCCGCTGCGGCGCACCTTGGTAATGACCGCCTCGCGGGATGCGACCTGTGGGTCACGCTAGAGCCCTGTGCGATGTGTGCCGGCGCAATCGCCCATTCGCGCATCGCCCGCCTCTATTATGGCGCTGAGGACCCCAAGGGCGGCGCTGTGGCGCATGGTCCGCGCTTATTTGAACAACCCACAGTGCATCATCGCCCCGAAATATATTCTGGCATATCCGCCGACGAATCGGCGGAACTGCTTCAGGCGTTTTTTAAAGACCGGCGCTAACGCAGATTTTTCCCGAAAAACGCGATCGTGCTGGCCCATGACAAGTCCGCCGCTGCTTTGTCAAAACGGGGCGTGCTGTCATTGTGGAAGCCATGCTGCGTACCCGGATAGAAATGCACCTGAAACGCCTTCTGGTTCGCAATAAGCGCTGCCTGATAGGGGAGCCATCCTGCGTTGATGCGCTCGTCGGCCTCGGCATAATGTATCAACAGCGGCGCCTTAATGGCAGGAACTTCAGCCGCAGTGGGTTGGCGACCATAATAAGGCACGGACGCCGCCATTTCCGGATAGGCAACGGCCAACGCATTGCAGACACCGCCCCCATAACAGAAACCCACCGCGCCAACCTTGCCTGTGCTGTCGGCATGATCGCGCAAGAATTCAAAGCTGGCGAAAAAGTCTTCCAATAATTTGCCGGGGTTCAGCTTTGCCTGAAGCTCACGGCCTTTTTCGTCATTGCCCGGATAGCCGCCAAGCGACGACAGGCCATCGGGGCCAAAGGCCATATAGCCGGCCTTTGCCAGACGACGCACGACATCCTCGATATACGGGTTCAACCCGCGATTTTCGTGAACCACCAATACCGCGGGCAACTTGCCGCTTGCTTTGGCTGGCCGCGCCAGCAACCCGCTGATGCTGCCATGCCCGTCCGGGCTTTGGACCGTCACCCGCGAGGTGACAATTGCAGGATCGTCGGCCTTAACCTGCTGCGCCAAAGCATAATCCGGCTGCAACTGGTTGAGTATCATAAGGCCGGTTACGCCCGCAGTCGCGAATTTAGCGGCTTCGCGGATGAATTCACGTTTGGTCAGCTTGCCGTGGACATAGCCATCGAAAATTTCCAGAATATAGGGATGGAAGTCACTGGCCTTCATGCGCGGTGAAGTATCGGCGTCTGCCATCCTTAATCTCCTTAATGGACAAACCTGGCTACGACGTCACGATAGGAACGGCTGACTTTCACCTGTGCGCCCGATTCAAGCACAAGGAAGCATTCGCCGTTCGTATGCGGCTTAACCTGCCGCACCTGATCCAAATTGACGATTGTCGAACGATGGACGCGCTGGAACGTGCGTGGATCGAGGCGTTTTTCCAGATCCTTCATCGTCTCGCGCAGGATGAGCGAGTTGTCGGCGGTGTAAATGCACATATAGTCACCAGCCGCATCGATCCGTTCGATGCTTTCCACATCGACGCGGAAAATCTGGCCGCGATCTTTGATATTGATAAGCTTCTCAAACCGGGTCGACGCCAAGTCGTCGTCAATCGAACTCAAATTGTCAGCAGCATCCGGCGCGACTTCATTGATAACGGTACGAAGCCTGTCCAGCTCATCCGATGTGCGCTTGTCGGCAAGCCTGCTGCGCACACGGTCCATGGTGTCGGCAAGACGTTCTGGTTCGACCGGTTTCATGAGATAATCGATCGCCTGCGCTTCGAACGCCTTAATCGCATGTTCCGAATAGGCCGTGACAAAGACAAACAGCGGCGGATCAATATCCATCACGCCCTGAACGACGGAAAAACCATCAAATCCGGGCATCTGAATGTCGAGAAACACCAAATCGGGTTTCAGCGTTTTAATCTTGCGAATGGCTTCACGGCCATTGTGGCAGGTGGCGACGATTTCGATGTCGTCGAACGGCTGCAGCCTTAATTCAAGGCCTTGGATCGCCAGCTTTTCATCGTCGACCAATATTGTACGAATGCTCATGCGGATATTTGTCCTTGCTGCTTAGCCCCCGTTTGATTGTCTTCCCCTGCTATAATCCGGCTTTGATATGGTAGTTCCAACAAAACCTCAAATCCTCCGCCCGCTTTTACATAATGTTCAAAGCGTTGATCGTCGCCATAAGCTTGTGAAAGTCGCTCGCGGGTGTTCGCCATACCAACACCGGTGGAGAGGCTGTGATCTTGCTGCCCCGGCTGCAAGCCCGGTCCCGTATCCGATACGGTAATCCGCACTCTTTGACCGACGAGTTGAGCGGTCACGGAAATGTCAGCGCCCTCTTCTTTCGGCGTCACCGCATATTTGATGGCATTTTCTACCAATGGCTGCAGCAGAAGTGAGGGCACCAGAGCGTTTTCGACAGCGGGTTCAATCGTGAAATATGTCCGCAGCCGTTCTTCAAAAC
>JBILOZ010000012.1:0-25752 GCA_044374245.1 Sphingorhabdus sp. | reverse complement strand
AAGCCCGCGCCATCCGCGAAGGACCATAAAGCAAGTTTATGCTGCTGATTGTCTGCTTCGTGATGGGCGTTGGCAATTTTGCCATGCACAAAGCAGTTTCAGAATCCGGACATCCGTTCGTTGAAGAAACCAAGCGCTACTTCAGCCCGCAGTTCAGTCCCTATGGCAGCTACGCCATCGAACTGGCGTTGCTGATGGGCGCGCTGTGGTTCGCACATGACGGGTCGTGGGCGGTCGCGCTGACCTATGGGGTATATACGGGCATTAACGCGGTCGCGACATGGTTGCTGCTTTCAGGTCGCAGCTGATGGACATTTGCGCTTTCGCTTAATCTAATTATACGGCCCCTGTGCCACCATTAGCCCCCAGTTCAGATGCCAAGCCCGATTTCGCCGTGATGCGGCGGTTTTTGCCATATTTATGGCCAAAGGGCGAAACTGGCCTGCGCGCACGCATCGTGTTTGCTTTGCTGCTGGTGGTTGTGTCCAAGCTTATTCAGTTGAGCATGGCGTGGGTTTATGGCCAGGCCATCGACCGCATGGTTCCCGGCATGGAAGACAGCGTCGCAATCGCGATTGCGCTCGTGGCCGCTTATGCCGGTGCGCGTTTTGGCGGCGTCTTGTTCGACAATCTGCGCAACGTTGTTTTTGAGCGCGTCGGACAGGAAGCCACCCGCCGCTTGGCCGAAAATGTGTTCAGCCATTTGCATAACCTGTCGATGCGTTTTCATATGAACCGCCGGACAGGTGCGGTGACCAAGGTTATCGAACGCGGGACAAAGAGCATCGACATCATGCTCTATTTCCTGTTGTTCAACATCGCACCGACGGTGCTTGAGCTTGTTCTGGTCTCCGCATATTTCAAGATTGAATTTGGCTGGGGCATGGTCGCGGCGACGCTGATCATGGTGGTCAGCTACATCGCCTACACCACCGTCATCACCAACTGGCGCAACAAATTGCGCGAGGAAATGAACGAGCTGGATACGCAGACCGTCGCAAAGTCGGTCGACAGTCTGCTCAACTATGAAACGGTCAAATATTTCAACGCTGAAAAGCGCGAAACACAGCGCTATGCTGAGGTGGTTCATCATTATGCGAACGCGGCCGTCAAATCGGAAAACTCGCTTGCCGCGCTGAATATCGGGCAGTCGCTGATCACCAATGTGATGATGGCAGGCGCCATGGGCTATGTCGTTTGGGGCTGGTCGCGCGGGCAATTTACAACCGGCGACGTTGTCACCGTCAACACCTTGTTGGCGCAGCTATTCCGGCCGCTGGATATGCTTGGGATGGTGTACCGCACCATTCGCCAAGGCCTGACAGATATGGCCGCGATGTTCGACCTGATCGATACACCCGCCGAAATCACCGATAAGCCCGGTGCGCCTGCCTTGGCCGTGTCGGGCGGCGCGGTGGCGTTTGAAGATGTGCGCTTTGGCTATGACCCCGACCGACAAATCCTGAATGGCGTCAGCTTCAAAATTGAGCCCGGGCATACGCTTGCGGTGGTGGGGCCATCGGGTGCAGGCAAATCGACCATTGCGCGGCTTCTGTACCGATTTTGCGACATCACCGGCGGCCGCATTACCATCGACGGGCAGGATCTGCGCGATGTGACGCAATCAAGCTTGCGCAGCGTCATCGGCATTGTGCCGCAGGACACCGTGCTGTTCAACGACAGCATCGGCTATAATATCGGCTATGGCCGTGAGGGATCGAGCCAAAGCGAAATCGAAGAGGCCGCACGCGGCGCATCGATCCACGGCTTTATCGAGTCACTGCCGGAGCAATATGCCGCCAAGGTTGGCGAACGCGGGTTGAAACTGTCCGGCGGCGAAAAGCAGCGTGTGGCGATTGCACGGACCTTGCTGAAAAATCCGCCGATCCTGATTCTTGATGAAGCGACCAGCGCGCTGGATAGCCGCACCGAGTCCGAAATTCAGGCGACGCTTGAGCGCATTTCGGAACGGCGCACGACAATCATCATCGCCCACCGGCTGTCGACCATCGTCGATGCCGACCAGATCATGGTTTTGGATGCCGGACGTGTTGCCGAACAAGGGACGCATAATGAACTGCTGCGCAAAGGCGGGCTTTATGCCGAAATGTGGGCACGGCAGCAAAGCGAGGCCGAAGAAGAAGCCATCCCACCGGCATAAAGCGCGCGCTATCCACAAGCGACTTGGTTTGAAGACAACTGCACTCTGTCACTGACACTTCAGTCACGCTAGGGCGTGGCATGGCCTCCGTCGCTTCGTCCCCCACCCCATCTGATGTGTTGCACCGCATTTTCGGTTTTCCCGAATTTCGCGGACAACAGGAACAGGTTGTGTCGCGGGTGCTGGCCGGTCAACGCACCTTGGCCATCATGCCGACAGGTGCAGGCAAGTCATTATGTTACCAATTGCCCGCGGTCATCATGGACGGCACGTGCATTGTCATTTCGCCGCTCATCGCGCTGATGCATGATCAAATGCGCGCGGCCGATGCCGTTGGCATTCGCGCGGCGACATTGACATCAGCAGATGACAACCGCGCAGAAACGATCAGCCGGTTTCGTGCTGGCGAATTAGACCTGTTATATGTCGCGCCGGAACGGGCATCGGGCCAAGAATTTCGCACCCTGTTGCGTGAGACCAAAATCGCGCTGTTCGCCATTGATGAAGCGCATTGCGTTTCCGAATGGGGGCATGATTTCCGCCCGGACTATCGCCTGCTACGTCCATTGCTCGACGACTTTGCCGAAGTGCCGCGCCTTGCGCTGACCGCAACCGCAGACACACACACGCGCGACGATATTGCCGAGCAACTGGGCATTCCGCGCGATGGCGTCATGGTGGCAGGTTTTGACCGGCCCAACATCCGCTATGCCGCCACTGCCGCGCCGAACAGCGGCATTGCTGCGCTGGTGAAAAGCCTGCCGGGCGCTGGCATCGTTTATGCGCAGACCCGTGATCGCACCGAAAAAATTGCGGCGCAAATCGCAGAAACCGGCCGCAAGGCGCTGTACTATCACGCCGGTATGGAGCCGCAGACACGCGCGCGGGCGCAGGCAGAGTTTGTATCGTCCGAAGACATGGTGATGGTTGCGACGGTGGCGTTTGGTATGGGTATCGACAAGCCCGATGTGCGCTTTGTCGTGCATGCTGGCCTGCCGAAATCTATCGAATCCTATTATCAGGAAAGCGGCCGCGCCGGACGCGATGGTGACCCGGCGGTGGCGCATATGCTGTGGTCCGCCGGCGACTTCACCCGCGCCCGCATGCGCCTGAGCGAGCTTGCCCCCGAACGGCGTGAGGCGGAATTGGCGCGCGTTGCTGCTTTGTCATATCTGGTCGAAACGGCGGGATGCAGGCGCGCGGTGCTGCTGCGTCACTTTGGGGAAAGTCCACCTGAATCGTGCGGCAATTGCGACAATTGCCTGAATGCGCCCGACGTTCATGACGCCACCGAACTGTCACGCAAGCTCTTGTCCGCCGCCTATCGCACGGGGCAAATGTTCGGCATGGGCCATTTGGAAAAGGTGCTGACGGGCAGCAAAGATGACCGCATCACCCAATTGGGGCATGACCAGCTTTCAGTGTTCGGAATTGTCAGCAAGGCAGAGGCCGCGATGCTGAAGCCCTTGTCTCGTGCCTTGCAGGCACGCGGGGCAATGGTGGCAAACGAACATGGCGGCCTGAAACTGGCTGGCGATGCCCGCGCCATCATGCGCGGCGATCAAAATATCCAGATTGCGATCGTAAAGCCCGACAACAAACGCCGCGCTGGCCGACCGGACAATCCCATTGGCAACCCGTTGTTTGAGGCGCTGCGTGCCAAGCGCCGCGCGCTGGCCGAAGCTGTGGGCGTGCCGCCTTATGTCATTTTTCACGACGCAACTTTGCGCGAGATGGCATTGACCAAGCCAACCAACATCCACGCATTAGGCCGGATTAGCGGTGTCGGCGCACGTAAGTTGGAAGCCTATGGCGAAGATTTCCTATCGGTCATCGCGCAGTTTTAGCGGGGCGTTTCGGGCCAATGCGCGGTCCATTCTTGTTATCGATTGCAGATTAAAATAAGGCGAAGGGCAGATGACCGCTTTGTGCGGCAAATAACAGGATTTGCTGATGTTTCGTAAATTGACAGACACGTTTTTCGCCGCGCCGCAAATCAGCCTTTCCGACGTGGCGGAGGCGAAATCCGCGGGCATTTCGTTGATCATCAACAACCGTCCCGAAGATGAATCTGCCGACCAGACATCAGGCGCCGAAATCGCCGCCGCGGCGCAAGCTGCCGGTATTACTTATGTCGCCATTCCTGTGACACACGCCGGCTTTGCCGAATGGCAGGTCACGGCCATGGCCGATGCCATTGAACAGGCCGACGGCAAGATATTGGCCTATTGCCGGTCGGGGACCCGGTCGACTTTGTTATGGGCATTGGCCCGCGCGGCGAAGGGCGACCATCCCGCCGTCCTTTCGGAACAGGCTGCTGACGCAGGCTATGATCTGTCGTCTGTTGCGGCGATGATGGATATGTTGCGCGGACGGGCTTCTTGATGGCAGAATGGCTGCAACTTGCCGGGTCGATTGCATCGATTTTGTTTATCGCATGGCTCGCACGGTTTTGGCGCTTGGGCGGCGACGTACGCATCCACAGCGAAGCGCAGGCGCGTGACATTGCCGAAGAGACGCTCTGTGGTTTCAATCCCGTAGACATCGCAATCGACAAAGCGGGTATCGCGGCACTGCTGCGCGACGATCAGGGCCGGCACATGCTGATCCGTCGTCACGGTGTGCAATGGGCAGGACGTTTGCTCGACCGGCACAGCGAATCGCGTTTGGACCAGAATTTTCTCACCATCGGAACAGGCGAGAAGACATTTGGAACCATCACGCTCAATTTGGGTGAACACGCACCGTCATGGGCATCTGGCCTTCGGCATTTGAACAACGGTCCGCATAACATGGGAAATACGCATGCCTGAACTTTTCAGCCCAGTAGATTATGCCATTCCGGCGTTCATCATCCTGATCATCGCAGAAATGCTGTGGGCACGCAGCCGTGCGCCAGAGAAATATGAGCCGCGCGACACCTTGACGTCACTCGCGCTCGGCACCGGCAGCACCGTTGCAGGCGCGCTCACCGGCGCTTTGGTGTTCAGTCTGGCGATGTGGATTTACCAGAACCGGTTGTTCGAGATTGGCTGGGTGTGGTGGGCGTGGCCCTTATGCTTTGTTTTGGACGATCTGGCGTATTATTGGGCGCATCGCACCGGACACCGCGTCCGCTGGTTTTGGGCCAGCCATGTAAACCACCACTCAAGCCAGCATTATAATCTCTCCACGGCGCTGCGTCAGACATGGACCGGCTTCATTGCCCTTGGCTTTATCTTCCGCATTCCGTTGGCGCTCATCGGGTTTCACCCGGCCCTGCTGCTTTTCGTGGGCGCGTTTAACCTTATCTATCAATTCTGGATCCATACCGAAGCCATCGGCAAATTTCCGCGCTGGTTCGAATATGCGATGAATACGCCAAGCCATCATCGTGTGCATCACGCGACCAACCCCCGCTATCTTGATCGCAATTATGCGGGCGTTTTCATCATCTGGGATCGCATGTTCGGGACCTTTACCGAAGAAGTAGATAGCGAAAAAATCCGCTATGGGATTGTCCGGCAACTCGGAACCTTCAACCTGTTGTGGAGTGTGTTTCATGAATGGGTCGGGATATTCCAAGACCTCTGGTCGGCACCATGGCGTCACAAATTGTCGTACCTTGTGCGCGAACCGGGATGGAGCCACGACGGCAGCCGCGAAACATCGGACACGATCCGCGCACGCTGGCTTGAAGGCCAAGAGGCAAAGGCCGAATAGCGCTATTTACACTCTTGCCAGTATTTAATCGTCCGCTTAAACCTTGGCGTTAGAGGAGCAGGCAACATGGACGAATTTGATATCATCGTGATTGGTGGCGGGTCAGCGGGGAGCGCTGCAGCTGGGCGTCTTTCGGAAGGTGGCAAATATAAGGTCTGCCTGATCGAAGCCGGCGGCACCAACAACAATATGTTGATCAAAACGCCCGGTTTCATGCCGTTCATTCGCAACGGGTCTAACTATAAATATGAAACCGTTCCGCAAAAGGGCCTGAATGGCCGCACCGGATATCAACCGCGCGGCAAGGGCCTTGGCGGGTCGAGCGCGATTAACGCGATGGTGTACATCCGTGGCCACAAATATGATTATGACAATTGGGCCGCACTGGGCTGCGATGGCTGGTCCTATGACGACGTATTGCCATATTTCAAACGCTGCGAAGACAATGAACGCGGTTCTGATGCCTTTCACGGATCAGGCGGGCCGCTTTCGGTTTCTGACCAACGCTGGCCACAGGCCGGCAGCCTTGCCTTCATCGAAGCGGCTGCCGAATTGCAGTTGCCGGTCAATTCCGATTTCAACGGCGGGACGCAGGACGGCTTTGGCCTGTATCAAGTCACGCAAAAGGGTGGCGAACGCTGGACCGCCGCGCGCGCCTATGTCGAACCGGCACGTGACCGGATGGAAGTCATTACCGGCGCACTGACCGAAAAGATCATCGTCGAAAAAGGACGCGCCACAGGCGTTGTCATTCGCCAAGGCCGAAACAAAAAGCGCACGATCAAGGCACGCGGCGCTGTCATTTTGTCCGCAGGCGCATTTGGATCGCCGCAAATATTGATGCTGTCCGGCATTGGCCCAGCCGACCATCTGCGCAGCGTCGGCGTGGATGTTGTCCATGATAAGCAAGCGGTCGGTGCCGACCTGCAAGACCATATCGATTATGTTTCCAGCTTTGAAACACAGTCAAAGGACGACTTTTTCGGGGATTCGCTGGCCGGCACCGCAAAGATGGTCAAGGCGATCATCGAACATCGCCGCAAGCGCACTGGCGTCATGACCACCTGCTTTGCCGAAGCGGGCGGATTTTGGCGTTCGGACGCAAGCTTGCCGGCACCCGACATTCAATATCATTTCGTCCCCGCCATGTTGGAAGACCATGGCCGTTCCAAAGTCAAAGGTCATGGGTTCAGTTGCCATGCCTGTGTCTTGCGGCCCGAAAGCCGTGGCACGGTGCGCCTCGCATCAACCGATGCACGTACGGCCCCGCTGATTGACCCCGCATTTCTGAGCGACGATCGCGACATGGCCACATTGCGCAGCGGAGTACGCGCCATGCACCGGATTTTCGAAGCACCTGCGCTTGCCGTTTACGGCGGAAAGAATCGGCACCCCGTTGATCTGAATGACGATGCCGCCTTGGATGATCTGATCCGCAGTCGCGCAGATACCGTATACCATCCCGTCGGCACATGCCGCATGGGGCCCAATGCGGACGATGTTGTCGACTCGCGCCTGAAATATCGTGGCATCGAAGGCCTGTATGTCGCGGATGCCAGCATCATGCCGCGCCTTGTTTCCGGTAACACAAATGCGCCCAGCATCATGATTGGTGAAAGATGTGCCGAATTTGTTCGGGCTGATTTGCAATAATCTTGCCTAAATGCGGCGTCGCGGGTAACCGCGTGCGCGCTATGACGATTAACGGAACAGATTATATCAGCACCCGCGGCAACGCGGACGCGCTCGATTTTGCAGGCGTCACCCTAACGGGACTGGCCCGAGATGGCGGACTATATGTCCCGCGCCATTGGCCGCAATTTTCGACAGAAGATATAAAAGCGATGCGCGGCCTGTCTTATGTCGAGTTGGCTGCGCGCGTTATGGCGCCTTTTACAGCGGGTGTTTTGAGCGAGGCGGAACTCAAAGGTCTGTGTGCGACGGCTTATGGTTCCTTTGCCCATTCGGCGATCACACCATTGGTGCAACTTGATGGGCAGCACTGGCTGCTTGAGCTTTTTCACGGCCCAACCTTGGCATTTAAGGACGTTGCGCTTCAATTGCTGGGCCAATTGTTTGAACGCTTCTTGTCGGGCACGGATAAAAAACTGACCATTGTCGGCGCAACCTCCGGAGACACGGGATCAGCGGCCATCGACGCCGTTGCCGGACGTGCGCAAATCGAAATCTTCATGCTGCATCCGCATAACCGCGTCTCTGATGTCCAGCGGCGGCAGATGACAACGATCCTTGCGCCCAATGTCCACAACATCGCGATTGAGGGCAGCTTCGACGACGCGCAGGCTATGGTAAAGCGGATGTTCAGTGACAAGGATGTCAATGGCCCGCTGACTTTATCGGCCGTAAACTCCATCAACTGGGCCCGCCTGATGGCGCAGGTGGTATATTATTTCTACGCCGCGCTTCGATTGGGCGGACCTGAGCGCAAAATTGCGTTTTCCGTCCCGACCGGAAACTTTGGTGATGTGTTTGCCGGCTATGTTGCCGCGCAAATGGGCTTGCCGATTGAACAGCTAATTGTCGCCACCAACATCAACGACATATTGCATCGCGCCCTGTCAAAGGGTGACTATTCGGTATTGGGCGTAACCCCGACCGCATCACCATCGATGGATATTCAGGTGTCGAGCAATTTTGAACGGCTGCTGTTCGACCTTGAAGGTCGCGATGGATCGACCACCGCAGCGCGGATGAAATGGTTCGAACAAATGGGCAAAATGGTTCTGTCGCCCGATATGCGGAAAAAATCTGCATTGCTATCGAGCGCGCGCGCCGATGCGGACCAGATGGCCGCCGCCATGCGCTGGGCCTATGGCGCGGCGGACCAGATTATTGATCCCCACACCGCAATCGCACTGCACGCGGCGCGGGCGTCGGGCATCAAACCGGAAACGCCCGTCGTCACATTGGCAACCGCGCACCCCGCGAAGTTCCCGGACGCAGTAGAAAACTCAACCGGCGTTCGCCCTGCGTTGCCTGCGCGTGTCTCGCACCTGTTCGACCGCGAAGAACGCTTTGATGTCTTGCCCGGCACATATGACGCCGTGCGTGACTATGTGCTTGCGCGCGCCGTTCGCTAAAATATGGAACAGAATTTCGTCACCCTGATCAGCGAGCCGCGTAGCGATTACACGCTCATCGATTCAGGCAATGGGCGCAAATATGAATCCTACGGTGACCGCCGCTTCATTCGGCCAGAACCGCAAGCCATGTGGGCGCCTGCGCTCGACGAATGGCCCGCAGATGCCGAATTCGTTCCGGGATCCGACGATGATGGCGGCGGACGTTGGTATAACAACAAACCCGTTCCCATGGATGGCTGGCCGCTCGCATGGAATGATGAGGTGCACTTTACAGCATCCTGCACCCCATTCCGCCACCTCGGCTTTTTCCCGGATATGGACCCTGTGTGGCGGTGGATGCGCGGACAGTTGGCAGGGGTCACCGATCCTGTTGCGATGAACCTGTTTGGCTATACCGGCGTTGGCACCCTCGCCTTGTCGGCAGCGGGCGCGCAGATGGTGCATGTCGATGCGTCCAAGAAATCGGTTGCGCAGGCACGGGCCAATGCCGAAATGTCGGGCATGTCCGACCGTCCCATTCGCTGGATCGTCGACGACGCCGCCAAATTCGTGGCACGCGAAGTGCGCCGGGAAAAGCGCTATGACGGCATATTGCTGGACCCACCCAAATATGGCCGTGGTCCCGACGGCGAAGTGTGGCGGCTTGAGGAAGACCTGCCCGAACTGATCGCCAATTGCCGCAAGTTGCTTGATGCGGAATCGAAATTTTTGTTTCTGACCGTCTACGCGGTGCGCATGTCTGCGCTGGCGTTGGGCGGCCTGTTGGAATCCCATTTTGCCGACCTTGGCGGCAAAGTTGAATTTGGTGAACTCGCGGTGCGCGAACAGGGCCGGGGCATGCTTTTGCCTACGGCTATTTTCGCCCGCTGGTCACGTTAAGGAGTGATATGACCGATAGCCTCATTCTCGAAGTACATGACCTTGTCGTCAATGTGCTGACGGGCATTTACAGCCAGGAAACCCACCTGCCCCAGCCGCTGCGTATTTCGATTAGCGCAACGTTAGATATGGCTCCGCATTATGCGCCAGACACGCCGTTGTCGGCGTCGAAAAATTATATGACGTTGAAAGAGGCTGCGACGCTTTTGCCCGAAGGTGTGCACTTCACGCTGATCGAAGCCGTCGCCGATCATATCATGGATAATTTGTTTGCTGACGACCCACATATCAGCCACCTCGTCGTCAAAATCGTGAAACTCGCCATCGCCGAAGATAATGAATCGATTGGCATCACAATGTCGCGGAGCCGCAAGTGACAACGGCGCCGCTTGCAATTGTGACAGGCGGCAAGCGTCGGCTGGGTGCCGAAATCGCATCTAAACTTGCGGGCGCAGGTTACGCGTTGGCACTGGTTAGCCATCTCGATTCACAGCCCGAAGAAAAGCTTCTGGCGACGCTGCAAGAAAATGAGAGCGAATGGCATCGTTTTACCTTTGATCTCAGCACCGGCAACCCGGCGCATCTCGTCGACAGCATAACAACGCATTTTGGCCGCGTACCCCAGCTGCTGGTGAATAACGCCGCGATGTTTGGGCAGGATGATTGGGAGTCGATGTCGGTCGAAACGCTGGAGGCGCATTTTCGGCTGAACCTGTTTGCCCCACTCTTGCTTGCCAAAGCCGTTGTCGATGCGGCGGGCGCTGACGTGCGGCCAGCAATCGTCAACATTCTCGACCAGCGTGTCGCCAATCCCCACCGCGACCAGATCAGCTACACGCTCTCCAAGCAAGCGCTGGCGGCATCGGTACGGTCGATGGCTGCGTCTTTTGCAGGGCGCGCACGCTATAATGGCGTCGCACCCGGGCTCGTCATATCAACCGACGACTATAGCGAAGAACAAGAGGTGCGATTGGCAGGCATGATGCCACTCGGTGCGCTTCCATCGCCATCCGCTGTTGCAGATGCCGTGCTTTACTTGGCAAAAGCGCAGGACGTTACCGGGCAAATCATCTTCGTTGATGGCGGAGCGCATCTCAAAAGCTTCGACCGCGATTTCATGCACCTTTAACGCACGCGCCAGACCATGATCCCCTTGCCTTTTGCGGGCAGCGGCTCAAGCCATTCCGGCACATTTCCCTTGGCAATTTGTCCCCACAGGCCCCCCGGATGTTTTTGGGCATAACGATCAAGCTCCCCCTTATCAGGGCAGACCGCAAGATAATTGATACCGCGCGCGGCCATCAATTGCTTGGCAACATCGGGGCGCGACCGGAAAATTTCGATATGATCGTGCATTGCTTTTTGATTGCGATGATGGCCGCTCGCTAAAACGCTGTGCGCGGTTTGAACCAGGATCATTGGTGCCATATCAATCGGAACCAGAAACTGTCCGCGCGGTAGAGCGGATAATGTTTCCACCGACGGCGCGGATTCGCATGAGCGCAACTTTGCGTCTGAACGCGCATCAACGGCAGACGTCAGTTGTGGCAAGACGTTGAAGACGGCGGACACAAGAGACCCAGGCGCCATCAAAAAGCCCATCAGAGCGACATAAAGAATGCGCTGCCTGGGCACCTCGCTTTGCCGATAAAACCCAAAAACGTGCGCGATAAGCGCAGCGATCGGCACTACCGCATAGGCAGCTGCCACCGAAATCGTCCGGGAAACAAATAGCGACAGGACAAGCGCATATAGGCTGAAGAAGCCGATGACCCATAATTTTGATCGATCCGTTTTGTCCATTTTGCGGGCCAGAACTACGCAGCCGACAACTCCTGCAATTGGTGCCGCCATCACAATCGCGATGGTGGCCAGGTCCTGATGCCAAATCGGCATCCCTTCTTTCACATACACATACCAATAGTCGTGCACGAGCGGATCAAGAGTACTGAACGGACCGTTCAAACATTCAGGTGCGCGCAACGCGAATACAGCAGCAGCGACACCCCCTGCAGTAGCCATGATCAAGACACGCGCCAGCTTGGATTGCGGAGCAATAAACAGGCCCGGGATCATGATCGATGCGGCGGCGAGGATTGCCAATAACTGTGGCGGCGACACCGTGTCGCAATATATCGCTGCACCGAGGCCCTGTGTCTGCGTGCCAAAAAATAGAACCAGTGATGACAAAGCGAATGCGCTAATCGTCCAGAACAGACGGGCGGCTTCGCGCGGTTTGGTTAGCCATTGCCAACCCAGAAAAAGGAAAAAGGCCGCGGACATTGGTAGGCCTTCAAGCGATATATGAAGCCATATCGCAAGAGTAGCGCCCAAAACCAATCCCGCCATGCGCGCATGTCCATAAAATAATGATGCCAACGCCAACGCGGCCATCGCGATTTGCCAGCCGTGATGGTCGATACGCATTGGCTGCAATTGCCCGATGAGCGGAACGGACAATGCGGAAACAATCGCTGCAGAAATAGCTGCCGTTTTGCCACCCACGCGCAAAGCGGTGTAGGCCAGAATCATGATGATGATACCTAACAGCAACAACGGCACGGCAGTCGACGCGGCGGTTTCAGCAACAGCACGACCGAACATCGGTGTGAGCAATAAAGTTATTGCAGCCAAAGGCAGCTCAATCAGCCGCGACCAATGCATCGGTGCCCCATCCGGTGGGTTCAGCCGATACTGCCGGTTGTCAAACCAGCTTTGGCCGTTCAGGAAGTCCCTTAATTGGACCAAGCGCAATTGGTCGTCGGGATCCCGACCGCTGCCCGAAATGATGTTGGGCCAACTATGGATAATAAGGGAGATGGATAGCAACACCCAAATGCCAAATATCAGCCAGACGAAATGTCGTTCGACAAAACGCGCCATGACTAATGCACCGACGCTTGCCGAAAAATGACGACGTTGCGCAGCAGATAGGTGAGCAAAAATGACGTCGCGATAGCAACGACTTTCGCAACGCGCGGGTCCATACCCAATGCCGTGCCCGCGCCGACCACAATTATGGTCAGGACGAGGCCAATGAGGGCAGAGGCTAGAAACATCGCCTTTTGCTGGGTGCGGGCGGCGGTTCCCTTTTCCGAAACCCGATCGTGGAACACCGTGCGGCTGGATAAAATCCAGTGCGCGAATATGCCGACCGAGTAACCAACGGCAGATGCCGCCGTTCCGGGCATGCCTGTTTCCAGCAAAAGCAGGAAGACGATCATATCGGTTGCAAGCGCACCTACGCTGACTGCGACATAACGCAGGAAGACATTGCCCCGTAATTGGTTGGCCAGTTTAATCACTCGTGCACCCCCTGAATTGGTTCCGCAATCATGCAGGCAGCTTGGCCGCCGCATGATGCTCCTTAAGCCGCCTTGCTGATATCGCCGGCGTTACGCTGGACGACAGGTGCGATCCGTTTTGGCACGTCGCGTTCCGATGTGAGCGCGGCGGCTTGGTCTTCGGTAACCTTGACCGCAATCACATGCTGTTCGCCTTCGTCACCCGCTTCATGATATTCGGCGTCTTCGTTGACGTTCCAGATATTGTAGACGCGCATTCCCGCGGCGATATTTTCGACCGTCAACATGGCGGTCATCATCGCGTGGTCCTGGTTGTTGTAACGGTGCATACCGTTGCGCCCGACCATGTGCAGCGTTGGATAACGCGTTTCCAGTTCGTTACGCATCGCCTCGACATTGGCGGCATATTCATCGTCATAGACGGGATATGCCTTTTCCTGACGGACAACGGCGCCGCCAACGACATCTTCGGCCTTGCACAAACCGAGGATCGCCATTTCCGTTTTGGCGAGTTCAATCAGGTCGGCATCGGTTGACGCCCACAGATTGTCATTTTCAAAGCAGAAATATTCAAGACCAACGCACGCGATGGATGGGTCTGGCACCATCTCGGGTGACCAGCTGCGGAAATTTTGCACGCGGCCGACCTGCACTTTGCTGTCGTGGATATATATCCAGTTGTCCGGAAACAAATCGTCGGAGCGGATCATCAATGCCACCGTCAGAAAGTCACGATAGCGCAGGTTGTTCGCCTGCAACGATGTGTGCGGAAGCGGATGGATACGTGCCGACAGCTCGCGCATCGGCGCACTGCTGATGACATGCTTCGCGATAATCACCGTCTCGCTGCCATCGGCTTTGGATGCCGACATCCGCCAGTCGCCATTTGCATCCTGCGCAAGTTGCTTAAAGCTATGGCCCATCAAAACCCTGTTGCCCTTCGCCACGACAAAGTCGCGCGCCGCGTCCCACATCATTCCGGGTCCAAGGCGCGGATAGCGGAACGTCTCCAACAATGTCTTGGTTTCCATGCCGTCATTGGGCTTTTTATTCAGCCCCAAGGACCGCTTGAGCCCGTCAAGGACGGCGGCGCCAAGGCTCAGGCCCTTAATGCGCTGCGCGGCCCAGTCGGCGGACATTTCGTCGCACGGCATGCCCCACACCTTTTCGGTGTAGGTTTTGAAGAAGATCGAAAACAGCTTGTGACCAAACTGGTTTACCGTCCAATCCTGAAAGCTGCGGACATTTTTGTTCGGAAAGACCTTGGCCTTCACATAGCTCGCCATACACAGCGTCGACCGCACAATGCCAAGGTTGAACAAAGCTTCGAACGCGCGCAGCGGATAGCTGTAGAATTTGCCTTCATAATAGATCCGGCTCATGCGCGGACGTTGAATGAAGTCGTTGGGCAAAATCTCGTTCCACAAATCGACAACGTCTTTCGACTTCGAAAAAAAGCGGTGGCCCCCGATATCAAAGCGATATCCGTCCACTTCAACAGTGCGGCTGATGCCGCCGACATAACGTTCGTCTTTTTCAATGACGGTAACGCTATATCCTTTCTTCGTCAGCAAATAGGCGGCGGTTAGGCCGGCGGGTCCCGCCCCGATGATTGCCACGTCTACTGCTGTCTGGTCCTGCACTGTCATAAATACCCCGTGAGAGAAGCTCTGGGGAAATCAGTGAACGAAATGCCCTAATAGATGGTTAACGAGGCGTTACGAACCGTTGTTATGCGCACAGCTGCTGCGACTGATTATTGCGCAAAAGCACAAATAACTTGCGTTTGGTGCGGCATTAAGCCAATAGGCCGCCAAGCGCATGAGGCGAGCGGACGATACCGCCGCAGTATTGGCAGCGTGAGGGCCGCAACAAGTGGCCTCGCCAATCGAACAAGATGCGTAAGCTTAGAGGCTTCCCATATCACGCAGGGTTGTTTCCAACGGGTCAGCATAAGCTGCTCCCGAACACCTGCTGTTGCGCCCGTGCGGTCCTGTTTCAAGGATCTGCATCATGGGGCTGCGACGACTATTTGAAAGTATAAATATGTCTTTTTTCCAAGACCTGGGCCTTGCCCAACCTATCCTTAAGGCGCTTGAAGCCGCGGGATATGATACCCCGACGCCAATCCAGCAACAGTCGATCCCGCCATTGCTGCAAGGCCGCGACCTGTGCGGTATCGCACAGACCGGAACCGGCAAGACCGCGGCGTTTGCTTTGCCATCGCTCCATCATTTCGCAACAAAGCCAAAAGCGCGTCAGCAATATAGCTGCCGTATGCTGGTGCTGTCGCCAACCCGCGAACTTGCGGCACAGATCGCCGACAGCTTCCGCACCTATGGCAAATTCCTTGGCCTCAAAGTTGATTGCGTCTTTGGCGGCATGCCCATTTTCAGCCAGAAAAAACGTCTCGCTGGCGGCGTGGATATTCTGGTCGCGACCCCTGGTCGTCTGATCGATTTGATCGAGCAACGCGCGGTGACACTCAAGGACGTCGAAATCTTCGTTCTCGATGAAGCGGACCAGATGATGGACCTGGGTTTCATCCATGCGTTGAAGCGTATTGACCAATTGCTGCCAAAGCAGCGTCAGACATTGTTCTTCTCGGCCACCATGCCAAAGGCGATTGCTGAATTGGGAAACCGCTTCCTGAACAACCCTGTTCGTGTGTCGGTTGCACCTGCGTCCACCACTGCGGAGCGCGTTGAGCAATTCGTGACCTTTGTCGAACAGCGCGAAAAGCAGACTTTGCTAACGCTCAAGTTGCAAAGCGAAGAGATTGACCGCGCACTTGTGTTCACGCGCACCAAGCATGGCGCTGACCGCGTTGTGCGTGGGCTTGCTGGTGCCGGCATCCAATCGGCCGCCATTCACGGTAACAAAAGCCAAGGCCAGCGTACCGCTGCGCTGCAGGCATTTCGTGACGGCAAGATCAAAATCCTCGTCGCAACCGATATTGCCGCGCGCGGCATTGATGTTCCCGGCGTAAGCCATGTGTTCAACTTTGAACTGCCCAATGTGCCTGAACAATATGTGCACCGCATCGGCCGTACCGCGCGTGCGGGCCGTGAAGGCATCGCGATGAGCTTCGTTGCCGGTGACGAGCGTGGCTATATGAAGGATATTGAGCGTCTGACGGGCGTGCGCGCCATGACGCTTGGTCTTCCTGAAGGTTTCCGTGCGGCTGTTGCCGCATTGCCACCCCCCGTTGCCGACAAGAAGCCGCAACAGGCCCGTGGCGGTCGCGGTGGTGGTCAACCCGGTGGCGGTCGCACCAACTATGCTGGCAAGAAATTGGGCGGCAACAATGGCGGCACTGGCTTGAACGGTGAAACCCGCAACCGGACGCATGCACCACAAGGTGGATGGCAGCCAGCCATCGGACCGCGTGACGGCAGCCGTGAAGGCAGCCGCGATGCACGTCCACGTAGCGACAATGCCGCAAGCGGCGACCGTCGTCCTACCGCCGACCGTGCATTTGCCGCGCGCAGCGAAAACCGTCGCGATCCCGGCGCTCCGGCGCGGAACTACGGTCCTAAAAAGGGCGGTAACGGAAACTACAGAGGTTCCGTGAAACGCGCTGGGTAATTTGACTCCAGGGCGTCATCCTGAACTTGTTTCAGGATAGCAAACAAACGTAGCGCGTTATCCTGAAACAAGTTCAGGATGACGCGTCGCTATTTTTATCAATGGCGGAAGTGGCGCATTCCGGTGAAGACCATGGCCAGACCAGCCGCATCGGCAGCGGCGATCACTTCGTCATCCCGCATCGATCCGCCCGGTTGAATGACCGCTGTGGCACCCGCTTCAGCGGCAGCCAGCAAGCCATCCGCAAACGGGAAAAACGCATCTGAGGCGACTGCCGATCCAACGGTACGCGGCGTTGCCCAACCATAAGTTTCGGCGGCTTCGGTTGCCTTAATCGCGGCAATCCGCGCGCTGTCGCGTCGGTTCATTTGGCCTGCGCCAATACCCGCGGTTGCGCCATCCTTGGCATATACAATGGCGTTCGACTTTACATGCTTGGCCACGGTCCAGGCAAAGCGGCAGTCGGCCAGTTCCTGCACCGATGGTGCACGCTTGGTCACAACCTTGCAATCGCTGTCGGCAACATGGCCGTTATCGCGCGACTGCACCAAAAGACCGCCCGTGATCGGCTTAATCGACAAGCCGCCGCGCTTTGGATCGGGCAGATCACCCGTCAACAAAAGCCGCAGATTCTTTTTCTTTGCGAACACCGCCTTTGCGGCATCATCCGCCGATGGCGCGGCAACGACTTCGGTAAAAATTTCGGTGATAGCCTCTGCAGTGGCACCATCCAGCGGACGGTTAACCGCAACAATGCCGCCAAATGCCGACACGCTGTCGCACTCGAGCGCCGCGCGGTACGCGTCGATTAAGGTTTCGCCCGTTGCCACACCGCAGGGGTTGGCGTGCTTAACGATGACGACGGTAGGCGGTCC
The DNA here is from genome assembly GCA_044374245.1 of Sphingorhabdus sp. Classification (GTDB taxonomy): domain Bacteria; phylum Pseudomonadota; class Alphaproteobacteria; order Sphingomonadales; family Sphingomonadaceae; genus Sphingorhabdus_B. The sequence continues at coordinate 8,138 of JBILOZ010000012.1, read as the reverse complement.
GTCGCGGAACTCGCTGACCAGTTCAAGCGCCGCATCAGCGTCGTTGTAATTATTATAGGACAGCTCTTTGCCCTGCACCTGTTCGGCTTGGGCAATCCCCGATCCATGCGGGCCGACGGGCACATATAGTGCCGCGCGCTGATGCGGGTTTTCGCCATAGCGCAATTCGGTTTCGCGATTTCCGTTCACGGCAAGCATATCGGGGAACAGCTGCTGCTGATCGGCGAACGCGAACCATTGGCTGATCATGCTGTCATATGCTGCGGTCGCCGAATAGGCTTTGGCCGCACATTTGCGGCGGAAGTCATAGCTTGTTTTGCCGCCGCTTTCTTCCAGCTCTGCGATCAGATTGTCATAATCGGATGGGTCGGTCAGGATCGTGACATATGCGTGGTTCTTCGCGGCGCTGCGCACCATCGACGGTCCACCAATGTCGATATTCTCGATAATTTCGTCGCGCGAGGCACCCTTCGCCACGGTTTGCGCAAAGGGATAAAGGTTCACCACGACAAGGTCGATTGCACCAATGTCATGTTCTTTCATCGACGCTGCGTGTTCGGCATTGTCGCGCACCGCGAGCAATCCGCCATGCACTTTGGGATGCAGCGTTTTGACGCGGCCGTCCATCATTTCGGGGAAGCCTGTAAGCTCGCTAATGTCCTTCACCTGAAGCCCTGCATCACGCAGCGTCTTGGCGGTACCACCGGTGGAGACCAGTTCGACATGGCGCGCGGCCAAAGCATGTCCAAGTTCAACCAATCCCGCCTTGTCCGAAACGGACAGTAGGGCACGCTTAATGACGACGTCTTGCATAAATTTATCCTAAATGGCGGAGCTGCCAGCCGATGGTGAGGCCGCCTGTACCAGTGTCCGTGGCAATCACAAGTTGGCGGGTGGGGTGAGGACGGCCATTTTGGTCAACCCAGAGACTGTCATCCACAGATAATTGACCGTCAGATGCCATAAATGCCCAATTGCTGCCATCGGCCATCCGCAAAAACACCGCTTGTGGACTGTCGGAAGCGACGATTTCGATTTCTGGCCCAAGATGGAAACGGATATGCACCGGCACGCCTTCTTTAGGTTTGTCCCGGGGCAGCAAAGTATCTTCTCCGCGCAGATCCATGCCATCGGAACGCAGGATCAACAATCGCGTGTGACTATAGCCAAAGGTCCGGACATAACCGTCATGGCTGGCCTCAATACGCGTCGCTTGATCAATATCGCGGCGTTCGAGTCCCACTTCGACAACACCTTTGCCCAGCTGGCCGCCGGGCAGGATGGCCGTCGAGTTGGTATCATTCACGCATAATGTCGAATGCGCCGCCGTGGTCCGAAGCCCGCGTGCCAACGCTGGCGGTATCGTTGCACCGACCAGCGCCGCACCACCACAGTTAACAATCACGCGCTGCCCACCGTGCGACAATTCAAACGCAAGCGTTGAGGCGCAGCCTGACGCCGACTGACGCGCCAATGGCGGGGGACCTGCATCCAGCAGCAGTACGGATTTGCCCGCAGAAACGCGCTGATAACCCCAATCGAGCGCTTGGCGATGTGGTCGTGCGCGCACTTCGCTGGCCGCCACCAGCGCATCGATATGCTCCGCACCCATATGCGCTGACCCTTGCCACGCGCCAAGGCCGCCATCGGCATGGGTAAGGCCAAGCAACGCGGGCACGGCCCGCCCGAGCGCTTCGAGCAGGAATACAGGCACCATCTCGTTGCGCGCCGAATAGCATTGCTTGAGCAGGCTGAGCAGGCCGATCAATTCCATAAGCTGAACTGGTGAGCGCGAAACGACGCCGCCGTCCGGGAAAATGGTCGCCCGCAGCGATTCAGCCAAGCCGTTCTCGCCAACGGCGCGGCGCACCTTGCCCTCTGGCAACAAAAGCGATGCCGCGACGACGCCTGCCCAGCCCACGGTCTTGCCAAAATGGCTTTGCGCACGCGGGGCGGTTTGATCGAGATGGCGCGCAACCCGGGCGAAATGATTGATCACACGCGCACGGTAAATGGGGTCCGCACTGCTGAGCAGAAAGGGCGAGCCCGCTGCCATATTCATCAAGCGCCACGCACAATTGTCGACGCGCCATGCCGGCTCACGCGTTTTCATGCCATTGGCCAGCAACCATGCATCGGCAATCTGTGCAGCGACCGGCGCACCTTCGCCGCGATTGGTCGCCGCGGACAAATCACGCAACCAATCAAATCGGTGAATATAGTCGGTCAGCGACGGCTGAAGCGCAAGCTTGTCATAATCCAGACCGTCGAACGCCTGTTCAAAACCCTGATAATGGAATTTGCCCATGCGCAGCGCCTGCCCGCGCGCGGCATCGCCTTTTAGCGGATCGTTCGGCACCGCGAGCAAGCGCATGGGAACCTTGCCCGTCAGCCTGCCGCTATGCAGCGGCGTGCGCCATGTTAACTTGTAAAATTCGAGGGAAAGCTGCTCGAGAAGATTTTGGCCCGCGCCTTGGGGCCTGACGATCAACGCCGTTTGCCGTTGCCCATTGTCGTCTTCATCGCCGTCGGTCATTCACCCCTCAGCGCCAGAATGTTGGCCGCATATTGGCCCGCGCCACCCTTGAAGGTCGCGGTTCCAGCAACCAACGTGTCCGCCCCTGCCGAAATCGCCAGTGGCGCCGTTTGCGTTGTGATACCGCCATCAACTTCCAACCGGATATCGCGGCCTGTTTTGTCGATCATCTTGCGAATGGCTTCAATTTTGCGCAGCTGGCTTGAAATGAAGCTCTGGCCACCAAAACCGGGGTTGACGCTCATCACCAGCACAAGGTCGATGTCGTCGATAAGATAATCCAGCATTTTGGCCGGGGTGTGCGGATTGAGCACGATACCCGCCATTTTACCCAGCGACTTGATCAACTGCACGGTGCGATGCGGGTGCGGCCCGGCTTCGGGATGGAATGAAATGATATCCGCGCCGGCCTCTGCAAAATCCTGCACATATTGGTCGACCGGGGAAATCATCAAATGCACATCAAACGGCTTTGCGCTGTGTGGGCGAAGCGCCTTTACCACCGCAGGGCCAATGGTGATGTTGGGGACAAAATGCCCGTCCATGACATCGACATGGATCCAGTCACATCCGGCGGCATCAATGGCCCGCACTTCTTCTCCCAATCGGGCAAAGTCAGCGGACAAAATCGATGGCGCAATGCGTACAGGGCTGGTCATATTTTGCGTTTAGACGCTGGACCGCGCATCGGCAAGCGAGCGGACCGCTTTATACACAGCTTATCACACGCTTTGGCGCGGCTCACGGCGGTAAACGAACAGGTCACCGATCACATCATGCGACTCCGCAAATTTGGTGAAGCCCAGCTTCGCTGCGACATTGCGTGATGCGGTGTTTCCGGGATCAATGATGCAGCGGATTTCACCCAAGTTCGTTGCGTCTGCCCAGCCAAATATGGCGGTCATCGCTTCGGTCGCGTAACCCTTGCCCCAGGCATCGGGCGTAAACGCCCAGCCAGCTTCGGGAAAGCCTTCAAGATCGCTGATGCCGCGTTCAAATTGCGCCAGCCCGCCATTGCCCACAAAGCGTCCGCTCTCGCGCTCGACAAAGGCCCAATAGCCATAGCCGAACAGCGACCACATGCCGATGCCCTGAAGCATTTTTGTCCAGCTTGTATTGCGGCTGCGCGGCTCGCCGCCAATAAACGCGGTCATGCGTGGGTCAGCCCAAGCCGCGGCATAATCTTCCCCATGCGCACGCGTCATGGGTTCAATCGAAAGGCGTTCGGTCGTGAGTGTTGGCGCTGTCAATGTCTTTCCCTCCGATCATAGCGTAGCCCTGAGCAGCATCCGCTTTGCGGGTGCGTCCGTCGAAGGGCGCTTTGCGAACGATAGCCACCCTTCGACTGTTCGCCAGCGCTTGCGCGCTGACGGCTCAGTGCTTCGGTGTTTTTTGTGCCTTAACCAGCCCGTAAGAACCGCGCCACGAAAAATCCGTCAAGGCCGCCCTGATCGGCAAGCATTGGGGGCATAGTGCGGACATGGCCATGTGCATTGGCAACGACGCCCGCTGGCAATTCGTCCGCGGTCGCCGCCAAAGTTGTATATTCCGGCTGCCGCGCAAGAAACGCCTCTGCCTGCGCCTCGCCCTCATGCGGTTCAAGTGAACAGGTCGCGAAGACCAAGGTGCCGCCGGGCTTCACCCATTGCGCCGCACGGTCCAGCATGGCGCTTTGAATCGCGGCCAGATTGTTGATGGCTTTCAGGTCAATGCGCTGCAAAACATCGGGATGGCGCCGCATCGTGCCCGTCGCACTGCATGGCGCATCCAGCAATATGGCATCAAACAACTGCGCCGGTTTCCAATCCATGACGTCCGCATTGACGCGCTCAGCATTTAATTGCGTGCGTTCCAGATTGGCCATCAGACGGTCCATGCGCCGGGCACTGTTATCCAGCGCGGTCACAGTAAAGCCCGCAGCCGAAAGCTGCATGGTCTTCCCGCCGGGGGCCGCACATAAATCGAGCGCCCTTTTGCCCTCTCCGTTGCCCAGCAAGCGCGCCGGCAAGCTGGCGGCGAGATCCTGCACCCACCATGCGCCTTCGTCATAGCCATCGAGTTCTTCAATGGCGGTCCCGCGCGGCAGGCGGACATGCCCCGGCATCAGGCTGACGCCGCCCAGTCGTTCTGCCCACGCGTCGGTGTCCGTCGCATCGCGCAAGGCAAGATCAAGCGGTGGCGGTTCTGACAATGCGGCCTGTGCGCCTGCAATCATCGCGTCGCCCCATACCGGATGCCAGCGCATCATCACTGCCTCTGGCAGCGACGGCAGATCGGGCAGCGTGGCTTCGGCGCGCAAGAGCGACCCCAACACGCCATGCACCAGCCGCCGTGGTCCGCCATCAACCAGTGGCAGTGCGGTCGCAATCGCGGCATGGGCGGGTGTGCCCAGCCGCAATATTTGCGCCAGCGCCAGCCGCAATACCATGCGTGCCTTGGCATCATCCGGCAGCGGCTGTTTGGTTTTGCTGTCAATCAATTGGTCGAGATCCACCGACCAGCGCAGCGTTTCTTGCGCAATGGCGATGGCGAGCGCGCGGTCCGGCGGCGATAGCCCTTTGGTCGCATTTGCCGTCGCTTGATCCAACGGCGTGCCCATGCGCATGACGGTATCAAGCAGCCGCAATGCGGCGCGGCGGGTCGGAAGTCCGGAAATTTCTTCAGTCATGCACAGCGCACTAGGCGTCTGCGCCAAACAAGGGAAGAGCGGTTCGATGTCACTCCATAGCCAAGCTTCACCTTGCAAACGGGCGCATCTGCACCGATGTAGGGGTTAACCGAACGCGCTTTCGAAGGAGAAGCTTCATGGGCACGCGCCCTTCACATGTCAAAGCACCCAATTATTTGTCGAAAAGCCCGCCTGTGCCGGCACCGAAAGCGGTTGATCGCGAACCCGAACCAGATGCAGAAAGACTGGACCCCGTGCGTTATGGCGATTGGGAGTTGAAGGGCGTGGCGGTCGATTTTTAATCCGCCTATCGTTCTATCGATATTCCGGCATATCATGCCTCGGGCTACCTAATGATGGACGCCCATAAACGGCGCTGACACCTCGGGCCGCACGCGTACCAATCGGCCAGTCGCTTTATCAATCATCGCCCAAGTCGTATTGGCCCGCACAATGACCTTGCCCGCGGCATCAACAAAATCCACCCGCCGGTCAAATTGCGCACCCTTTGGTTCGCGTTCAATCCAAGTATTGGCGGTAACGCTCTCGCCGGGGCCGACATTGCCGCGATAATCAATTTCATGCCGGGTCACGACCCAGAAATAGGCGGCGATATGTTCAGGCGCGGCAACCGCCTGCCAATGCGATGTCGCCATGTCCTGAATCCACCGCACCCAGACGGCGTTGTTGACGTGGCCAAGCTCGTCAATGTCATCTGGTTGCGCGGTAAAGATGCGCGTAAAAGGGGTCACTTTTGTGATGATGCCATCCCCATTTGCCAAATGATGAACGCGGCCTCTTCGGCATTTTCGCGCAACCGCTCAAACCGTCCAGACTTGCCGCCATGGCCAGCGCCCATGTTGGTTTTGAGCAGCAGCACATTGTCGTCGGTCTTCATATCGCGCAGCTTGGCGACCATCTTTGCAGGTTCCCAATAGGTCACGCGCGGGTCATTCAATCCAGCGGTCCACAGCATTGGCGGGTAAGCCTTTGCCGCAACATTGTCATACGGGCTATAGCTGCGGATATAGTCGAACGCCGCCTTGTCGGTGATCGGGTTGCCCCATTCGGGCCATTCGCCCGGCGTCAGCGGCAGATCCTTGTCGAGCATCGCGTTAAGCACATCGACAAAGGCCACATGGCTGACAACCGCGCCAAACAATTCGGGTGCCTGATTGACCACCGCGCCCATCAATTCACCGCCAGCCGAGCCGCCGCTTGCGGTCACTTTGCCTTTGTCGGTGAAGCCCAAATCGATCAGGCCTTTCGCCGCATCAACAAAGTCATTGAACGTGTTGGTGCGCTTGGTCAGCTTTCCATCCAAATACCATTGATAGCCAAGGTCGTCGCCGCCGCGAATATGCGCGATGGCATAAGCAAAGCCGCGGTCGACCATCGACAGCCGGTTGGCCGAAAAGCCGGGCGGCATCGCATAACCATATGCGCCATAGGCATATAGATGCAGCGGCTGGCTGCCGTCTTTTTTGAAACCCTTTTTGGTCAGGATGGACACCGGCACCTTGGCACCATCGCGCGCGGTGATCATCACGCGTTCGGTCACATATTGCGCAGGATCATATCCGCTGGGGATTTCCTGAACCTTCAATGTTTCCAAGCGGCCATCGGCCAGATGATAATCAAACACCGTGTCGGGCGTCACCATCGATTCATAACCCAGCCGCAGCTTCGTCACATCATATTCGGGATTATCGCCAAGGCCAGCATCATAGCTAGCCTCAGGGAATTTGATCGGCTGCACCTTGTTGGCATCCGCATAATCGCGGATTTCAACTTGATCGAGGCCATCGATGCGGCCTTCGGTGACGTAGAAATTTTTGAACAGCGACAGCCCCGTTAAATAATGGCGGTCAGACCCGGCGATGAGCGTTTTCCAATCGCCCGGTGCCTTCATGCTGGCGGTGGCGATGCGGAAGTTCACATGATTGTCGTTGGTCAAAACATACAAAGTGCCATCGCGGACATCGACGCTATATTGGCGTCCCGTCTTGCGCGGCGACACCATGATCGGCGGGGCAGTGGGGTCGTTGGCGGGGACCAGCCGCACTTCGCTCGTCACATTGTCGCCCGTACCAATGACGATCCAATCCTCTTGGGCGGTCAGGCCAACACCAACGCCGAAACCGATGTCCTGTTCCTTATAAAGCAACTTCGCTTTGGTCAGATCTTCACCCAGCCGGTGGTACCATGCATTGTCGGTGCGCCAGTTTTCATTGGCGAGGCCATAGACAACGCCTTTGCTGTCCGATGACCAGACAATGCCCGACAATGTGCCCGGGATGATGTCGCGCAATTTTTCGCCGGTTTCCAGATTGCGGAAATGCAGGTCAAACCGTTCCGACCCATTATCGTCGTAAGCATATGCCAATATTTTGCCATCGGGGCTGATCTCTGCGGCACCAAGGCGGAAATAGGCCTTGCCCTTGGCGAGTTCATTTTCATCAAGGATGAGCTGATCGGCACCGCCGGCAACCGCCTTGCGATAATGCTTGCGATATTGCGCGCCTTCTTCGAATTTTGACCAATAGATATAGTCGCCATCCTTTTGCGGGACCGAGCTGTCGTCTTCTTTGACGCGGCCTTTCATTTCCTGAAAGATCGTTTCGGTCAGCTGCGCTTGCGGCGCCATCTGTGCTTCGAAATAGGCGTTCTCGGCATTCAAATGCGCGAGTATCTCTTTATCATCGATCGTCGGATAACCCGAATCGCGCAGCCAATGATAATCATCGGTAATTATAACCCCGTGCCACGTGGCGCTATGCGGGCGCTTTTCAGCAACTGGGGGCTTGATTTCACCGGTGGTTTTTTCAGTCATAATGTCTTTCTGGGCAAATGCAGGCGAGGATATTGCAGCAATCGCAACAATGAGTGGGAGCAATGCTTTCATGAGAAGACTTCCTCGCTTATATGGTCTGC
>JBILOZ010000102.1:0-7691 GCA_044374245.1 Sphingorhabdus sp. | reverse complement strand
ATACCGGCACCAATTGCTGCCAGACCGGCACCGATCATTTGGGCTGCTTCTGCGTCCATGATAATAACTCCTGTTAGAAAATAAAACTTAGTGGTTGAAATCTTAGTGCAAATTGACGGCGTCGTTGATGTACAGCGACGTCAAAAGTGCAAAAACATACGCCTGAATAGCACAAACGAGCAGTTCAAGCAGGGTAATACCAATCATCAAAACAAAGGCCGGGAAGCTGACAATCAGCGGCACCCAAGCGGCTTCTGCATTCAGACCGTTAATCACAAATCCGGCCAGCACCTTCATCAGGATGTGCCCAGCGGTCATCGCAACGAACAAACGCAGCGCGAGGCTGAATGGACGGATCATGAATGAGAATAATTCAATGACCGGGATCAGCCACATCAATGCCAATGGCGTGCCTTGCGGAACAAACAGGCTGAAGAAATGCAGGCCATGCCGCCAGAAGCCGACAACCAAGACAGTGCCAAAGCTGAACAGCGCCAGCACGGCGGTGACGGTCAAGTGGCTTGTGATCGTGAAAGGATGCACGCCGGGGACGATACCAAAGGGCATCATGCCCATGAAGTTCGCCATCAGGATGAACATGAACAACGAGAACACCAAAGGCACATATTTCTTGCCTTCAGGACCGACATTTGCGGTCAGCATGTTGTTGATGAAGCCCGTGACGCCTTCTACAGCCATCTGCCAGCGGCCGGGGACCATTTCGCGCTTCATTCCGCCCGCCATGAACACCCACAGCGCGCCAAGAACAAGCACCATGAACAATGATGAGTTGGTGAAGGAGACGTCGTAACCTGCAAGGTTAAGCTGCGCGAGCGGCTCAATCTTGAACTGGTACATCGGATCGATTTTGCCGCTTTCGCCTGCCACGTTCACTACCCTGTTATATACACGTCAAGCGCCCGGTTTAGTCCGGACGCTCAGCTGAAATCTTTATTATATTCCTGAAGGCGACTGCAATGCCCAAGAACATGCAGGTCAACAGGAGCGCAGGTGCGATACCCAGCCAGCGGTCCAAGACCCAGCCAACCAAAGCACCACCAGCAGGACCCGCGATCAACTCGGTTAAAACCCTGTTCCCTTGCCGCATTCCTTTGGCTGGAACCTGATCTTGACCTGAGCGTTCTGCTTCGGCTTTCCGTGCCGCTTTCAGCTGCATATCTAACGACACGAGCCGGGCGTCACTTTTGCCTTTACCATCCTGCCCGGAATTGTCCGACATCATGTGATTCCATCCAAATAAACACACGGAACCGCCACGCAATCGGGGCAACCCCGCCTAGGCATCGGCGCTTTAGGAGAGCGCCTGCGCCAAGTCAACAGCGCGTCGCCAAGAATGTTGCGTCGCAACAGAAAGGGCCGAAACATCGCTGCCCCGGCCCTGTATTTTTGTTCGGCTGATACCCTTATATCTTGGTCGTCCTGAACATGTTTCAGTTGTTACGGACAAAGCGGGTCTCATTCAGATGCGCTGGATTCGCGTCAATCGACTTGCACCCGTCGCAAAAATCTCCAAAAAGAGCATTATCGCAAAAGGACAGTGCTGATGGCGGACGGCGCGGATAAAATCGAACATCATGGCACCGGCCACCGTGCGCGTCTGCGCAAGCGGCTTTTTGAACAGCAAGGCGAAGGCCTGCACGACCATGAGCTGGTCGAATATTTGCTCGCATTGGCCATTCCGCGCCGCGACACAAAACAAATCGCCAAGGATCTGATCGCGCGATATGGCAGCCTCTCGGCCTTGTTAACGGCGGATGCCGACAGCATCATGCGCGAAAAGTGGATGGGCGAAACAAGTGTCGCTGCACTGAAAATCGTTCAAGTGGCGGCCTTACGTCTTTTGAGCGAACCCGTCCGCGAGATGCCGATTTTGTCATCATGGCAGGCGTTGCTCGACTATCTGCGTGCCGACATGGCGCACCTGACCATTGAGCGCGTGCGGACCTTATATCTTAACAGCAAGAATATGCTGATCCGCGATGAGATCGCGAGCGAAGGTTCGGTCGATCAGGCGGCGATTTACACGCGCGAAGTTATCCGGCGCGCGATGGACTTGGGCGCTGCGGCCATCATCCTTGTCCACAACCACCCAAGCGGCGATAGCAGCCCAAGCCGGCAAGACATTGCCATGACGCGGGACATTGCGGACGCGGGGCAGAAGTTCGGGATAACGGTGCATGATCACATCATCATCGGCAAAGACGGCTTTTCCAGCATGCGGAGCGCTGGACTGATTTAAAGATTTAGCGGGTGGAATTATTGCCGCGGCTACCCCAGAGCCGCAACATGACCTCCCCAGCTTCTGCAAAAAAATCCATCGGCCCGCGCGAATTGACCATCATGATGGCATCGCTGATGGCGCTCAACGCGTTGGCCATTGATGCAATGTTGCCGGCGTTTCCCGCCATGGCACAGGGGCTGAAGGTTTCCGATCCCAACCAGATCCAATATATTATTTCGGTCTTTCTGGCCGGCACCGGCATTGGCGCGTTGATCTATGGTCCGCTGTCTGACCGCTATGGTCGCAAGCCAATATTGCTGATTGCCATCATAGGCGCTGCTGTGTTTTCGCTCGCCTGTTCGATTACGCCAGATTTTGAAATGATGCTCGCGATGCGTTTTGCGCATGGTTTGCTCGCGGCGGCCATGGGCGTGCTTGTGGTCTCCGTCATCCGCGACCAGTTTGAAGGTGACGCAATGGCGCGGCGGATGTCGACTATCTTCCTCATCTTTATGATCGTGCCGATAATCGCACCAACGATAGGACAGATGGTCCTGTTGTTTGCAGGCTGGCGGACGATATTCGACCTGATGGCGTTCATGGCCGTGTTTGCCGCGATCTGGGTATATTTCCGTTTACCCGAAACACTAGCGCCCGAAAATGTCATTCCGATTGAACCGCATGCGCTGGCAAAGGCATGGAAAGTCGTCGTCCTACACCGCAATGCTGCCGGATATATGATTGGCGCTGGGATCGTTCAGGGGGCTTTGTTCGGCTATCTCAACAGCTCGCAGCAGATGTTCGACAAGGTATTCAACGCCGCCGACTTTTTCACCATTGGCTTTGCCATCATTGCCATTGGCATTGCTGTGTCGAACTTCACCAATGCGCGGATTGTCGAACGCTTTGGCGCGCGCCGCGTCTCGCACACCGCGCTTTTGACCTTCATCACCCTTGGCGCGTTGCAATTGCTCGCGGCGCAATTCGCGCCCAAGTCGATGCCGTTGTTCCTTGTGTTGCTGACGGGCAATATGGCGATGGTTGGGTTTATCGGCTCCAACTTTTCGTCGATTGCGATGACGCCCTTTGGCCATGTCGCGGGCGCCGCGTCCTCGTTTCAGACATTCGTGCGCACGGCCTTGGCTGCCTCGCTCGGCGCCATTATCGGACAGCAATTTGACGGCAGCGTCTTTCCTGTCGCGCTTGGTTTTCTGGGTTGCGGGCTTGCCGCGCTGATATTGGTGCTATGGTGCGAAAAGGGGAAGCTGTTTACGCGTCCCGGCACGACCCAACCTATTCCCGCTACCGCCCGCAGCTAGGCAAAGAAAAGGGGCGCCGAAGCGCCCCTGCCCTTTTGCATTATGGCGGTAACCTTAGTCCACAACTGGACCAGGGAATTCACCCATATCCGGTGCGTCGTCCGCCAGTTGGTCATGCTGCAAGTTTGAATTGCGCATGCCATAAACGAAGTACAGCACGATGGCACCAATCAGGAAGTACACGAAGAACATCAGCACGTTGTAAGGTACTGTCGTAATCAGATACAGGCATGACAAGATGCCAAGGATCGGTGTCAGTGGGTAGAACGGTACCGAAAAGCCACGTGGCAGATCAGGCGCTGCACGGCGCAGATACATGACCGAGAGGCAGACGATGGCAAAGGCTGCCAATGTGCCGACCGAGGTCATGTCACCCAAAACGTTGATGTCAAAGAAGCCTGCTGCAACCGCGGTGATCGTGCCAACCAACAAAGTGTTGATATATGGCGTGTGGAACTTTGGATGCACCTTTGAGAAGATCTTCGGCAACAGGCCATCACGGGCCATGGTGTAGAAGATACGCGTTTGGGCATACATTAGCACCAGAACAACCGAAGTCAGACCAATGATTGCGCCGACCTTGATGGTCTTGGCCAACCAAGCCCATTGTGCACCAAAGCTGTCAACAACGACCGCGACAGGATCTGGCACGTTCAATGTTGCATAAGGCACGAGCAAGGTCATGATTGCAGCCACCAGCATATAGATGACGGTGCAGACAACCAGCGAACCGATGATACCAAATGGCATGTCGCGCTTTGGATCCTTGGCTTCCTGACCAGCGGTCGAGACAGCTTCAAAACCGATATAGGCAAAGAAGACGATCGATGCGGCACGCATGATGCCGTCGACACCGAATGCACCGTCACCGGTGTTTTCTGGGATAAACGGCGTCCAGTTCTTCGAGACCAGTTCAGGCAGGTTGGACAGAACGATATATCCGCCGACCAGAATAAATGCCGCCAGAACGCTGACCTTGACCGCAACGATGATGTTGTTGACCTTAGCCGATTCCGACACACCCACCATCAGCAACAGCGCAAGCGCCATACAGATGAGGAACGCTGGCAAGTTGAAGATTGCGGTGACCGCAGCGCCATCGACCAACAGGGGCACACCGTCACGCATAACAGCATGTCCGGTTGGACCCGTGAATTGCGGCGGGATGACCAGGCCGAAGTCCGCCAGCAAGCTGACGACATATCCGCCCCAGCCGACCGCCACCACCGATGCGGCCAAGCCGTATTCGAGAAGCAGCAACGCCCCCATGATCCAAGCGACAAATTCGCCCAATGTGGTGTAGCTGTAGGTGTAGGCCGACCCCGAAACAGGCAGCGTTGACGAAAGTTCGGCATAGCACAGGCCTGCAAAAGCGCAGACGATGCCCGCCACGACAAAGGACAGCAGAACAGCTGGTCCGGCATGCAATGCAGCGGCACTGCCCGTACGGACGAAAATGCCCGCACCGATGATGCACCCAACGCCCAAAAGCAGAAGGTTCCACTTGCCCAACGAACGCTTCAGTTCGCTGCTGGCCGACTCTCTTTGTACTTGTGCGATCGTTTTGCGCGCGAACATGCGCTGCATCACGGATTGCTGCTCAATCGCCATCATAATCTCCCCGATGGATTTCTTATCGCGCAGAACCTAACCTCTAAAAGTCTCCGCGCAACTGAATTTCATCGCATAAGCATGGGACCGAGCGGTTTTCCACCAAAAATATGGACATGCAGGTGCGGAACCTCTTGATGCGAATCCATCCCGATATTGGCGAGCAACCGATATCCGGGTTCTACCAGGCCCAATGCGCGCGATACTTGGCCGACAGCACGCACAAAGCCGGCTATTTCCGCATCGCTGGCTTTCGCACTAAAATCGTCCCAGCTGACATAAGCGCCTTTGGGAATAACGAGGACATGCGTCGGTGCCTGCGGATTGATGTCGTGAAAGGCGAGTGCCCAGTCATCTTCAAACACTGTTTTGCAGGGAATTTCCCCGCGCAGGATTTTGGCAAAGATATTCTGGCCATCGTAAGGCAATGTCGGGTCAATCGGCATCTTATTCTCCAGAATTGTCGCGTGCGGCCTTTTCCACCAGGCCGGATACGCCTTCCCTGCGGTCAAGTTCGGCGAGAACATCGGCAAATGCCACCCCGCCCTCGTTGAGCAAGATCATAAGGTGGAAAAGCAGGTCTGCCGCTTCAGCGGTAAAGTCGTCGGCATTTCCCGAAAGCGCGGCGATGATTGTCTCGGTGGCTTCTTCGCCAACTTTCTGCGCAATTTTCTCGCGCCCTTTGGCGAATAATGACGCCACATAGCTGCTATCGGGCGCAGCGTTCGACCGCTGGGCAATGGTGTGTTCAAGTCGTGCAAGCGTGTCGCGCATCAAATGTCCTTCTGCAGGGCGATAACCATGGCCTTGTCCTCTGCGGGTATCAACCCTTCCAAAACGCGCCAGAAACCTGTGACCGATTCCTGCCCTGCCGCGGCATAAGCGGACGCAAGGCTGGTGCGCAGTGCATCAAATAGCTGCGCTTCAAAGCGGACACCCTCTGCAGTCAGACGCAGCAGCTTCTGCCGCCGGTCGACCACGCCGGTGCGCGTTTCGACCAACGCTTTCTCCGCCAAGTCGGTCAGCACCCGGCCCAAAGACTGCTTCGTGATCGCAAGGATTTTGAGCAATTCGCTAATCGTCAGGTCGGGTTGGCGGGCGATAAAATACAGCGCGCGATGGTGCGCGCGGCCAAGGCCATGCTCGGCCAATCCGTCATCTATAGCGCGCGTGAGCCGCGTATAACCAAAAAACAAAAGCTCAACGCCGCGCCGCACCTCATGCTCGCGTAGAAACAAGGGTGACGCCGTCGGCGCAGCAGATACAGAAGATGGGGCAGCCATATTGACGTATCTAAGCCCAGCCCATAGGACGAAGCAAGACCCTAACTGACGAGAGCAACTATGACGTCCGGCGCATTTCCATTTGAGGCAAATCCAAACCCCGTTGATATAGCAGAACGGGCTGCGCGGCTTGTTGATCCCGGTTTTGGCCGTGTGTTCACGGATCATATGGTCACCATCCGCTATTCGGACGCCAAAGGCTGGCATGATGCAAAAGTAGGCCCGCGTGCGCCGCTCACACTCGATCCCGCGACGGCTGTGCTGCATTATGCACAAGAAATATTTGAAGGTCTAAAGGCCTACCGCCTTGCAGACGGATCGATGGCGCTGTTTCGCCCTGAGCAGAATGCCCGCCGTTTCCAGCGTTCGGCAAAGCGCCTTGCCATGCCTGAACTGCCTGAAGAAATGTTCCTTCAGGCGTGCCGCCAACTGGTTCAAGTTGATAAGGACTGGTTTCCGCCGGTCGATGGCGGGTCGATTTATTTGCGCCCTTTCATGATCGCCAGCGAAGTGTTTTTGGGCGTGAAGCCATCGGCGGAATATCTGTTCATGGTCATCGCGTCATCGGCCGGGAATTATTTTAAAAGCGGCGCACCGGCGATTTCGATTTGGGTATCGGAACAATATACCCGTGCCGCACGCGGCGGAACGGGCGCGGCAAAGTGCGGCGGCAATTATGCCGCCAGCCTTGTCGCCCAATCCGAAGCCATTCGTCAGGGCTGTGACCAGGTCGTCTTTCTGGACGCCGCCGAACATCGCTGGGTCGAAGAACTTGGCGGCATGAACCTGTTTTTCCTGTTCGACGACGGTTCATTGCTGACACCGCCAACCGACGGCACGATTTTGGAAGGCATCACCCGCGATTCGGTTCTGACCCTTGCCCGCGCGCAAGGTTTGAACGTCCGTGAGGAGCGTTATGCGATGGACCAATGGCGCGCAGATGCCGAATCCGGACGGCTCGTTGAAGTCTTTGCCTGTGGCACTGCCGCGGTCGTGACCCCTGTTGGCACAGTGAAATCCTCCCAAGGCGCATTTACCATTGGCGCGGGCGGCGCGGGACAAATGACCCAGAAAATCCGCACAAAACTTGTGGATATCCAACGCGGAGCGGCAGCAGATACCCATGGTTGGGTGCAACGCATCGATTAAGCTGTTGCGCTACGAGATTCGCACGATATAAGCCGCGCACATCGGCCAGATTGCTGGCTTGCTGGGGCGTCGCCAAGCGGTAAGGCA
>JBILOZ010000101.1:0-7706 GCA_044374245.1 Sphingorhabdus sp. | reverse complement strand
TTTGCGTCTTGAAATGAAAAGGGCCGCCGAATCTGCGCAGCGACCGCTTCTGTTGCAGTGGCCGATACGGTCCGAAAGGCTAAAAGTCAACACAGGTCAGGGCATTTTCATGTCGACGTCGTCGCGGCGGAACAGGTGCAGTGTGTCGCGTTTGACGTCGGGAAAGGGCGGGCGGCCTTTGACCTTGTTGCGCCGCAGTGCCCAATTGGCCCAGCGCGCATATTCGGGATGTTGCTTTGAAAGCCGCGAATATCGCTTTTTGGCCCAAAGCGAATGTTTGAGGACCACGCCGAGCCCGATGATAAACTGCGCTAGTCCGCCTGGACCTGGAAGCCAGCTGACAAGTGGCGCCGCAACGATCAGCGCCCAACCCAAAATGACCATCGACCAGCGATAGGCAGGCAAATCGCTCCAGCTTTTTCGTTTCGGGCGGTCCATATGCGTCATGTGGGATCGCGGAACGGGTGTTGCAAGTTCATGTCAGAACCAAGCCGTGTTCGCAGAAATTTAAAATCTTTCGCATTGTCCGTAATAGCCAGCATATATTCATGGTTTTGCCGCAATAGGGCTGTAGCCCCCTCTCTTAACGTTTATGATGAAACCCTCATGACAACCATTATCCCGCATCTTCACCGTATAGGCGTACTACCTTCAGACATCGACTTCATGGGGCACGTGAATAACGCACGTTATTTGAACTGGGTGCAGGATGCGGTGCTCGCGCATTGGAACAAGCTTGCCCCGCCTGAGGCTGCTGCCAAATATCTGTGGGTCGCGTTGAAGCACGAGATCACCTACCGGAAGCCGGCGTTTCTTGATGATGTCGTTATCGCGTCCGTGGTTCTTGAAAAAGTGCAGGGCGCCCGGTCGTTTTACGAAACGGTCATTAAGCGCGGTGAAGACGTGTTGGCTGAGGTTAAATCAAGCTGGTGTTGCATCGACGCCGTGACTCTTCGTCCCGCGCGTATTGCCGCGGACATTCAGGCCTATTTTTTCCATGAAGGATTAAATTCGCACGCCGGTTAAAAGATTGGGTCGTTTGCGCTGTCATCCAGCGGCGTGACGGCCGTATGAATGCCGCACTCAACCTTGTCCCAGCCCTTCCAGCGACCCGAGCGCGGGTCTTCGCCTGGCGCAACCTTTGTCGTGCAGGGTGAGCAGCCAATCGACGGATAGCCCTGCGCAACCAGAGGGTGCACAGGCAGCGCGTGCTCGGCCATATAGTCTTCGATCCTAGCCTTGTCCCAATCTGCAAGCGGATTGACCTTCAAGCGGCCTTCCTCGATCTCGAAACGTGGCAGCGCTTTGCGGGTAGCGGACTGAAAGGCTTTTCGGCCCGTAAACTGGGCATCAAAGCCCGCAAGCGCAGATTTCAGCGGAAGGACTTTACGGATTTCGCAGCAGCCATCGGGGTCATAAGACCAGCGCAGGCCCGTTCCATCCTTTTGCGCCAGATGCGCAGGGTCTGGCGCGATGATGCGCAGGTCCAACAGGCCGATGATATTGCGCAGTTCCTCGCGATAGGTAATCGTCTCCGGAAAATGCTTCCCGGTGTCGAGGAATAAGACAGGCGTGGCGGGGTCAATGCTGGCAATTAAATGCAGCAAAACGGCGCTCTCTGCGCCGAAGCTGGACACTATCGCCGCATCACCCAACATATTCTCACGCAGCAACACGGTCAGCATCTCGACGGTATCGCGCCCACGGAACATGTTGTTGAGACGAACGGCGTCCGCCTCCGTGTAACGTGGTGCGGTGTTGATACGGTCGGCGATGCGAACCTGTTCACCCATGCCGTAGCTTCCAAACGGGAACCGCGGCGTCCGCGGCCTTTTGGTAAAACTGGTCATAGGTTGAAAGCGCGCGCGCGACGGCTTCGGGATTTAACGACGCTTCGGGTGCAAAGCTGTCAAAGCCACAGCGCCGCATGAACGCAATTTGGTCGACCAAAACATCGCCCTGTGCGCGCAGTTCGCCGGTGTAACCAGCTTCACGCAAGATGCGCGCGGAACTGTAGCCGCGCCCGTCGCGATATTTCGGGAAGGCAACTTCGATAAGCGTCAGCCGATCCAGAAACGGGATCAGTGCGCGTGCATCATCATCGGGCTCAAGCCGGACGGCGGTGGCGTTGGACTGGTCCAAAAAGGCATCGAGCGTAACCGATGGCTGTTCGGTGACTTCATCCGTGCGATAGCGAAACTCAACCATAAATCGCCTCCTTAAATGGTTCGAGGCCGACACGGCGATATGTGTCGATGAAACGTTCATCGCCTTCACGCAGGGTCTTGTAGACTTCCGTGGCCTTTTCGACCGCGTCGACAACGCCGTCTTCATCAAAGCCGGGGCCAATGATTTTCCCGATGCTGACGTCTTCCGCGCCAGAGCCGCCGAAGGTCAGCTGATAATTTTCAACACCCTTCCGGTCGACACCCAATATGCCGATATGCCCCGCATGGTGATGTCCGCATGCATTGATGCAGCCGGAGATTTTAAGCTTCAGCTCGCCCAAATCACGTTGCCGGTCCATGTCGGCAAAGCGCGTCGCAATTTTCTGCGCGACGGGGATCGAACGTGCGTTGGCCAAGCTGCAATAATCGAGGCCGGGGCAGGCGATGATATCGCTGATTAGGTCAAGATTGGCGTCCGCTAGATCAGCTTCGCGCAATGCTTGCCACACCGCGTGCAGATCGCGCTTGGCCACATGTGGCAGGACGATGTTCTGCGCATGGGTGACGCGCAATTCGTCAAAGCCATATTGCTCGGCGAGGTCAGCCATCACATCGATTTGCGCCGATGTTGCATCGCCCGGAATACCGCCAATGGGCTTCAGGCTGATGTTGACGATCGCGTAACCCGCTTGTTTGTGTGGCTTCACGTTCTGATCGAGCCAAACCGCGAAATCGGGGTCGCTGCGATCGGGTTCTACGTCTGCTGCATCAAATGCAGGCGGTGCAAAGAAGGCGTTGATGCGCTCCAGCTCTGCCAATGGCGGATCGATACCCAGCGTTTTGACATGCGCAAATTCTTCCGCAACCTGACGGCGATATTCGTCTGCACCAATTTCGTGGACGAGTATCTTGATACGCGCCTTGTAGATATTGTCGCGGCGGCCATAGCGATTGTACACCCGCAAGCAGGCTTCGATGTAGCTCAGCAGGTCGTCGGCTTTAACGAACGGATTGATCTCTGGCGCAATCATTGGCGTACGGCCCATGCCGCCACCTACGAATACGCGCGCACCCAATTCGCCGTTTTGACGGACAAGCTCCAATCCGATGTCATGCAAGCGCATGGCGGCACGATCTTCGGGTGAGGCGATGACCGCAATCTTGAACTTGCGCGGCAGATAGCTGAACTCTGGGTGGAATGTTGACCACTGGCGCAGCAATTCAGCCCAAGGACGCGGATCAGCCACTTCATCCGCCGCCGCCCCTGCATATTGGTCCGAAGAAATGTTGCGAATGCAATTGCCGCTGGTTTGAATGGCATGCATTTCAACCGTTGCCAGTTCTTCCAAAAGATCCGCGCATTCCTCAAGCTTGATCCAGTTATACTGGATATTCTGGCGCGTGGTGAAATGGCCATAATCGCGGTCATATTTGCGGGCGATATGCGCGAGCATCCGCATCTGGCGGCTGTCGAGCGTGCCATATGGGATGGCAACGCGCAGCATATAGGCATGCAACTGCAGATACAGACCGTTCATCAGCCGCAATGGCTTGAACTGGTCTTCCGTAATCTCACCCGCGATGCGCCGGTTTACCTGATCACGAAATTCGGCAACGCGCGCATCGACGATCGATTGGTCGAAATGGTCATATTTATACATATCAGATTATCCAGTCGCCTGCCGCTGGGTCAGCGGGTTTCAATGTAAGGTCTGGCCGCACCGTTGGCCCAAGCGCACGGACCCTGTCCTTGATATGCGCGGGGCGGGGGCCTTGGGGTGTTGCAACTGCGTCGATGATGTACGGCGCGTTCACACGGCGCGCGCCTTCCTCGGTATGCAGCACGGCTTCGCCATGTTCACCGACATCAACAGCATCTTCAACATGGAGCGACCAGCCGCTGCCCGTCCACCAGGTTACAGCGCCAGAGCGCAATTCATTTCCAGTAAGTAACTTCACGCAATTTTCTCCGCCTGTTTGGCAAAATGTTTGAGCCGGTTTTTGGCATCTGATTTGAGGACAACGTCGCCCACAACGATGATCGCGGGCGATTGGACGCCCTCACGCTTAATCATGTCGCCCAAATCGGTGAGGATCGTTTGCATCGCACGCGCATCGGGCCGCGTCGCGCGCTCGAGCACAGCAACGGGCGTATCCGGTGACAAGCCATCGGAAATCAGCTTTTCGGTAATATCTGCAGCGGTCGCAACGCCCATGTAAATGACAAGCGTGCGACCTTTACCGGCAAGGCCAGCCCAATTCTGGTCGGTCAGGCCCTTGCACTGGCCAGCAACGAAGGTGACCGCGCTGGAGGCATCGCGGTGGGTGAGTGGCAGCATAGTGGCCGCAGCGCCGCCCATTGCGGCAGAGATGCCGGGCACGACCTCAACATCTATTCCCGCGTCACGGCAGGCTTCGGCTTCTTCGCCACCGCGTCCAAAAATGAACGGATCGCCGCCCTTTAACCGGACAACGATCCGGCCAACCTGCGCCTCACGCACCAGAATGTCGTTGATGCCGTCCTGCGGGACAGAATGGCGGGACCGGCTTTTTGCGACTGAAATCAGCCGTGCGGACGGGCTAATCAGCGCCATAATCGCGGCGTCGACAAGGCCGTCATGCACAACGACGTCGGCCGCCGAGATCAGCCGCGCGGCTTTCACCGTCAGCAGGTCGGGGTCACCGGGGCCAGCGCCCACCAAATAGACTCGTGCTTTTTCCATGGCGCCAAAATGGACGGCAGTCGTCCAAGCTTCAAAACAGGATTAGTTGGCCATGGGTTAGAAGAACTTTATCGGCGCCGCTGTCGCAGCGACAAGTTCACGTTCCGCAGACTTTTCCAACCGACCATGTTTGTCACGACCAATGCGGTTACCCTCGGTGATCAGCCGACATGTTTTAGAGCTTTCGCCAAATCCTGAATATGCGCCAGTTTTTGATATAAAGGCTGCCAGTCATCCTTTTGGGCAATGGCGTCCCAAATCATCTCGACCTCATCGATCAACATCGAACAGACAGGATTGCTTACCCAATAATCGTCGGATGCGTTGACCGGGGAATAATCCCGCAAGATGTCTTCAAATGTCGCTTGGTCTGCCCCCTTGGTTTCGAGTGAACCCGTCCTTCCACCTCTGTAGCCTTGGAAAAATGCGGCGATAGGGATTTGATCGCGGACCATCGCGCGTTCGGCGGCTTCGACAAGGCGCTTATCTTCGTCTTCGCCTTTGGATATTACGCCCAGTCGCCATAAAAATCGGCGAATGACCGATTGTTGGTAGAGGTCGGGAAAGCGTTCGAGTGCAGCAATCAGTGGAGGTGCATCAGATACCAATCGCAATGCCACCGCGAGTTGGCCAAGGTTCCAATGCAATGCTTCGGCTTGCCGCCCGAACGCATACAGTCCGGATTGGTCGAAATAGGCGGCCGTAAAGCTTGGGTCCCATTTTTCGGTGAAACGCCATGGGCCATAGTCAAAGCTCTCGCCCGTGATGTTGATATTGTCGGTGTTGAGAACGCCGTGGACGAAGCCTGCGACCATGTAAGACCCGGCGAGGTCGGCCACGCGATCAACCGCAAGCCCCAACAACTGTGCTGCGGGGTTGTCCGAAACCTCGGCGCAGTAAAGATGTTCGAGGCAATAATGGATGAGCTTGTGCATCAGCGCCTCGTTCCCCTCCGCCGCGATGCGTTGGAATGTCCCGAAACGTATATGGCTATGGCTGAGCCGCACCATGACAGCGGATCTGGTGGGCGAAGGCTCATCCCCGCGGATCAATTCTTCGCCGGTTTCAATCAGTGAGAATGTTTTGGAGGTGTTGACCCCAAGCGCCTCCAGCATTTCGGTCGCCAATATCTCGCGCACGCCCCCTTTGAGCGTCAGCCTTCCGTCGCCGCGCCGGCTGTAAGGGGTGGTGCCCGAACCTTTGGTCCCAAGGTCAAGCAACCGGTCGTGGCCGTCACGCAGCTGCGCGAACAGAAATCCACGTCCATCGCCAATCTCCGGATTGTACACACGGAATTGGTGGCCGTGGTACCTCAGCGCCAAAGGTTCGGGCATGTTATCGGGCAACGGCTCAAAACGCCCGAAATGGCGGACCCACGCGGCGTCGTCATATCCATCCAGCCCAACAGTTGTCGCCCAACGGTCGTTGCGAAAACGCAATATTGTCTCGGGAAAGTTTGCCGCGCGCACAGGATCACCAATTTTTTCGCCCAGACTGGCGATTTGTGGATCAGGACGGTAGGGAGAGTGCATAGGTTCGATAATCATTCACAGCATCTGGGCGGTGCAAGAAAGAAAGGCAAGTATGGCGGCGGTCCGCATCCTCCATTTGCATAGCAGCTTTAACCTTGGCGGTCAGGAATCGCGCACGGTGCGGCTTATGAACCATTTTGGCGATCAGGCCGAACATACCGTCTTGTCGGCGGTTGATGATGCCTTTGGCGCGGCCGAGGCGATTGACCGGCGCGTGAAGATTACGTTCCCGAAAGATTCGGCACCGTCGTTGAAAGGCAGGCCAGCTATTGGGCGCTATCGTCAGCTTGCCCAATATATGAAAAAATTCCATCTCGTTTTGACCTATAATTGGGGTGCGATCGATGCGGTGATGGCGCATACATTGTTCACGCGCAGCATGAACTTGCCGCCACTGATCCACCATGAAGACGGGTTCGATGATGACGAAATCGACCATCTGAAAAAGCGGCGGAACTGGTTTCGTACCATTGCGTTGCAGCGATCGAATGCGCTGGTCGTTCCATCGAAAACGCTGGAGCATATCGCCCGAACCATATGGCATCAGCCGCTGGACAAGATTTGTCGTTTCCCAAATGGCATCGATACCGACCATTTCAATCGCCGTCCGCAGCGCGGATCTTTTCCGGGCTTTCAGAAACGCAATGGCGAGATTGTGGTCGGCGCGATCGCAGGGCTACGTACCGCCAAAAATCTTCCGCGGCTTGTGCGCGCAGTTGCTGCCGCCGGGCCAAGTGTCCGGCTCGCGATTGTCGGCGACGGGCCAGAGCGTGGTGCAATCATGGCAGAGGCAGAACGCCTTGGTATCGCAGATCGTGTGATGATGCCCGGTGTCTTACGTGACCCGGCGCGCTATATTCGCCTGTTCGATATTTTTGCGTTGTCATCGGATAGCGAGCAATATCCGATTGCTCTATTGGAGGCGATGACCAGCGCCCTTCCGGTGGTTTCTACGGACGTTGGCGATGTGCGCACTATCGTCGCGCGTGAAAACCGTCCGTTCATCGTCCCGCGCACCGACGAGGCATCTTTGGCGCAAGCTATCAGGGAGCTGGCAAATGATGCCGGACTTCGGGAAAAACTGGGCAGTGCCAACCGCGCTCTGGCTTGTGCACTATATGATGAAGAGACAATGTTTGCGCGTTATCGGCAGCTATATGGTTCCGCTATGAAACGTGCCGATTTTGCGCGACAAAGCTAGATAATTGCGATAGCGCGCGAGCACGCTGAACGGCGCTTTTGATATAAATATTGGGGGTTGTGATTGTGTTCAAGGGTCTGAA
>JBILOZ010000100.1:0-7768 GCA_044374245.1 Sphingorhabdus sp. | reverse complement strand
AGGCAACTGGCAAATCAGCGGGCAAGGACGACCTCGGCGGACTTCAGCCTGCGGAGTGACGCTTTACTTGGCAGCTTGGCAGGCCTTGGCTAAGGCAGTGATGTGAAATCTGCCGATAAACTGGGTCAGTCGGAGAAAATCCGCTATGCCGAACGCGACGCTGAACTGCGTCAAATGCGGATTATCGCCACGGTCTTGCTGTTGGCGATGGCCGCTTTGTTCGTCTTCGGCAAATATATGGAAACCCGCTATGACGGCCATTGGGGCTTTCTGCGCGCCTTTGCAGAGGCTGGCATGGTCGGCGGTC
The DNA here is from genome assembly GCA_044374245.1 of Sphingorhabdus sp. GTDB lineage: Bacteria > Pseudomonadota > Alphaproteobacteria > Sphingomonadales > Sphingomonadaceae > Sphingorhabdus_B. The sequence goes on along the minus strand of JBILOZ010000100.1, from coordinate 7,461 downwards.
TGGCGGACTGGTTTGCGGTCACCGCCCTGTTCCGCCACCCGCTTGGCATCCCCATTCCGCACACTGCGATTATTCCGAACAATAAGGAACGGCTTGGCCGAACACTTGCGAGTTTTCTGCGCACCAACTTTCTGACGACCAAGGTTGTTGCGCGCCGCGTGCAGCGTATGGATGTCGCGGGTGCCATGGGTAAATTTTTGAGCGCACCTGCCGGCGGCGAAGGCCGCATGCGCATGGGTGCCTCGCGCCTGTTGGGGGATATCATCGCCGCACTCGACGATGAACGCCTTGGCGGTGTGGCCAAGGGCGCAATCCGCAAGCAGCTCGACAAGCTCGATATTGCGCCCCTGCTTGGCCAGTTGTTGACCGCGATGATCCGCGAGCGCCGCCATATCCCCGTGCTGGACGGCATCATCAAATGGGCCTCGGCCACGCTGGAGGCCAATGAGCATCTCATCCGCCAAATGGTGGAGGAACGCGCCAATACGATCATGCGCTGGACTGGCCTTGACGACAAATTGGCCAACGCCATCGTCAATGGCCTCAATAAGCTGCTGCATGAAATGGCGGAAGACCCCGACCATCCTTTGCGGGAAAAGGGCGAAGAGGGCCTCGCCAGCCTTGCGCACGACCTACGCCATGACAAGGAATTGCAAGCAAAGGTCGCGCATTGGAAGGGGCAGCTGCTCGAAAACCCCGCGATGGGCAAATGGATCAGCAGCCTGTGGGATCAGGGCCGCGATGGCCTGCTAAAGGCCGCACGCAACCCCGATGCCGCGCTCGCGGGCAGCTTTGGCGATGCCCTGATAAAGCTTGGTGGCAGGCTTCAGGAAGATTCAGGCCTAAAGCTTCAAATCAACTGCTTCGCGCGCCGCGCGATTGTCGGCACCACCGAAAATTACGGGGACAATATCGTGACCCTCGTTTCCGATACAGTCGCCCGCTGGGATGCATCAACCATCACCGACCGCGTCGAAAATGCGGTGGGCAGCGACCTCCAATTCATCCGCATTAACGGCACATTGGTCGGCGGCATGGCAGGCATCGTCATTCATGCCGTTGGCTTGCTGATTTAAGCCAATTACAGCGCCGATATCATCCGTTCGGTTGCCTCGGCGGCCAGGCGCGCGGCGCGTTTTAGGTTGGCTTGGAAATCGCCCGAGCTGTCGCCATTGGCATTGTCGCTCGTTGCCTTGATTGCCGCCCATGGCACGTCCATGCGGGCTGCGGCTTGGGCAACGGCGGCGGTTTCCATATCGATGATGTCGCCGCCAAGCGCGCGGTGCAGTCGGCTGCCATGGTCGTCGTTTTCCATGAAGCAGTCATTGGTGATGATGCGCACTTTTGGTAGGCCCGTCTCTGGCATGATTGCGGCGTGATAGGGTTCGGCATGCGCCTCCCCTATCGGCCATGCCCCTGCCCGATAATGCACAAACCCGTCGGCACGCGAGGCACCATAATCGCCCTGCACGGCTTGCGTAATCTGGAAACAATGGTCGTCATGATCACTCAATTTCCCCGCAGTGCCGACCACCAAAAGCAAATCCGCACGATAATGTTCGACCAGCATCATCGCCGCCATTGCCGCATTCACTTTGCCAATGCCGCTGCAGGTAATCGCGATATTGCGGCCACCGGATTGGACCTGACGGACCATGAAACCGTGCAAGGGCTCACTATTGGCGCTTTGGCCGGGGAACAACGCAGCAGCTTCGGCGTCCACGCCGGTAATGATGCCAATGGTTTTGAACATGCTGCGTCCTTTATATCGTTTCCAACAGGATGTGGCTGTAGCGCAGCATCAATGTACTTATGATGACATAAACGTAGGCCCGGCCAAATTAATGGCTGGCGGCAATCATGTCTTCGATACGGACGAACTTTTCGCGCGGGGCGCCGTCGCGGGCGCGGGCAATCTCTGCCTCTTCAATTTTCTTCCAGTCGTTGAATGTGACAATGTCGACCTTGCGTAATGCCAGCAGCGCATCCAGACCGGCACGACCATCTTTGTCGCCGCTTATGGCCATATCTTCCGCCACGGTATCGATGATATTGTAACCGTCGGGCCGGTTCGTACCGATGGTGCCGGATGGGCCACGCCGGGCCCAGCCGACGCAATAGAGCCCCGGCAATATCCTGCCGTCCAGATTGGCAAAGCGGCCGCGGCCATGTTCATAAGGCACGCCGTCAATGGGCGGCGTTTGATAGCCAATGCAGCTGATGACCATGGAACAATCGATGGTGTAGCTTTCGCCCGTGCCAACACTGCGATACTGGTCGTCCAACCGCATGCGCTCCACGCGAACACGCTGTACCTTGCCATCGCCCTCAATCGCAATGGGCGCTGCGAAAAAGTCGAAATTGATGCTGATCGGCTTATCCGCACGAAACGCCTCTGGAATGGCGGCGAATTCGCGCAGATGCGTGACGGACTTGCGAATGCCGGGTTCCAACAAGGCATCTTCGCCGATGTCAGGCAGATCATCCTTGTCGACGCGCGGTGTAGCCCGCTGCAAATGCGCGAGCTCGCCCAGTTCCTTGGGCGTCATTGCAATTTGGTGGGGCCCACGCCGGCCCAAAATGGTGATATCCTCAACAGCTGGGTCCTCCAGCACATCGAGTGCGTGGCTGACGATGTCGGAACCGTCAAATTCGGCGCGCGTTTTGGACAATATGCGCGCGACATCCAGCGCGACGTTGCCGTTGCCGATAATGACGACATGCCGGCCATCCAATGGCGGTTGAAGGTCCGCATAATCAGGGTGGCCATTATACCAGCCGACAAAGGCAGCGCTGCCAAAAACGCCGGGCATATCTGCGCCAGCGATATCCAACGGACGATCATTCGGTGCGCCAGTGGCAAGAATGACCGCGTCATACAAGGTCTGAAGCTCGTCGATGCTGACGTCTTTGCCGACAGTCACATTGCCGACAAACCGGACATTGTCGGACAAGGCGACTTTTTCATAACGCCCCGCCACCGCCTTGATCGATTGATGATCGGGGGCGACACCAAAACGGATGAGGCCAAAGGGAACGGGCAAGCGGTCAAGGATATCCACGCGCACATCGTCGCCAAATTTCTTCTGCGCGGCTTCGGCTGTGTAATATCCCGCCGGACCGGAACCGATGATTGCGATATGCCGCATGCCCTACTCCCCGTCATTGCCTGATTCGGTAGGCTAACGGGTCAGCGCCAAAAAGAAAGGGCCGACCTTCACACAGAAGATCAGGCGGCTTTGCGGGCCTGGTGTGCGCCGCGGTCCAGGAATCCGCGGATCGCCTCTATGCTCTCTTCCACATGGCTGAGCAGGAACAAATGCCCGCCATTTTCGACGACGAACAACTCACTGTTCGGAATGAGGAAATTCAAAAATTTGCCATTGGCGAGCGGAACGATCTGGTCATCATCGCCCATCATGATGAGCGTTTCGGTTTTCAGAAATGGCAGGAATGGCGCGCTGGTCCATCCCATCATCGCCATCAGCTGGTAGAAATATCCCGTTTTCGACGGCGGCGTAATGCGGCCAATATGCTCCAACTTGTTGCCCACCATACCGCCGTACAGCGTCTTGAAATGCTTCGCCATGAAATCGGGGTCTATATAACGCCGCGGGTCAGCCATTTTGACCAGCGCGGCGGGGTTGCCCGGAACCATCAACATGCCAGCGCTGGTCGCAACAAGAATAAGCTTGTGCGTGCGCGCGCCATTCTGCAACGCAAATTGCTGCGCCATCGCCCCGCCCCAGCTGACGCCCATGACATCGACCACGGGCATTTCAAACCGGTCAAGCAACAGCGCCGCAATGCGCGACATCAATAAGGCGTTATAGGGGACCACAGGATCGGGCGAACCGCCAATGCCAGGCATGTCAAAAGTGATAAAATCGCGGTCATCGAGCAACTCGGCCATCGGCGCCATAGCCTCAATATTCGCGCCAATGCCGTTGAAGAACAATATCGGCAGCTTCTTCGTCGCCTTCGACGCCCGCCAAACCGCAACCCGCAAGACGCGACCGTCAACGGTCTCCATGCTGAAATTTGGGGCGCGGTTTTTGGTCATATGGGTTCCAGTGCCGCGTTTATCGCTGGCGTTGCGGCGAGTTTAACGCATGGACCCGGCTGTGCAAGGAAGAAAGAGCCGTTTCGGCATCGTGACGACGCGGCGACATCCCCTCACTCCAAAACATACAGCCCCGGTGCGGCGTCCATTGCTGGATGGGCCTTGCTGCCGAGCGTACCGGGGGCGGCGACTTCTGCGCCGGACCGCGCGTGGAGCCATTCCATCCAATGTGGCCACCAGCTGCCGGCAACTTCTTCGCTGCCTTTCATCCATTCGGTGACATCGGCTGGCGTCTTGCCGTTTGAATGTTTCCAATATTTCGCTTTGGGATTGCCCGGCGGGTTCAGGATCGCCTGCATATGGCCAGCCTGGCTCAGGATGAATTCGACATTTTTGCTGCCAAACAATTGTGTCGAGCGATAACATGCGCGCCATGGCGTGATGTGGTCCGTCGTCCCGCCCAGAACGAACAGGTCGCCCGTCACCTTTGTCAGGTCGAGCATATGGGCCGCAATCTCGAACGTGCCCGGCGCGGCGTAGGCATTTGCCTCAAACAGCTCCAAGAAATCACCCATCAATGCCGATGACAGGTTGGTCGCGTCGGCGTTCCAGAACAGGATATCGAACGCTGGCGGATCATCGCCCAGCAGATAATTGTTGATGACATAGTTCCAGATGAGGTCATTTGGCCGCAACCATGCAAAGCCGCGCGCAAGGCTGCTGCCCTCAATCACGCCTTTCTTCGCCGCGCGTTGCCGTGCCAGCGCGATGCCGTTGTGCGACACAAGGCTCGACGCCTCGGTATCGCCGGGCTTGGGTTCAAGCACGCACACCATCATGGTAATCGCGTTGGCGCGGGTGTCACCCATCGATGCCAGCTTGGACAGCAGGACGGACATGGTCTGTCCGCCGGAACAGCCGCCCGAAATATTGACCTTGTCGCTACCGGTAATTTCGCACACGACATCCAGCGCCTTGATGCAGCTTTCGATATATTCGGCCATGCCCCACACCCCCATGTCGTCGGTGGGGTTGCGCCACGAAATCATGAATGGCTGAATGCCGTGGTCGGTCTGCCATTTGATGATCGATTTTTCCGGGGACAGGTCGTTGATATACATTTTGTTGATCTGTGGCGGGATCGTCAGCTGCGGCGTGGCAAACACCTTGTCGGTGGTGGGCGCATATTGAACGAGTTCGAAACGTTCGTCGCGATAGACCACTGCCCCTTTTGCGGTTGCGACATTCTCACCCAGCTTGAACGGCTTTTTGTTCACCTGGCTCACCATCATGTCGTTGTGAACCATGTCGTTATAGGCGTTTTTCAGTCCCTTCACGAGGCTGAGCCCGCCGGAGTCCACCAGCCGTTTTTGCGCGGTCGGATTGCCGATCAGCGTGTTGGTCGGTGACATCGCATCAATGATGATCTGCGAGATGAAATTGGCACGGTCGCGCTCAAGCGCGTCGAGTTCCAAATCCTCAATATAGCTTTTAACGCCCTTTTGTACCGCAAGATAATATTGCGCGCCCGCTTTGAAGAAGGGGTTAAACGTCCACGCCGGGTCCATGAAGCGCTTGTCCTTGGGGTCAGGCGCAAGGTCTGACTTTCCGGTCATGATTTTGACGACATCTTCGGAAAAACTGCTGGTCGCCTTCCACGCCTTGTCCGGGTTGGCGGCGGTCTGGCGGAGCATCAGGCCAATGGCGCCGATGAAATCCTCCCGCGCTAATCCTGCTAACGGGCCAAGCGCCATCGTGGCATCATTGGCGGCGTCAAAAGCGCCTGCAACGCCGGAAAATGGCGCGCCTTTCTTTTTCGCGCTCTTTGTTCCGGCCTTTTTTCCAGTTCCGCTGCCCGCTTTTGTCGCCATCTGCATCTCCTCTTCCCAAGACGAAGAATTACATGCCCGGCGGACTTCGTCAATCGCGCATCAAGCCGATGGAAAATGCCACAAAAATCGCCTATACCGACCGCGCCTCAACAGAGCGCACATTGTTAACAATTGAAAACAAGCGCTTCTAAACTGGAGGACGGCCGCCGCGCATCTTAATGCGCCGCTTAAGGAGCACCAGTATGATTGCCCGAGTTTGCTTTGCTGAACGATCAACAGGCCGCCTTTCGACGCCCATCGGCACTGTCATTGGCCAATCCAGCGCACTGATTTTCCTGCGATGACCACAGACATGAAAAAGCTGGAGGGCTTGGGCAAATTGCTGAAGGCTGCCGGGGTTAAGCCCGCTGGCGCTGAGGCGATGGTCCGCGACCATATCGACGACATTCAAACCGACGCGCGCCATCATCATGCCGAACTCATCGCATCGGTGAAGGCGCTTAAAGAAGAGCTGGTCGAGCTGCAGCACAATCATGCATCGTCAGTGTCCGAAATCCGCATGGCGACCGATGTGATGCGGCGCGAAATAGAAGCGCGCAGCATTGCGTTCGGCCGAACGCTCCAAATCGCCAAATTCGTGCTCATCATCGTCGTGGTTTTGCAGCTCATCCTTCTTGAAAGCCTACACACGGCCACGGGCAGCAGCCTTGGCCGCCTCTTCGCTGCGTCTGAGACATCGAACGACGTGCAAGCCCCACCCCCGACGTCCAGTCCCCAGGGCGCAGCTACGAAATGAACGAATGACATATATCATGTCCGCTAAGCGACCTTTCCGTTTTCACGTCACACGCAGCCTGATTGGTGGCCTGTGCCTTGCGGCCGCGATCGCGGGCATCACGGTGACCGCCAACGCGAATGACCCACGCGCCGAAAAACAAACTGCGGGAAAGCCAAAAGCAGAAAAGCCAAGCGCGGCAAAATCGGCCCCGGTTAAACCAAAAGCCGCCAAAGCCGAGCAGAAAAAGCCAAATGTCGCAAAGCCAAGCGCGTCGACATTCACGATCCCCAGTCTCGAAGACAAACCGACCAACGCCCAGACCAACGCTCAGTCCACTGCGGACGAAACGCTGCGCAATGACATCGACACGCTTTGGAAGAAATTTCCCGGTCGTGCGGGCATCGCCATTTACACGCCATTTTCGGATGACATTATCGGTCGGCGGCACACCGAACGCTTTCCACAGCAAAGCGTCTCCAAAATGTGGGTCGCGCTGACGATTTTGGAACAAGAAGCGGCGGGCAAGCTGTCGCTCGACAAGAAAATTGGCGTGAGCCGTGATGATATCGTGGTGTTCAGCCAGCCGATCAAACAATATCTCAGCAGCCAAGATTCCTTTGAAATGTCCGTGCGTGAATTGCTTGCCCATTCCATCAACGCCAGCGACAATCTTGCAAATAGCGTCCTGATACGCGTGGCCGGCGGCCCGCAGGCGATCAACCAGATGCTGGACCGGCGCAAGGTGCAATCGATCCGTTTCGGACCTGGCGAAGTGCTTTTGCAAAGCG
>JBILOZ010000011.1:0-26045 GCA_044374245.1 Sphingorhabdus sp. | reverse complement strand
CAGTCGGGTTATCTTTATACATATGCGCTGGTGATGCTTTTGGGCCTTGTCACAGCGGTTAGCTGGATGATGGTGAGAACATAATGAACGCCGCAGATATTCCTGTCCTGTCAATCATGCTCGCCATTCCGATGGTGGCGGCGGCATTATGCTTGTTCGTCCGCGCTGAATTGGCGCGCCCGATTGCGCTTGGCGCGACCCTCGCTAACTTCATTCTCGGTGTGGTGCTGTGGATTAGCTATGATCCCGCAGGGGCGCAGTGGCAGTTCACCGAAAGCGCGCAATTGTTCGGCCCGATTGGTTGGAAGCTTGGCATTGACGGCATCTCGTTGACGCTCATCATGTTGTCGGTGTTCCTGATGCCCATTTGCATCGGCGCAAGCTGGAACAGCATTCAAAAGCGCGTTGGCGAATATATGGCGGCTTTCCTGTTGATGGAAACGCTGATGATCGGCGTATTCGCGGCGCAGGACCTGTTGCTGTTCTACATCTTCTTCGAAGCCGGTTTGATCCCGATGTATCTCATCATCGGTATCTGGGGTGGTCAGGACCGCATTTACGCGTCTTACAAATTCTTCCTCTACACCTTGCTTGGGTCGGTGGTGATGCTGATCGCGATGTTGTGGATGATCCAGTTTGCCGGCACCGCAGACATCCCGACTTTGCTCAACACCGATTTCCCTGTGCCGGCGCAGACATTGTTGTGGCTGGCATTCTTTGCATCCTTTGCGGTCAAGATGCCGATGTGGCCCGTGCACACATGGCTTCCCGATGCGCACGTTCAGGCGCCAACGGCGGGTTCAGTCATTCTGGCTGGCGTGTTGTTGAAAATGGGTGGCTATGGCTTCCTGCGTTTCTCTTTGCCTATGTTCCCAGAGGCGAGTGCAAACTTCATTCCTTTGGTGTTCGGCCTGTCGATGGTCGCGGTTGTCTACACATCGCTGGTGGCGCTGGTGCAGCAGGATATGAAAAAACTGATCGCCTATTCGTCGGTCGCCCACATGGCGATTGTGACGGTTGGCCTATTCACCTTTAACCAACAGGGTATTGAAGGCGCGATCATCGTGATGCTCAGCCACGGTTTGGTATCTGGCGCGCTCTTCCTTTGCGTTGGCGTGATCTACGACCGTCTGCACACACGCGAAATTAGCCGTTACGGCGGCATCAGCGTGAATATGCCCAAATATGCATTGCTGTTCATGCTGTTTACCATGGCCAGCGTCGGCTTGCCCGGAACAAGCGGCTTTGTCGGGGAGTTTCTGAGCCTTGCGGGCGCCTATAAGGTGTCCACTTGGGCCACGCTGATTGCGACAACGGGCATCATCCTTGGTGCTGGGTACATGCTATATCTCTATCGTCGAATCGCATTCGGGCCGCAGGTCAATGCAGACGCCGCCGCGATGCAGGATATTGACGGCCGCGAAATGTGGCTGCTCGCGCCGATTGCGGTCGTTGTGTTGTGGATGGGCGTATATCCCGAAACATTCCTCGCCCCCATTCGCCGCGATGTTGCGACAATTGTTGAACGTATTGAACGGGCGGCTCCCGCTGGCGACAGCAAATTGATGGCCGTCGACCCGACCACAGCGCGCTTTCGCGTTGTTCATGAACCTAAAAAAGACGTGGCTGAGGGGAGCCATTAATAATGGAACTTACTGCTTCGCTCTCCTTGGTGCGTCCTGAGATCATTCTCAGCTTCTCCGCGCTTGCCTTGCTGTTGTTGGCTGCATGGATGGATCAGGCCGGACGCCTCATCAGCATATTGGCTGTTGTGGCTCTGGGTGCTGCCGCTGCCTTCACCGCCAGCTCGCTTGGTTCGGGCGCCAGCGCGTCGGCCTTTGATGGTTTGATGGTGAATGATGCCTTTGGCAATTTCTCCAAGCTGCTGATTTATATTGCTGCGGCTGTTTCTCTGACCATCGCCCCGCGGTTCTTAGAGAAAGCAGGCGCGATGCGCGCTGAATATCCGGTTCTCATCGTCCTTTCCTGCGTCGGTATGGGCATTATGGTATCGGCGACGGACCTGATCTCCTTGTATATCGGTCTGGAGCTGCAGAGCCTCTCGGCCTACGTCCTTGCAAGCTTTGTGCGCTCGGATGGCCGTTCGGCCGAAGCGGGCCTGAAATATTTCGTCCTGGGTGGTCTTGCGAGCGGCATGCTGCTTTTCGGCGCATCCTTGGTCTATGGCTTTGCCGGTTCGACCAGCTTTGCCGCGATCGGCCTTGCGATGGACAAGGACGTCGGCCTTGGCCTGATCTTTGGTATCGTGTTCATCCTATCCGGATTGGCGTTCAAGATCAGTGCCGCGCCATTCCATATGTGGACGTCCGACGTTTACGAAGGTGCACCAACGCCCGTCACCGCGTTTTTTGCGAGCGCACCAAAGGTTGCAGCCATCGCCTTGTTGATGCGCGTTGTGCTTGAGGCATTTGGTTCGCAGGTTCTGGTGTGGCAGCAAATCATTATTGCGGTGGCGTTGATGTCGATCATCATCGGCGCGGTTGGCGCAATTGGTCAGCAAAATCTCAAGCGTCTGATGGCGTATAGCTCGATCAACAATGTCGGCTTCATCCTCATCGGTCTTGCCACCGGAACAGAGCAGGGCATTGCTGCCATGCTTGTGTACCTGACGATTTATGTGGCCATGACCTTGGGTGGCTTTGTGTGCCTGATGCAACTCAAGGACAAAGACGGCAATTATCGCGAAGAATTTTCCGATATCGCTGGCCTGTCCAAGTCGCGCCCGGCGCTTGCCGCGGCCTTTGCCATTTTCATGTTCAGCCTGGCGGGCATTCCGCCATTGTTCGGTTTCTGGGGTAAGCTGGTGGTATTCAATGCCGCTGTCGCCGCCGGCCTGCTGCCATTGGCCGTTATTGGCATTTCGGCTTCGGTTATTGGCGCATTCTACTATCTTAAGGTTGTCAAAGTGATGTACTTTGATGATGCGGCAGATGTTATCGCCGAGAGCGATGACAAGGTGCTTGTCTGGACCGGTGGCATTCTTGCCGCGGCCAACTCGCCGCTTGGCTATTTTGCCATTCCAGCGCTCGGCGTTTGGACAGCGGTTGCGGCAAAGGCGCTGTTCTGACGCTGATATTTGAAGAGGTCGCGCTCACAGGGTCAACGAACGCGGATTTGTTGACGCGCGCGGCGCAGGGCGCTCCCGAAGGATTATGGCTTCGCGCCGATGCGCAGGACGGCGGCAGAGGTCGTCTCGGCCGCAGCTGGGAAAGCCCAAAGGGCAATCTGTTCGCAAGCACCATCGTTCGCTTGCGCGATACCGACCCGGCACCAGCCAGCCTGGCATTTGTAACGGCATTGGCCGTGTTCGATGCCATCCGGCAGATCGCACCGCATGTCGACATCTCCCTGAAATGGCCAAATGACATTCTTTCGCGCGATGGTTCGAAATTGTGCGGGATATTGCTGGAACGATCGGCCGATGCGGTCATTGTTGGCATTGGGCTGAACCTGGTTTGGCATCCGGAAAATCTTGACCGCAAGGTGTCAGACTTACGCACGCTTGGCGCGACACCACCCGACGCGCAGTCGAGCGTGGAGATCGTGGCCGATGCCTTTGCGCGGTACCTGTCGATCTGGCGGCTGTCGGGCACGGGCACGATTATCCGCCAGTGGGAAGAATGTGCGCATCCGCCCGGAACAGCGCTGTCGGCACGATTGCCCGATGGAGAGGAACTGCACGGGCTTTTCCAAGGCTTGGACGATCAAGGTGCGCTGCGGCTTAGCTTGGCGGACGGCGCAATTCGTGCCATTCACGCAGCAGATGTTTTTCTAGTTTAAAGGGGTGGGCGATGTTGCTCGCAATAGACACGGGTAATACCAACGCGAAGTTTGCTTTGGTCGATGACAGCGGCGAGATATTGCACCGCTGGCGCATCGCCACAGACGCGCGCCGCACTGCCGATGAATATGCGGTCTGGTTGGATCAGCTCATCCAAATGGCGGGGTATAAGCGTTCGGATATCGATGCTGTAATCATCGCGACCGTCGTGCCGCGTGCGCTGCACAATCTGCAACTGTTGGCGAAGCATTATTTTGGCTGTGAAGCGCTCGTCGCCGGGCGCGGGGCCGTTGGGTGGGGCATTCAGCTACGTGTGGCTGAACCGCATTCAGTTGGGGCAGATCGCGCCGTGAATGCCGTCGCGGCACATGCGCTCGCCGACGGGCATAAGATTGTTATCAGTTTCGGCACGGCGACGACCTTTGACTATATCGGTCCCGATGGATCTTACCGGGGCGGAAGCATCGCACCCGGCGTTAATCTGTCGCTTGATGCCTTATATGGCGCAGCGGCGATGCTGCCGCGAATTGCAATCGAACCACCGCCGAATGAAAGTGTCATTGGCACAACCACTGTTGGACAAATGCAGATTGGTATCTATTGGGGCTATGTGGCAATGATCGAGGGAATGATTGCCCGAATGAAAAATGAAATTGGCGAACCGGTATCGGTTATTGCGACCGGCGGTTTGGCAATCTTGTTTCAGCAACATGGCCATTTATTTGACCGGGTTGAACCCGATTTGACGCTGCGGGGGCTGGCGCTTTTGTACAGGAATAGAGAAAAAACATAATGACGACCCCAAAAAATGAACTGCTTTTCCTTGCTCTTGGCGGGTCAAATGAAATTGGCATGAACGTCAATTTATATGGTTGCGATGGCAAATGGGTGATGGTCGACCTTGGGCTCACCTTTGCCAATTCAGAGTATCCCGGCGTTGACCTCGTACTTCCAGATCTGGAATTTATTGAGAAGCGTAAAAAAGACCTTTTGGGCATTGTCCTGACGCATGGTCATGAAGACCATATTGGCGCGGTGGCCTATTTCGCCGCGGACCTCGGCGTGCCTTTATATGCGACACCGTTCACAGCAACGCTCATTCGCGGTAAGCTTGAAGAAGAAGGTATCGCCGATATTGTGGAGCTGAACGTCATTCCCATGGAAGGCGCATTCTCCATGGGGCCATTCGATTTTAAATTTGTGACGCTGGCGCACTCCATCCTTGAAATGAGCGCCTGTTTGATCACCACGCCTTATGGCAAGATTTTCCATACCGGTGACTGGAAATTGGACGAACGGCCTGTCTTGGGCCGCCCAACGACCGCCGATGCGCTAACCGCGATTGGCGACACCGGGATATTGGCGATGGTGTGTGATTCCACCAACGTCTTCAATCTTGAACATAGCGGTAGCGAAGGCAGCGTGAAAGACGACCTGCTCAAGTCCGTCAAGGCCGCGAAGGGCCGGGTGGTTATCACAACTTTCGCCTCCAACGCAGCGCGATTGCAGACTTTGGGCGAAGTCGCGCGCGAGAGCGGGCGTACCTTGTGCTTTGCCGGTCGGTCGTTGCACCGTATCCTTGAGGCAGCGCAGGCCAATGGCTATTTGAAAGACCTGCCCAAAACCATTGATATGGAAAGCGTCGATAGCCTTGCGCGCCATGACGTCATGGTTGTGGCGACCGGCGGGCAGGGCGAAGCCCGCGCTGCGCTGGCGCGGATCGCCGAAGGAAATCATCCCGTGAAGCTGGAGGAGGGCGATACCGTCATCTTCTCGTCCAAGCAGATCCCGGGCAATGAAATCGCCATCGGCATCATCATGAATAAGCTTGCCGAGCGCAACATTCTGACGGTGACGGAAAAGCAGGCGCATGTCCATGTATCGGGTCACCCGGGTCAGCCGGAGCTTGCGGCTCTATATGATTGGATTAGGCCTGAAATCCTTGTCCCAGTGCATGGCGAGCGTCGGCACATGGCAGAGCAAGCCCGTTTCGCGCGCGCGCATGGCGTTCCAAAGGCTGTCGTGCAGTCAAATGGTGACGTGGTGCGCTTGGCCCCTGGCGAACCGAAGACGATTGGCAAGGAACGCACTGGGCGTCTCATCCTCGATGGTGACACCATTATCGCTGCGGATGGCGCCACGTTGAACGAACGCCGGCGTTTGTCGTGGTATGGATTGATTTCAGTCGCGTTCGCGCTTGGTGCGAATGACAAATTGCTGGGCAGCCCGGAGATCCGTTTGCATGGTGTCCCAATCGAAGAAGATCTGGATGATTTTATCGACGAAGCCACGACCGCTGCCGTAAAGGCGATTAAGGACAATCGTGGCGATTATGAAAAGCTCCGCGAATCAGTTCGTTTGGCCGTTCGCCGTGTTGCCGTCAGCTGGACCGGCAAAAAACCCATTGTTGATGTGATGATATTGGAGACCGCATGAGCTGGACATCAATTGTCGCTATTTACGCGCTCTTTTGGGTGATGACGGCGTTTGTCATCCTGCCCATCGGCGTGCGGACGCATGAGGAATTGGGGCTGCCTAAGGTACCCGGACAAGCCGACAGCGCCCCCGGTAACTTCCAACCCCGCACCATAATTTTGCGGACAACATTGTTATCGGCAGCGCTGTTCGGTCTATATTACGCCAATTATGTCTATGGCTGGGTCGACCGCCACAGTTTTGACTGGCTGATAAACAGGCCTGTTTAAGGCTTATTTCCGAAGCCGTTCGATCGCTTGAGCAAGCGCAACATATAGCTTGCCGATATCGGACGACAGAAGCGTGACGCCAATGGCGTTACCATCACGTGTGCTGAGTAACAGGCGCATGATGCCTTCAAAATCATGGACATAGCGGTTCACATGTTCGCGGAATTCGCTGTCGTTGCCATAATGATTGGCGATGATCTTTGCTTCTTTTGAATCGATAAGGCGCACGGCGCGGCGCGTAAATACACCTCTGTCGCCCTTGAGATAGGACGCCCATGCCGTGTCGGTGATGTCGTTCGACAATATTTTCGTAACATCGATGGCTGTTGAGTTGAGCGATTCCGTCAATAGCACCATGCGGCGGGCGAAGCTGTCATCTTGAACCGATTCAAAACTGTTTTTGCTATCGGCAATGCGGCCTTCGAGAGTGGTCGTCATTTCACCCAGCTCAGCCAGCTGCTTGACGACCAGACCGGTCGCAGCTTCGGATAGCTCTACATTGCGTTCAATCGCTTCCTGAACGGCAGCATTCATCGACGCGACTTGCGCATCCAACGCATTGGCAAGAGCCGTTCGGTTTTGTTCGGTCAGCTGGTCAGCGATATGCGCGAGTTCATCATCCAAAATCTTCCGGCTGCTTTCTGCCGCAGCGCGTGTGGATTCGCGGACACGCAGCAACGCGGTCACAAGCTGGCCATTTGCCTCATCCGACATTTCCTGAAGCAGCGATTGTGTTTGTCGCAACGACGAACCAAGTGCATCGACTTGGTCATGGCGGGCGGCAAAATGGGCATCGCTCTGCGTCATTAGCGCGTCCACAGAGTCGCGCTGGGTCGCAATAATCTGCTCCAGCCCGTTCAGCTTCTCCAGCATGCTGCCACTCAATTCCTCGAGCGATTGTGCGTTCGACAATGCGGATTTTATCTGCGCGACGCCATCTGACAATTGCACGCTGAGGACGTCCATAGATGCCGGAATTGTCTCGCTAATTTCATGGTTTGCTGTGCCAAGCGACTCCAGCAGCCTGTGGGATTGTTCAATCAGCTGTTGGGTGACAAGTTGATTGTCTGTCAGCGCCGAACCAACAGTGCGCGTGCTGTCGCCCAAAGCGGATACGGCAAAGGCAAGTTTAGACGTTTGGTCGGTCGCGACGCGGTCAACTTCCGAAATCTGTTGTGCGCTGGAATGGATGTGCGCGCTGATCGTCGCAATCATCGCACGGATGCGCGCCTCTTCCTGATCGGTCTGGCTGCCAACGTCGCCAAGTGCTTTCCGCAATTCGGAAAGGATTGACTGAATCTGTTCCTGACTAACGGAGAGGATCGCGCCGATATCGCCCGATGCCTGCGCGATACCGCTGGACATGGCTTGCGTTGCGCTGTCCATCAACGTCGCCATTTCGGCGCTCCGATCAAGCGCCTCTGCACTCCGCACGTCGAGCAATTTTGCACTGCTGCTGAGCGACTGTTCCAATTTGACCGCCATATCGTCGGCGCGCACTTCAACGCCATCGACATAATCGCGAACCGATTTGCCGGCATCGCGAACGCGCTCCAAAGTTGCAATGAGCGCTTTGATTTGGATCTGGGCGTTATTGCCCGCGCTTCCGATCTGGTTTGTCACATCTTTCGCTGCGCTTGTGACAACCGGCAAATGCTTGCGGAGCTGCTCGAGATTTGTGTTTGCGGATTGGCTTACAGCCTCAAGTGTCTTTGCCTTTTGGTCACTATCGGCAAGCGCCGCTGTAAGGACCTGGGCTGACTCCATCAATTTTTGGGACGACTGGCGTCCAAGCGACTCGAGATCGCGTGCATTTTGTGACAAAAACTCGCGGGCTAATGCGATTTCCTCGTTCACGGTGCGCATCCGCTGGCTCAGTAAAACGCTTTCGTTGCGCAACGACGCTGCAACATTGCCAAATCGGGTTGCTTCCCGGCTGCTGTTACGCATCACCAACAACCATGACACGGCGATCAACAGTGCAGGGACAGCCCAACGCACAATGAGTTCAACAATGCGATTGTTGTCGAGGCCGGATTGCGCCTCAGGCCAATAGGTCAGTCCGAAAAATGCAGTCCAGCCGGCAAATGCGAGGAGAAGCACTGTCGGCGCCACAAATGCCAAAACACTAAGCCGCGGCTGTTCAACTTCATACATCTCTTCAACATTTTCTATGTCGACAGCATCCGGAAGCGCACCCGCTGTCGCATGCGCTTCGGTCGCGACATCGTCGTGCGAAGATTGGTCCGAGATATGTTGCGTCAAGCCGACGATTTTTGAGCGTGTGGTCATAAACCCTTTTTACCACATTATTGCGAGAGAGAAACGCAAACTTAACAGCATCTGTTGTAACCCCGAAAAATGTCGATGGATTATGGCGCATTTGACACAGCGTTAAAGGCTGCCGTGGGGGATGACGCATCCTTAATGGCGGAACTGCGTGTGTCATTCGCAAGCTCAGCAAGGCTATATGCGATATCGATCATTTCATTGTGCAATGATTGACCCAGTTTTGTAGATTTTGATTGGCAAAAGACATCTAATCTTCATATCTGACTTATGGTGTCCACGCGCATTCCCGAAAAGCTCTCTGTCGCGTTGCTCTCCGTCACCGGTGGCGATGTGTCCGCGTCGCGAGCGCCCACGGACAAGCCAAATACCGAGTTGGCGGGCGGTTCGCTCGTCGATTACCAGATTAAGACGCTTTTCCGCGCGGGAATTTCACGGTTTCTCGTTGAAGTGGAAAATATGGACGGGGCAATGTTGTCTTTGGCCGAACAATGGCGGCAGAAAAACGTCCTCGTCGATTTCGTCCGCACAGGTGCGGATATTCAGCGCTATTTGAAGCTCGACGACCGCGTTTGGGTTCAATCCGGGCAGCTATATGTGCAGCCTGACTTTGTCGAAACGCTTTCGAAATCGCCGGATAACTTCGTGGCTACAGTGGACGGGCGCGACGAAAATAGCCTTTTCGAGCGCATCGATTTGAACACGCGCTGGGCTGGTATCTCGATTGTCGGCGCCAGCACGATAGCGACGCTGAAAGATCTGCCCGAAGACTGGAGCATCATTTCCTCGCTGCTGCGACAGGCGATCCTCGCGAACGTACCGTTGCGACTTTTGTCGCAACAGCATGTCAACAACGGAACCTTGAACATCGTCCAAGGTCCGCAGGATTTTGTCCAGCTGAACAAGCAAATTTTACGCAGGCGGGTTTTAAGTCAGCCGGGCTTCGTTGAAGCTAGGGTTTTGGGGCCAGTATCCGCCAAATTGGTTCCCGTCATATGGCAAAGTCCAATTGCGCTTAAGCTCGTCAAATTTTCCGGTCCAATATTTGCGTTGGGCGCGGTGGCGTTGGGTGTGTCCGGCTTTGATTTGGCTGCAACCGGCGCTGCTTTTGGTGCTGTCGCAACCAATTGTCTGCGTCTTGCAACGACTGACGATCTCAACGGGCAGGGGAAAATGCTCAAGCTGACGTCAGTGACCTTGTCGCTGCTTGTTATCGCGATGTTTGGCGCGGCGTATATGGACACCTCCTACACGAACGACGGCCTATTTGCGGCGTTTGCGGTGTCTTCCATCGCATGGATTAGTATGCATGTCGTGTTGCCGCGCTGGGCGGACGGGCTTTTGCGGTCGCCAGCCTTGCTGTCCATGCTGGCTTTAGTCGGCACTAGCGGTCTTGGTTTAACCCATGCGCTGCAATGGATCATGGTCGCGCAGTTAAGCGCATTTATGTTCGCATGCTATGATAGCGGGCCCGATAAAAAGGCGGATCAGCCTTAAAACGCCGTTAACCGACAAAACCTATAACGGCCGCCACGAACGTTAGTGGATAGGCTTTGGACGGTTTACTTGGTCCCCAAGATGATTTGATCTCAATCGCGTGCGCACATGCCCGCGATGTTGATGCACTGTGCGACGACGTCACGTCCATTATCTTCCCTTCCGCGGGCGTTTCGAAAGATGACGCGCTGAAGGCTGTTATCAATTTGAGATCTCAGATACTCTTGCCCCGGGAAGCTGCGTTGTTTGTGGCTGAATATGCCCATCTCATATCTGAAATGGCACGCGAGCAACGCAGTTATGGGCCTGCGACGCGATTGTCATTTTTAAGTTTTGGCAAAACATGAACGGGGCCGCGCCGTTGGCAGGCCCTGTAACAGGCGAGGTGTCGCCTAAGGGCATTTTACTGCGTGCCGATGACGCGTTGCAGCAGCTTCATATAAGGGCAGGGGGCGTGCCTGGCGGCGTCCTTGCATGTCCCGCTTTGCTAAGCCTCTCGCAGATGGTTTTGCGGCTACGGATGCGGCTCGCGCGACCTGTTTGCGTTTCGGAAGGTGCCGACAATTTGGAACTGTGGGTCGAGGCCGAGCCTTGCAACCATGATGTCAAACTTTCCATTTTGAGTTGGCGCAAAATAGACAATGTGTCGGTCAAGCCAAAGCCGCGGGATATATGGCATGGTCAAGATCAAGAACCGGTCAGGCTTAGATTTGATCACGCTTTGCGTCTTGTTGACGCCTGCGGGCCAGTTGAAGGCATTGTAAAAAATACAGATTTTGGTTCCTCAGCGACAGTGATACTCGGCAGGCTTTTCGGTCCAGAAGCCCTGCCGGCATTCCAGGATGTTGAGAGGTTTCACCCGATCAGTCGCCGCAGCGTTCGCACGCTCAACGATGCTTGTATGTGGGTGTGGGGGCAGGCCGAACGTGACGGCGCTGGGCAGATCTCTGGCTATACGCTGTTCCTCGCGCAAAATGGGACTGTCGAAGCGGCTACCTTTACGCAGGCGGATAGATCATCAGCGGGTGCACTTTCTGGGAAACAGCTTGCGCCGATTCTGCGGCAACCATTGGATCGTATCCTTGCGAATGCCGAAACGATCGGGGGCGAATTGTTGGGACCGATCCGTGAAAACTATGCCTCCTATGCCCGCGACATTGCCAATGCGGCGCGGCATCTTACGGCCCTTGTTGAGGATTTGAGCGATTTGGAAGCCGTCGAGCGACCGGGCTTTTCGACCGCACAGGATGATATCGAATTAGGGGAGGTTGCGCGGCGCGCCGCTGGTTTGCTGGCGTTAACGGCCGCAGATCACCGCATGACGATCACGCTGCCTGACACCCACACATATGTTGCGGCCATAGCAGAACTCAGGCGCGTGCTTCAGATCATGCTGAACCTTATCACCAATGCAATCAGATATTCGCCCGACGGAACTGAGGTTTGGGTGGAAGTCGGCGCCGAGGATGGATTTGCGTATTTATCCGTGTCGGACCAAGGTTCGGGTGTTGACGTCGATGACCACGAACGTATTTTTGCCAAGTTTGAACGTTTGGGACGCACCGGCGATGGCGGGAGCGGGCTCGGCCTCTATATATCGCGACGCCTGGCACGCGCGATGGGGGGTGATCTTACCGTTGAGGCTGCAAAAGGCGGAGGCGCTAAATTCACGCTCCGCCTTCCACAACAATTAACGCTGGTCTAGGCCCGGATATGGGCGGTGGTTTGGACCCGTGTACAATTGGCGCGGGCGGCCGATTTTTTGTGCCGGATCGGAAATCATTTCATTCCATTGTGCAACCCAGCCCACGGTGCGGGATAGTGCAAACAAAACAGTGAACATTTCCGTCGGAAAACCAATCGCCGACAAAATGATACCGGAATAGAAGTCTACGTTCGGGAACAGCTTCTTTTCGATGAAATATGGGTCATTTAGGGCCATTTCTTCAAGCTGCATCGCAACATCGAAGATCGGGTCAGTAATGTTCAGCTCGGTCAGAACCTCACGCACCGTTTTCTGCATGACTGACGCGCGCGGATCATAGTTTTTGTAGACCCGATGCCCAAAGCCCATCAGGCGGAAGGGATCGTTCTTGTCCTTGGCACGTTCAATGTAATACGGAATGCGGTCCGGCGTGCCGATTTCGCGCAGCATGTTGAGCGCAGCTTCGTTCGCGCCGCCATGCGCTGGGCCCCAAAGACAGGCGATACCGGCTGCGATACATGCAAACGGGTTGGCACCGGATGACCCCGCAAGACGTACCGTCGATGTCGAAGCATTTTGTTCATGGTCAGCATGGAGGATGAAAATCCGGTCCATCGCGCGTTCGATGACGGGGTTTACAACATATTCTTCGGCAGGGACGCCGAAGGTCATGCGCAGGAAGTTGCCGGTGTAGGACAGGCTGTTGTCCGGATAGACAAATGGCTGACCAACAGAATATTTATAAGCCATGGCCGCGATGGTTGGCATTTTGGCAATCAAACGATGGCTGGAAATCATGCGATGCGTTGGGTCGCTGATATCGGTCGAATCATGATAAAATGCCGATAGCGCGCCGACTACACCGCACATGATCGCCATTGGGTGCGCGTCGCGGCGGAAACCGCGATAGAATGTCGCCAACTGCTCGTGCAGCATTGTGTGGCGTGAAATGGTGTGGCTGAAATTATCGAGCTGCGCCTTGTTGGGCAGTTCACCATTCAGCAGCAGATATGATACTTCCATGAAGCTGGACTGTTCCGAAAGCTCTTCAATGGAATAACCACGGTGCAGCAATATGCCCTCATCACCATCGATGAACGTCAGCGCAGATTCGCAGCTTGCGGTCGAGGTGAAGCCGGGATCGAATGTGAAATGATCTGACACCGCATATAATTTGCGGATATCGATTACGTCGGGTCCTTCCGAACCTTTCATGATCGGCAATTCAAAGCTGTTTTCGCCAACGGTAAGAGTTGCGTTATTATCGGCCATTTTCAAACTCCATACATTGCTACCCGACATATCGGGCCGCCCAACCGGGCATATTTCCGTTTAAGACACAGAACGTTCAAAACGTCGTTTGCGACTGCTTTCGGTCCTTCAAATGCCACTATTTCATGGGGAGAAAATGGCTTTGTCGTTGGCTAGCCCAATGGTAGGAAATTCAGCGGTCGTCAAGGCAAACAATAGCCAAAAATTAGTGCGTTATTTGCCACGCTCCATATTGGTGATAGACAGCGATTGTGGTGGGGATATCGGACATTTTGACCCTCAACAATATGCCGCGCTTGGGCGAGGGGCGTAGGTGGTTCATTGCCCTTGAAAACTGGCTTGATCGGGAGCGCGATCAGCTGCCTTTGTGGTTGCCGGTTGGCATAGGCATCGGAATCGTCATTTGGCAATTTGGTGGGGCTTCAGCGGCGCCGGGATTATTGTTACTGGCCATTGCGATTGGGCTGTTTGCGCTGCTTGCTAAACCGCATAGCCGCAGCCGTCAGTTTTTAGGGATGGCGGCAGTCGCCATTCTGCTTGGTTTTGGGCTCATTAGCCTGAAGTCGGCGGTCGTCGACAAACCCGTGCTGGGCAAAATTTGGATCGGGGATTTTTATGGGCGGATTGAAGCCGTCGAAAATCTCACGGCGCGCGACGTTGTTCGCTTGCGCCTTGGGACGGATGCACAGGGCGGATTGCCGCCTGTCGTCCGCATAAATCTTACGCCCGAGCAATATCAATCAACATTCCAAGTGGGCGCGGTCATTCGGCTACGGGCGAGATTGATGCCGCCTACCGGGCCAACCTTGCCGGGCGGATATGATTTTGCGCGCCGGGCATGGTTTCAACAGATCGGCGCAACCGGGTCTGCATTGGGAACCGTAACCTTGGTTGAGCCTGCAAGAACCAATGCGATGTTTTCGGAAAAGCGGGAACAACTCACGCAGCATATTTTGACATCCATGCCAGGTGATGCCGGCGCAATTGGCGCTGCGCTTGTGACGGGGGATCAGGGGCACATAAGCGAGGCCGATGCACAAGCGATGCGGGACAGCGGATTGGCGCATCTGTTGTCGATCAGCGGGCTTCATGTGACGGCGGTTGTTGGATTTATCTTTATCGCCGTCAGCCGGTTGCTGTCATTGTCGTCATGGCTGGCCCTGCGGATTTCGGTGCCCATCTGTGCGGCGGCGGCGGCCGCAATGGGGGCGCTGGCCTATACCTTCTTAACGGGCGCGGAAGTGCCGACAATACGTTCCTGCATTGCTGCGCTTCTTGTGCTCGTCGCACTGGCGTTGGGCAGGGAGGCGCTTACCCTGCGTCTGGTTGCATTTGGCGCGTTGATTGTCCTGCTATTCTGGCCTGAGGCATTGGCCGGGCCAAGTTTCCAACTCAGCTTCGCCGCTGTTGCCACGATTGTCATCCTACACGAGCTGCCACTGGTGAAGCGGTTTACCGAACGGCGGGACGAGCCGACGCTATATCGGTTTGGCCGGTGGGTTCTTTCACTGGTGCTCACCGGGCTCGCTATCGAAATAATCTTGGCCCCGATCGCGTTGTTTCATTTTCATAAGACAGGGCTTTACGGGGCCTTTGCCAATGTCGTCGCGATACCCATGACGACGTTCGTGATTATGCCGTTGGAAGCATTGGCACTTGCCCTCGATCTGGTCGGGCTTGGCCTGCCGTTCTGGTGGCTCGCCGGACAAGGGATTTTAGCCATGTTGGCGTTGGCACATTTTGTCAGCGGTTTGCCCGGTGCGGTTTCGATGATGCCGGAAATGCCCATCTGGTCTTATGCGGCATTCTGGGCGGGGGCGTTGCTTTTTGGCTTGCTGCAAACGCACATCCGTTATGTCGGTATCCCGATTTTCCTTATTGGCATTGCCGGAATGATATTGGCGCCACGGCCCGATATATTGGTCACGGGTGATGGAAAACATCTCGCACTCGTCGCACCCGACGGAAAAGTCTCTTTATTGCGCGGAAAGGCAGGCGACTTTGTTCGGGACATGATCTCCGAAAAAGCGGGAAGCAACGCTATCGCCACACCGATAGAACAATGGCCGGGGGCAAGGTGCACATCTGATAACTGCATTATATCGATAGCTGCGCACAACCGGACCTGGACCATATTGGCAACGCGCACGGCCTATCGAGTTCCAGCCATGGAGATGGCCGCGGCCTGCCGGCGCGTGGACATCGTCATGAGCGACCGATGGTTACCGCAAAGCTGCCGGCCCAAATGGATTAAAGCAGACCGCGGACTGTTAGAGCAGACCGGCGGACTTGCTATCTATTTGGCTGAACAGCGCGTGATAACCGTCAACGGAAATCGCGCGCATATGCCATGGGTTCAAGCGGCCAAAGCGGCGCAGCAGAACGCAGATTTACATCAATGATATCTGCGCAATAGACCCGCTAGCTTACCCTGAACCTCAACTTCATGCTGCGCATAATATTGTGGTTCATATGTGCTGTTAGCAGGATCCAAACGGATTTGCTGACCTTCGCGGCGCAGATATTTCAGCGTTGCTTCTTCACCGTGCACCAATGCTACAACAATCTCGCCATCACGCGCGGTGGTGGCTTTACGGATCAGGGCGTAATCACCATCCAATATCCCCGCCTCGATCATTGAGTCACCGGAAACTTCGAGCGCATAATGCTCGCCAGCGCCCAACAGCGCCATGGGCACCGACAAGGAACTTTGGCCTTCCAACGCTTCAATCGGGACACCCGCAGCGATTTTGCCATGCAGTGGGATCTCCATGACGTCGTTCGCAGCCACGGGCAAATGCACCTGCGCCTTGCTGCTGGCAACGGCAGGGGTGAGCTTGGTCACATTATCGCTGCGCAAGTTGCCGCCGTCGGGCAGTTTCATCACTTCGAGAGCGCGGGCGCGGTTTGCAAGACGCCGGATAAAACCGCGTTCTTCCAAAGCACCAATCAACCGATGCACACCTGACTTGCTCTTCAAATCGAGCGCTTCCTTCATTTCTTCAAATGAGGGGGAAATACCGCTTTCATCAAGTCGCTGGTTAATGAACACAAGCAGTTCATGCTGTTTGGCTGTGAGCATATTCAGGGTTCCATCATGTTGAACATGAGAAGAACGATTAGAGAACAAATGCGGTTAAGTCAAGAACATTTGTGCACTGTAAGCGCGTCGCGGTCAGAACAACCGATGATATTGCACAACCGCTCCAGATGGCGTGGCAGGTGCACCTACATCACGGATTATCAGCGCATTGCTGTGCGACAGCGGCGAAACCAAGCCGCTATCCCGCGAGGTAAAAGCTGTGATGGAACCGCCTTGGACCCGAGCGCGAACATATTCTGTCCTGCTTCCGCCCGGAAACAATGCGTTGTCGGTCTGGGCTTCAAGGACTTCGGGGAGCGGCGACAGGCTCCCCGCCATATGGCGTATTAGCGGCAGCAGGAAGAGAAAGGCCGTTACGAACGCGGAGGAGGGGTTGCCCGGCAAACCAAGCAATATTGTGTCGCCAATTTTTCCCGCCATCACGGGTTTGCCCGGCCGCATCGCGACCTTCCAAAAGTCCATATCTGCGCCAATATTGCGCAGCGCAGTTTGGACCAAATCATGGTCGCCAACCGACGCGCCGCCAGTCGTGACGATAATGTCGGTGGTTGATGCAAGCGCGCTCAAGCTTGTTTCCAGATCGGTCAGCCTGTCGGCAATTATGCCGGCATCCGTGATTTTACATGGCAGGTTGGATAGCATCGCGTGCAGCATTGGGCTGTTTGATGATGGTATCTGCGCAGGACTGCACTCTATGCCTGGAGGCAGGAGCTCGTCGCCTGTCGCGACAATCGTTACATGCGGCCAACCGCCAACCTGAACGGTGCCATGGCCAGCCATAGCCGCCAGCGCGCACGGCCCAGCCTCCAGCATAGTGCCTGTCGCGAGAACGGTATCGCCGGACGAAAAATCGCCACCCGCCGTGCGAATATGCATGCCCGGCGCAAGTGCATCCTTCGTCGTGGCGATGAGGGTATCGCCGTCACGCGAAGCGTCTTCCTGTATCAATACCGTATCCGCGCCAGCGGGGACATGCGCTCCCGTAAAGATGCGCATGGCTTGGTTATGTTCCAATATGCCCGCAAAGGGCCGACCTGCGGCGCTTTTGCCGATAACCTGCCAAGGCCCGGGAAACGCGGTGGATGATAAAGCATATCCATCCATTGCCGACAGATCGGCCGCGGGTTGTGTGCGTTTCGCATGGAGTGGGCCGTGCAAATAATGCCGCGCGGCCTTTGTGAGCTCCAGTTCGACAGATGGCAGCGGCGAAGCTAGCGCCAACAATCGCGCCTGCGCTTCGGCGACCGAAATCATGCGTGCCAATCGCCCGATTTGCCGCCCGTTTTGGACATCAAACGGATGCCCAAAATCACCATCGACTTATCGAGCGCCTTTGCCATGTCGTACAGCGTGAGCAAGGCAACGGACACAGCGGTCAAAGCCTCCATCTCGACACCCGTCGGACCATTCAAACGCACACGCGCCTCTGCGCGAATGCCATGGTCTTCAAATTCAAACGCGATGGCAATTTTGGACAGCATGAGCGGGTGGCAAAGCGGTATGAGCTCACTGGTCTTTTTCGCGGCCATGATACCGGCAATCCGCGCGGTCCCCAGCACATCGCCTTTTTTGATATTGCCCGCGCGCACAGCATCCAGCGCCTCTGCGGACATAGTGATGCGTCCTTCGGCGACAGCCTCTCTGGCAGTGTCCGCTTTGGCTGACACATCGACCATATGAGCGGCGCCATCGGCACCCAGATGCGTTAGATCAGCCATGTCCGGTCAATAACCGTTGTGTGGCAAGTTGAACATCGGCGTTCTGCATCAGGCTTTCGCCGACCAAGAAGGTGTTGACTCCGGATGATGCCATACGCTGGCAATCGGCATGCGTCGAAATGCCGCTTTCGCACACCAGCAATATGTCGGCGGGCACATATTTTGCCAAACGCTCTGTCGTCGCCAAATCGACTTCAAATGTCTTCAAATTGCGGTTGTTCACGCCGACCAATTTCGATTTCAGATGGGTAAGTGCGCGATCTAATTCGGCCTCATCATGCACTTCCACAAGGACATCCAGCCCTTGAGCAAAAGCCGCATCTTCGATTTCAACCATGGCAACATCATCCAATGCCGCGACGATAATCAGTATGGCATCACCGCCCATTTGGCGCGCTTCGGCGCACTGCCATGGGTCAACCATGAAATCCTTTCGGATGACAGGTAGGTCGCAGGCGTTGCGCGCAGCGATGAGATAATCCTCATGCCCCTGAAAATAAGGCGCGTCGGTTAATACGGACAGGCAAGCCGCACCGCCCGCCTGATAGGCCTTTGCATGTGCTGCAGGATCGAAATCTGCGCGGATGAGGCCTTTAGACGGACTGGCCTTTTTGATTTCCGCAATAAGCGCAATGCCAGATGCGCTTTTGGAACGCAGTGCCGCTTCGAAGCCACGCGGCGGGGATGGGGCAGGCCAATGCGATACGCCCTTAGGTTTGCGTTGGGCCACTTCCATGCGCTTGGTCGCGCAGATTTCTGCAAGCTTGTCGGCCATCAATATTTCACCCAACAGTTCAGCAACGCATTGGCAAGGCCTTTGTCGATTGCCTCTGCGGCCTCTTCAACCCCATCGGGTATGGTTTCAACAACGCCAGCCACTAACAAAGCCTCCGCGGCATTGAACAATACGGCGTCGCGATACGCGCCATGTTCGCCCAGCAACAACTTGCGTAGTTCAGCCGCATTATGCTGCGCATCGCCGCCGCGAATGGCGTCAACCGGATGCACAGGTAGGCCCGCATCAGCGGCGGTGGTGCGTTGGAAACGGACGCCTTCGGGTTCGACGACGGCCACTTCGTTGCCGCCGGCCAAGCTTAATTCGTCAAGGCCCTCATCGCCCGAAATGATCCGCGAATGTTCGGTGCCAAGATGATGAAGCGCCTCAGCATACACAGGGACATAGGCGGGCCGTGCAATACCGATCAGCTGGCGTTTTACGCGTGCGGGGTTGGCAAGCGGGCCCATCAGATTGAAAATCGTGCGTTGGCCAATGCGTTGGCGGATCGGTTGAATCCGCTTCATCGCGGGATGATGGTTGGCTGCGAACAGAAAGCAAATGCCTAAGTCTTTCAGCGTCTCTTCCGCCATGCGTCCGGCGCGTTCCATGTCGAGGCCGAGCGCTTCAAGCGTATCTGCCGCACCTGCCTTTGAAGAGGCAGCGCGATTGCCATGTTTCGCAACAGGAACCTCGCACGCCGCGACCACAATTGACACGGCGGTGGAAACATTAAGCGTATGATGCCCATCACCACCTGTGCCGCAAACATCAATGGCACCTTCGGGGGCATCAATGGGGATCAGCCGGTCGCGCATGGCTTGCGCAGCGGCGGCAATCTCCACCATCGTCTCGCCGCGCGCGGTGAGCGCAACGAGGAACGCCTGTATTTCATCTTCGGAGGCGCGTGCGTCAAGGATGTCCGCAAATGCCTGTGCGGCCTCATCATGGTCAAACAGATGCTGCGGGTCGGGCAGGGGACCGAAGGGGTTCATGCTCGTTCCTTCACATACATTCCGGCAATGCGCATGAAATTGGCCAGCATCGCGTGACCATGTTCGGTGGCAATGCTTTCGGGATGGAATTGAACGCTGTGAATTGGCAGCGTGGCGTGGCGAAAGCCCATGACATGGCCGTCATCGCTCGTTGCATTCACGACAAGGCTCGGCGGCACGTTTTCGACGATGAGCGAATGATAGCGCGTTGCCTGAAACGGGGACGGCAGGCCTTCAAACAATCCGCTTCCATCATGTGTGACCGGCGATGTTTTGCCGTGCATCAATCCGCCCCGCGCAACGGTTCCGCCAAAATGCTGCCCAATGGTCTGGTGGCCCAAACAAACGCCCAGCAACGGCTTTCCAGCCTCTTCACAAGCCGCGACGAGCTCAAGGCTCACGCCCGCTTCATTCGGTGTTTTCGGCCCGGGCGAAATAAGAAAAGCCTCCGCACCCGACGACAAAGCTTGTGCCGCCGACATATCATCGTTGCGGACAACCTCAACCTCAGCCCCAAGCTCCATCAGATAATGGACGAGGTTCCAAGTGAAGCTGTCGTAATTGTCGATGACAAGGATCATTGGTTACGCCCTACATCCGCCGAAACGCGGTCCTTTACGATTGCCAGTACATTGTCTTGAACGTCGCCCAGCATGCGTTCGCCCCACCATTGAAAATACCCAACCAGCCTTACTTTCATGCGGTAGTGCGTTGTCAAAACGAGCCGCGTACGGTCGGGACCAATGGGTTCAAGGCGGTAGCTTCCTGACGCGATATTCAGGAAAGGACCAGCCGGAGAAATGTGCCGGTCTGTGTATTCCTGAATGGACTTGTCGGGAAAGGAAAATGCCCAGGTCATTTCACGGTTCGGCGACACAGACTGCACCACCTCTTCAAAGCGCGCGGATTCACCCCACACCGCTTTACGCACGGTTCTATCGGATTCACGCCTAAGTATCGCCTCGGTTGGCCGAGGAATACCAACGACATCATGGGTGAAATTTGCGATACCCTCGTCCGCGCGAATGTCCCGAATGCTGGAAAGATAAGGCCAAATTTTTTCTGGCGACGCATCAATTTCAATTGAACGTTCCACGCTGACATTGGTCCAATGGACTGGCCACATTTGATCCCAAATCATCACCAGCATGGGCAGCAACAACCAGCTAGAAGCGTAAAATCGGCGCTGTTGCTGTGCAGCATGTCGCCGCCGCCGCCGTGCGTTCAGGTACTGAACCAATCCGCCCGCAATCGCCGCCGGAATCCAGATCGGAATAACCAGTACAAGGCAGACCGCGCCTTCGTCAAAAGCCGCAACCGCAATTCCCGTGATGGTTAGAAAAAATAATGTTGGCCAGAAGAAACAGCCCATGGGCGAGCGCAATCCAGATGGATCGACATATTGCGTGACGAGGCCACCCAGAGCCGCAGGGATGGCTAAGAGAGCAGTTACATTGGAAATCTGGGAGTTGTCTTCCGGACCATAAAACAGGAAGAGCATTGCGCCGATGAGAATGCCGATCAGCGAAAGCGTAACCCGCGTACCAGAATTTTGTTCGGTGGTCACGACAGCACCTCCCTCATTGGCCAAATCCCGCCTCGCCAGCTACCCTTACCGCCTCACGCGCCGCCGCAATCAGCGCACCGGCCTTTGCCTCGCACTCGCGCTGTTCATATTCGGGGTTGCTGTCCGCCACGATACCGGCGCCGGCCTGTACATGAAGGACGCCGTCTTTGACGATGCCAGTGCGCAATACGATGCAGCTGTCCATATCGCCATTGGGCGAGAAATATCCAACGCCGCCCGCATAGGCTCCGCGGGTTTCTGGTTCGAGTTCGGCAATAATTTCGCAGGCGCGCACCTTGGGCGCACCTGAAACGGTGCCTGCGGGAAAGCCTGCGAACAAAGCGTCGATGGCGTCTTTATCTTCAGCAAGTTCGCCAACAACATTGGAAACGATGTGCATCACATGGCTGTAAAATTCGACCATATAGCTGTCGGTTACGGTGACACTGCCGCCTTTGGTCACCCGGCCAACGTCGTTTCTTCCCAAGTCCAACAGCATTAGATGTTCCGCGCGCTCTTTGGGGTCAGCCAATAATGAGGCACGGTTTTCAGCGTCTTCAATGCTGCTCTTGCCGCGCGGGCGGGTTCCAGCGATCGGCCGAATTGTCACTTCGCCGCCGCGTGCGCGGACCAATATCTCCGGACTGGAACCGATCAATGCAAAGCCGGGAAGATCAATGAAGTATAGAAATGGCGATGGATTAATCCGCCGCAAAGCGCGGTATAAATGCACAGGCGGCAGATCAAAAGGAGCAGTAAAACGCTGGGCAAGCACGACCTGGAATATGTCGCCTGCCTCAATATAGTCTTTGGCCGACGCAACCATCTGGGCATAGCGCCCCTCGGGCAATACGGGTGTAAGCTTGATTTCGCGTTCTTCGGATACGGGCACCGCGCCAGCCGACGGCACTTGCCCAAGGTTCAATAACCGCTCTGTTTCATCAAGGCGCTCATTCGCCAATGCCACTGCCTGTGGATCACCTAAGCCGGTCCAAACTGGCGAGACGAGGAACACTTCGTCTTTAAGCCGGTCGAACACCAATATGACAGTTGGGCGAACGAACAGCATGTCCGGCAGCTCAAGCGCCGATTGCGGTGCGCGTGGAAGCTTTTCAACGAGGCCGATCGTCTCGTAACCAAAATAGCCAACCAAGCAGGCGAGGGCAGGCGGCAGCTCTTCGGGAACATCCATGCGGCAGTCCGCCGCGAGTGCCCGTAACGCATCCAATGATGGCAGAGGAGAAGGCGCAAAAGCGGTCCTGTCGGTCATCCACTGACTATTGATTTCGGCGCTATCGCCGGCCGCCCGAAACACCAGATCGGGTGCGATGCCAATCAGGCTATGCCGTCCGCGCGTTTCGCCGCCTTCAACCGATTCCAGAATGAAATCACCGCGCTCGGGTACGAACAGCTTTAGCGCCGCTGATACCGGCGTTTCGGTATCAGCTATGCGCTTGCGCCAAATGAGTTCGGGTTTAGTTGCCGTCACGGTTGGTTAGGCGAGTGCGCACTTCTGCGATCCCGTCTTCGTTCTTTTCAACACCGGCATCTTTCGATGCAGCGACGATCAGCTGTGCGGCATATTCCTGCTGCAATATACCGGAAAGCTCTTGCTTACGTGCACGAAGCAGGTCCGCATTGCCGCTGGCGTTGCCTTTGATGACGTCGGTCAGATACACCACATACCATCCGCGCTCGCCGCCTGCCTGAACAATTTTGGCGGTGCCTTTTTTCATGGCGAACATGAGCGACAATGGCGGCGGCACGGGCTGGCCCTCGCGATAAAGATCCGCGCGCGTGCCGGTCAGCCGTTCAATCTGGGCACCTTGGACATTGGCCGCTGCAAGTGCAGCCTGAAGCGGTTGGCCGCTATCGACCAACTTACGCAAACGGTCCGCAGCAGCGCGGGCACTCTTTGCGCCTTCGGAAAACGCCCATTGTTGCTGAACCAAGGCGCGGACATCACCAAGCGGTGGCGGCGCTGCTTCGTCGTAATCGGCAACCGCAATCATCGCGAATTTCTCGCCAGGTACCAACTCGATCAATTGGGCTTCACCGCTGGTTTCCATTTGGAACGCTGCGGGCAAAATGACCTGCATTTCCGGAATAGGCTTATATGCGGGGTTGGAGATATCCTGACCCGTCGCCAGCAATTTCGGCGAGGTATTCACGGACAGGCCGTTTTGCTTGGCAATGTCAGCTATCGTTCCGCCATCGGCAAATGCATCTTCGATTTCCGACGTCATTTCGGTCAGCATTTCTTCGCTGCGCGTCTGGAGTAATTCTTTTTCAATTTCTGCGCGGGCAGCCGCAAGTGATTTTGCCGCGACATTGTTCACGCTGTCGACGCGTGCAACGGTCCAGCCCAGCTTGCCGCGGGCTGGCTTTGCCAATGTACCCTGCTTTGCGGCAAAGACCGCGTCGGCAACCGCTGCGGTTGCGGTGCTGGCAAGGCTGCTTTTGGTGACGTTGGCGGTTGTCGTTACGGACAGACCCAAGCCATTGGCGACGTCGGCCAATGATTTACCCGCCGCGACCTGGCCGATAACCGACTTTGCGGCAGCTTCGGTTGGCACGATCATCTGGCTGATGTTGCGGCTTTCCGATGCGGCGAACTTTGCGGCATTGGCTTTATAATAGGCCGCGATGTCTGCCTCGGTCGGTTTTGCGCGGCCTGCAATGATAGTCTTGTCAAAAATCGCGTAACTAATTGCGCGCTTTTCAGGGATTGTGAATTTCGCGGCATTGTCTGCATAGAATTTGGCGAGTGCCGCAGCACTTGGAGGCGCCTTGGGCAAAAATGCGGTGGCTGGAATCGATGCGATTTGTCCCGCACGCTGTTCAAGCATCAACGATGCATAAGGCAAAGCCATGCCATCGGGCGCCGCCGGACCGCTTGCCGCAGCGGGCAAGATTTGTTGCGCAAACAAATTCTGCGTCAGATCGTCGCGGATCGCTTTTTCACTTACGCCAATTTGTTGGGCAAAGGCGCGAAAGGCGTCTGCACTAAACTTACCATCAAGCCCCATGGCACCGGGTATTTTGCGAATTTCGGAGTCGACCAGACGCTTGCTGACGGCGACACCATATTCTTCACCGAATACAGTGATGGCGTAACGGTTGATCAGCTGGTCGAGCGTTGAATCAAATCCACCACCCTCGACAAAACCGGCCATATCCAGCGTAGGGTTATTCTGACGTTCGGCTTTTAGCCGATTGTCGAGGGCATCGTTAAGTTCGCCCAATGTGATGTTCCGGTCACCGACACGCGCAACGTTACCGCCACTCAAGCCACCAAAACTGCCTGATCCGGATACATCGCCAAGCGCAAAGGCGATGGCAATCATCCCGATGAATAGCAACGCGAAAATCGCGCCGAATTTGGAGTAAATGAGCGAACGAATGGAGGTAATCATGAATTGCAATTTCCTGATATCACGGACTGTGCCGATTGTTGCGAGACGCTTTAGGCGGCAAGGCTTTGGCAATCAAGGGATAGACTTGCTCCGATTGTCGAAACCATGCCAGAGCCGGAACAAGATTCGCAAACCCCACAGATAGGATAATGGCATGCGTAAGTTGATTGTCGGAAACTGGAAGATGAACGGCGTGATCAGCGATTTAGCCGAAATTGCCGCAATCGCAGAAAAATCTCTGAGCTATCCAGCTGTCGAATCCGCATTATGTTTGCCAGCAACCCTCATCAGCAGGGCGTGTGATAGTGTGCAAGGCTTCCCAATCGGGGGGCAGGACTGCCACATGCAGCCTTCAGGCGCGCATACTGGATGTTTGTCGGCGGATATGTTGGTCGATGCGGGGGCGTCTTTGACAATCGTCGGACACAGCGAACGCCGCGCCGCACAGCATGAGCAGGACAACGACGTGCTGGCAAAGGCGCAAGCCGCGCATAAGGCGGGCCTGAAAGTCATCATCTGCGTCGGGGAAACGCTTGCCGAGCGGGACGCAGGCAATGCGCTAAACATTGTTTTGGGACAGGTTGCAGGTTCATTGCCCCAGAACATATCTGGCGACTGGTTGAGTGTCGCGTACGAACCCGTCTGGGCCATTGGCACCGGGCGCATTCCGGAAATGGCGGATGTACGCGAAATGCACGGCGCCATTCGTGCCGCACTGGTCGATCGTTATAGTGTGGTCGGCGATGGTGTCCGGATTTTATACGGCGGGTCCATGAACGGAGACAATGCGGCCGAGCTTTTGGCGGTTGAAAATGTCGATGGCGGGTTGATTGGCGGGGCAAGTCTGACCTGCGCGAAATTCGAACCCATTTTAGCCGCAGCGCAAGCTTTCGGCGAATAGCATTGAAGAACGCTGATGCGCTCGCTATGTGGGCGCAACAACCGGCAACTTATTGCCTTTATTTATTCGGAATTCATCATGGGCATTTTCCATTTTCTTATCGTCGTTCAGGCCATTATCGCCGCCTCGCTTGTTGGCGTTATCTTGATGCAGCGTTCTGAAGGCGGCGGTTTGGGAATGGGCGGAAGCCCATCGGGATTGATGTCCGCACGTGGTGCAGCCGACTTTCTGACGCGTACCACCACCATTTTGGCGACCTTGTTTATTATCCTTTCGATTTCCTTGGCTTTCGTTGCTGCG
>JBILOZ010000099.1:0-7854 GCA_044374245.1 Sphingorhabdus sp. | reverse complement strand
CACGGACCGAGATGTTCATCCCGATATAACCCGCAACGCCCGAAAGCACCGCACCGAGGACAAAGCCAACGGTTGGAATGACGCCAAGGAAAACCGCGACAAGCACCGCCACAACAACGCCAACGATAGCGATGGTCCGGTATTGACGGCCAAGATAGGCTTTTGCGCCTTCCTGAATAGCCGCGGCGATTTCCTGCATTTTTTCATTGCCAGCCGAGGCGCTCAGCACCTGGCGGCTGGTTACAAAGCCGTACACGACGGCAAGTAACCCGCATAATATTGCAATAATTGTCAGAGACATGAAATTATCTCTCCCCTCCTGTTTATAAAAACAACTACTGTTGCCATTCTCCTCCCGAGAACTGCAAGCCGTAAGGGTATAAGGCGGCATCGTCAGACATGGCAACCCTTAAACGCCGCCATTTCCGCCACTTCGGTCAATGGTGTTGATAACCCAGCGTCGGCGGCAATTTCACAGGTGCATCTCCGTTGCATAATGTGAGGCCCCCGCCCGCAATCACGCGTCCGACAGCGGTTGCCTCGACGGCTATGCGGGCGTCCGCCGGCGCGCAGAACAAAAGCTCATAATCATCGCCCCAACTTGCCGCCTGCATCCGGCTTTCCAGGCTGTCCGTGCGGTAGCTGACATAAGCAGGCGACAAGGGAATACGCGCCAGGTCGATTTCGATCCCCAGCCTGCTGGCGGTCGCCATGCGCTCTGCATCAATCAAAAGCCCGTCGGATATGTCCATCATCGCATGGACAAATGGCGCAAGCTTCTGCCCTTCGGCCAAGCGCGCCTGTGGCCGGTTGAACGCGTCGGCAAGCGCGCCAACCTCATCAAAGCCAGCATCGATCAGCTCAAATCCCGCCAGTGCATCGCCCAATGTTCCGGTAACATGCAGTATGTCGCCGACCTGCGCGCCTGCGCGTGAGGGCACGGGGCGATTGGTCGCGATACCGAGCGCGGTTAGCCCAAGCGCGCGCTTGTCACCGCGGTTGGAAACCGTATCCCCACCAAGCAAGGCAACGCCATAATGGCCAAGCACCTTTTCCAGACCGGCGGCAAATGCCCTGTCCCAATCATCATCACCAAGCATGAAGCCAAGCAGCACGCCAATGGGCGAAGCCCCCTTCGCCGCGAGGTCGGACAGGTTCGACGCGACCAATTTCCACGCGACATCGGCGGGATTTGCATTGGACCTGAAATGCACATCTTCGGCCATCATGTCGTGCGTGATGATCAGGCAGCTGTCGCCGACTTCAACGACCGCAGCGTCATCCAGAAGCCCACGCGCCGCAGGGTCTTTCGCAAAGCCGCGCAATATATTGATGAAGGCGGATTCGGTGGTCATATAAATTCCAGTTCGTCATCCCGAACATGTTTCGGGATAACAAGCAACCGCAGCACGTGGTCCTGAAACAAGTTCAGGACGACGATACTGGGCCTATGCCCGAACATCTTTCGCCACGGCATCCAGTAAACCATTGACGAACTTCGCATCCTTTTTATCAAAAAAGGCGTGCGCGACGTCGAGATATTCGTCGATCACCGTCGCCGTGGGAACATCAGGGCGCGCAATCAATTCATAGGTGCCACAACGCAATAGCTGAAGCATCGTCTTGTCCAGACGGCCCATCTTCCATTGTTCGCCAAGCTTTGCATCAACGAGCAGGTCAATTTCTTCGCGGCGGGCATCAACGCCAGATACAACGTCGTCGAAAAAGTCGGCATCGGCATCGGCATATTGCGCGTCTTCAATTTCCTGCCCCAAACGGTGCGAATGGAATTCATTCAAAAGGCGGGCAATGCCGATATTTTCCATATCCATCTGGTACAGCGCCTGCACCGACGCGAGACGCGCTGCCGAACGGGATTTTGATTTCGCACTTGCGTTATTGGCACTCATAATCTTTTCCTGACACTCGCCGCATGGGCGGGTAAACCTTCGGCATCGGCAAGCGTTGCCGCTGCGGGGCCTATAGCATTGATGGCGGTTTTATCGAGCGCGATAAAACTGGTACGCTTCATGAAATCGAGAACCGACAGGCCCGACGCAAATCGCGCGCGGCGTCCGGTGGGTAACACATGGTTTGGTCCGGCGACATAATCACCAATGGCCTCTGGCGTCATACGGCCCAAGAAAACCGAGCCTGCGTGCCGCACCAGATCGAAAAGGCGTTCGGCGCGGTCATCATCCACCGCAAGCTCCAAATGCTCTCCCGCCAACCGGTTAACGAGTGGCATTGCGCCTTCCAGATCATCGACGAGGATTATTGCACCAAAATCATCCCAGCTCTGCCGCGCGACGGCGCCGGTTGCGAGTGTTGCAATCTGGGCATCAACGGCTTTTGCGACTGTGTCGGCAAAACCGGCATTATCGGTGAACAAAATCGATTGGCTTGTGGGGTCATGCTCGGCTTGGCTCAAAAGGTCCGCAGCGATCCATTCAGGATCGTTCTTCGCGTCCGCAACCACCAATATTTCGGAAGGACCGGCAACCATATCAATGCCGACAACGCCATAAAGCTGACGCTTGGCTTCGGCGACCCACGCATTGCCGGGGCCGGTAATGACATCAACGGGGCGAATACGCTCCGTACCATAAGCGAGCGCCGCAATTGCCTGCGCGCCACCCACGCGCCAGATTTCATCGACACCAGCCAGATAGGCCGCCGCCATAACCGTTTGGTTTGTCTCTCCGCCGGGCGTTGGCGTGACCATGACAATACGCTCTACCCCTGCAACCTTCGCAGGAATGGCATTCATGAGAACGGAAGATGGATAGGCGGCACGGCCACCGGGTACATAGACCCCCGCCGCATCGACCGCCGACCAACGCGCGCCCAAACGCACATTGTCGGCGTCACGATAGTCCCGGTTTTCGGGCAACTGCGCCTTGTGATACGCCTCGATCCGCTTTGCCGCGAGCGTCAGCGCAGCGCGCAAATCGGGCGCGAGGGCGTCATAGGCCGCCTTGCACTGTGCGGCATCAATGTGCCAACCCGCGGCATTCAGGTCAAAGCCGTCAAAACGCTGGGTCATTTCGGCCAAAGTCACATCGCCGTGCGCACGAACATCGCGGATGGTTTGCGTGACAACGCTGGAAACGTCGGCATCCGCCTCACGCCGGCCATTTACCAGCGCATCAAATGCGTCAGCAAAGCCCGCGTCAGATGCGTTAAGCCGCTGCACGTGCGCCCGACAATTCCCGAAATGTCTGCACCAACGCAGGAATAGTACCGCTCATCATTTTAAAGGCCGCACGATTAACGATCAGCCGCGCCGAAACTTGCGAGATGATCGCCGTTTCAACCAAACCGTTTTCGGCGAGCGTCTTGCCCGACGACACCAGATCGACAATGCGTCCCGAAAGGCCAAGCGAAGGCGCCAACTCCATTGCACCGTTCAGCTTGACGCATTCGGCCTGAATACCGCGGGCATGATAATAACGCGCGGTGGTCGCCGGATATTTGGTTGCGACGCGGATATGCCCTGCCTGAACATCATCAACGGCATCATGCGGCATCGCGACCGAAATCCGGCAGCGGCCAATGCCAAGGTCAACGGGGGCATAAAGCTCCGAATAATCAAATTCGTCGATCACGTCGGAACCGACAATACCAATATGCGCCGCGCCATGGGCTACAAAGGTCGCGACATCAAAAGCACGCACGCGAATGATGCTGATCGCGGGATTATTGGTCGCAAAAAGCAACGCGCGGCTGCTCTCGTCAAAGAACGCAGGCTCGGGCTCGATCCCTGCCGCTTGCATAAGCGGCAAAGCCTCGTCGAGAATCCGTCCCTTGGGGATTGCAAAGATAATGCGTTCAGTCACAATGCCCGCGCTTTAGGGGCCGCGCGCAGAAAGGGCAATATGGCAGAAGCCCTATTTGCCCGTCGCTTTCACGATCGCCAGGTTCCGTTCAACCGCTTTGGAAGTCAGTTTAAAAACGCATCCATGGCCGCATTCACCGCGTCCGGCCGTTCCCAGATGACGAAATGACCGCAATCCTCAACGGGCGCGATCGTCACATGTGGCACCAATGCTTCGATGCCGTCGATGTTACTTGCGGGCAGCGCCAGATCATCCATCGCCCAAACAATCAGCGTCGGGATCATCAGCGAAGGGAATTCGCCTGCGGCAAAGGCAGGCATTTCGGCATCTTCATCCATCGCCGGCACATATATTGCCGATGCGCGGTACCAGTTGAGCATGCCGAAGCACGCATCGCGGTCTTGCCAATCTTTCAACAACGCAGCCCGCTCGTCGGGCTCCATTGCGCTCGGTTTATCCCAGCTAATTGTCTTCAACAGCAAACCGGTTAGGCCAGCCTCACGCACCACAGAATCATTTGCGGGGTCACGGAACGCACGGATATATTGGCTGGCTGCACGCTGCTGCATGTCGTTGATCATCAGCCGCTGGAACAGATAGGGATGCGGCGCATTGGCGATGATGGCCCGCGTCACGCGGCCTGCCCATGCGGGGTTAAGTCCGCCCGGCTGACCATTGAGCGCAACACTCCATGCAATCGCACCGCCCCAAT
The DNA here is from genome assembly GCA_044374245.1 of Sphingorhabdus sp. Lineage (GTDB taxonomy): Bacteria > Pseudomonadota > Alphaproteobacteria > Sphingomonadales > Sphingomonadaceae > Sphingorhabdus_B. Next base: position 3,303 of record JBILOZ010000099.1, on the reverse strand, counting down.
CATGACCCGCAATGATGAAATTGTGGATGCCAAGCGCGTCGGCCAAGGCAAAGATATCCGCGGTCAACTTGTCCGCCGTATAGGCATCGACATTTTGCGGCTTTGATGAATTGCGATAGCCGCGCTGGTCGGGCGCAATGCAGAAAAACCGGTCCGCAAAATGGGCCATCTGGTGCCGCCATGTGCGGTGCGATTCCGGAAATCCGTGCAAAAATATGATCGCAGGATTGGCAGGATCACCCGCCGTAAACGCATCCATTTCAATCCCGGTGGAAAGGGAAAGACGGTGATGGTTTAGTTCAGTCATGAAGATTTGCCTTATAAATTTGCGACAGGTGCTGGACCGTCTTTTCGTCACCACTTTGGGTTATTCGCCCGGTGCACTAGCCTTGATCGCCAGTGCGTGGACGCGCGTGCCCGGAATATCACCCAGCGCCTTGTTCACCATCCGCTGCCGCATCACGCGGGACACGCCCGCAAATGCATCGCTCTCTATTTCCACGGTGAAGTGCGATTCACCCGAGCCGTCGTCACCGCTATGGCCATGATGTTTTGCACTGTCGTTGATGACCGCGAGATGTGTGGGGGCAAATGCTGCCGTCAGCAGCGTTTCCATTTCGATGTGTGCAGGGCCTTTTTCCATAAGCTCTGTATTCCCATATCCGCAGTTTTTCGCCAAGGGGAATTATGGATTCGCGGCAGCCCTTTGACCGATTTCACGGCCGCGTTCGCGGTGCACAGCGGCATTGCGCGCATCCGCACTGCCGCGAGGCAGGCGAATTTCGCGCGCCTGACCCGCATGGCCAGCGTGCCTCGGCCAATGGCCCCGGCGACTATCAATATCTGTGCCTTGAACATGTCCGGCAGTTTAATGCAGGCTATAACTGGTTCGCAGGCATGACCGCCGAAGAAATCATGGAGGCGCAAAGCCCGATAAATGTGTGGCCAAGCGAAACCCGGGCCTTTCGTGCCAGCGGCAGTGTCGATTCGCCGCCCAAATGGGCAGACTTTAAAGACCCGTTGGATGCCATATCCACGCGCTTCCGATCACGCCTGCCCAAGGAACGTGCCGACGGGCAGTTCCTGTCGCCTGAGGACCGCAAAGCGCTCAAGACGCTAGGGCTTGGCGAGGATGCGGATAGGCGCGCCTTACGTAGCGCCTATTCGGCCAAGGTCCGCGCCTATCATCCTGATAAAAATGGCGGCAACCGGTCTTATGAAAAGGCTTTGCAAGACGTCATTGCTGCCTATACGCACCTTAAAACATCGCCCGCCTTTATTTGACGAGAACGACATGACTGACATTCCAAATATCCAGCCCAACAGCAGCGACACGACCATCCTTGCCGCGCCTGACAAAACCGTCAGCGTGCGCGAAATGTTCGGCATCGATGTCGACATGGAATGTCCTGCGTTTTCCGTTGCTGATGAACGGGTTCCCGACACAGACGACAGCTATGTCTTTGACCCCGACACCACGCTCGCGATCCTTGCCGGCTTTGCCCACAACCGCCGCGTGATGGTTCAGGGATATCACGGCACCGGTAAATCGACGCATATCGAACAAGTCGCCGCGCGTTTGAAATGGCCGTGCATCCGCATCAACCTCGACGCGCATATCAGCCGCATCGACCTTATCGGCCGCGATGCGATCGTTCTGCGCGATGGACAGCAAGTCACAGAATTCCGCGAAGGCCTGTTGCCTTGGGCGCTGCAGACACCGACCGCTTTGGTGTTCGACGAATATGACGCTGGCCGTCCGGACGTGATGTTCGTGATCCAGCGCGTGTTGGAGACAGAGGGCAAGCTGACGCTGCTCGACCAGAACCGCGTCATTCGCCCGAACCCATATTTCCGCCTGTTCGCGACCGCCAACACCGTTGGCCTTGGCGACACAAGCGGGCTGTATCACGGCACGCAAGCGATCAACCAGGGTCAGATGGACCGCTGGAACATTGTCGTTGGCCTGAACTATCTGCCCGCGCAGGTCGAAAGCGAAATCGTTTTGGCCAAGGCATCGGGCACCGATGCCGCGACCGTCGCCAACATGGTCAAGGTCGCCGAAATGACGCGTCAGGGCTTTATCAATGGCGACATTTCGACCGTCATGAGCCCACGGACCGTCATCACATGGGCACAAAACACCGCCATTTTCAAAAATGTCGGTTTTGCGTTCCGCCTGTCGTTCCTCAACAAATGTGACGATGCAGAGCGCGCTTTGGTGGCAGAATATTATCAGCGCGTCTTTGGTCAGGATCTGCCCGAAAGCGTCGTTGGAAAGTCATAAGCACGTTGGCCATTTCGCCGAAACACCGTTGAAGGGACCATTTATGAAACGCACTGCTCTTATTCTGGCGCTCGCGCTCAGCGCATCACCGGCATTTGCTGCGCTCAAGCCCGGCACACGCGCGACCGATTTCACCACGCAGGCTGTTTTGGCGGGCGACGTTTACACCTATAATTTGAACAAGGCCCTGAAACGCGGCCCTGTCGTTTTATATTTCTATCCCAAGGCGTTCACATCGGGCTGCACCGTCGAGGCGCATGAATTTTCGGAAGCATCGGATGATTTTGCGGCCTATGGCGCATCGATCATTGGCATGTCGGCGGACAATATCGACACGTTGAAGCGTTTTTCGGTGGAGGCATGCCGCAACAAATTCACCGTTGGCATCGCGTCCAAACCCGTCATCAAAAACTATAAGGTCAGCCTGCCCATCATGGGCGGATCGAACCGCACGACGTACGTGATTGCGCCTGATGGCAAGGTGTTGTTCGCTTATTCCGAACTGGGTGTGAAGGGGCATGTGTCTGGCGCTCTCAACGCGGTAAAGGCATGGCGCGCAGCCAATCCTAAAGGGAAATAATGCGCAAAGCTCCCCTTCTCCTTTTGCCGATGCTGCTGGCTGGCTGCACTGTGGCTGTCGAATATGGCGACATTCCCCACAATGTGCTGGCGGAAAACCCGCGCTGTAACCCGGCGCAAAATGACAGCGCATCGGTCAACGGAAAAGATTATTTCATCGTCACCAGCCGCCTGCCCGATTGCCGCGGCGATAATATCAAACTGACCAACCATCGTGCAGACCGCGTTCGATTTGGCCGGTTCTCGCCGCCAGAAACGATCAAGCCCGCCAAGGGCGGCAAGCAGTTGGTCGTTCCGGTAGCGTTTCAGCCGGAAGACGCATGGTGGGATGGCCTGCGTGATGCCGCGAACCTGCGCAACGGCCGCGTGCTTTTATATGTGCATGGTTATCGCGAAAAATTGCAAACCACCGCCCGCGACGCTGTCCAGATTGGCGC
>JBILOZ010000170.1:0-3863 GCA_044374245.1 Sphingorhabdus sp. | reverse complement strand
TATTGCCGATAGAAAGGTCCGGCGCAAGGACATGCACGGATTGCAGCCAAGGCGATTTGCCAATCAATTGGCCATCAAATTTGCCCGGCCGTTCGAGAAGAACATCGCATGTTTTACCAACGGTATTTCGGTTGAATGCGGTTTGGTCCGCAACGATTTGCGCCTGCAACCGCTGGAGCCGTTCGTCCATGATTTCCATGGCGATCTGGTCGGCCATATCGGCGGCGGGCGTGCCGGGACGCGGGCTATATTTGAACGAATAGGCCTGCGCATGGCCGACTTCACGTACCAGACGCATGGTGTCTTCAAAATCTTCTTCGGTCTCGCCGGGAAAACCGACGATGAAATCACCCGAAAACGCGATGTCAGGCCGAACGGTACGTACGCGGTCCAAAATGCGCAGATAGCTGTCGCGGCTGTGGCTGCGGTTCATCGCCTTCAATATGCGGTCCGAACCCGATTGCACGGGTAGGTGCAGGAACGGCATCAGCTTTTCGACATCGCCATGCGCGGCGATCAGCCCCTCGGTCATGTCGTTCGGGTGGCTGGTCATATAGCGGATGCGGCGCAGGCCGGGAATTTTGTCCAGCGCGCGGATGAGGCCATCGAGACCCTGCAACTGACCCTTGTCGTCTTCGCCATCCCAAGCGTTAACGTTTTGCCCCAATAACGTGATTTCTGCGGCACCCGCGTCAACAATGGCCTTTGCCTCGTCAATCAACGCGTTCCAGCCGCGCGAAATCTCCGCGCCGCGGGTGTAGGGCACAACGCAATAGGTGCAGAATTTGTCGCAGCCTTCCTGAACCGTCAAAAACGCAGATGGCGCTTGCTTGCGGCGTGCAGGGAGTTTGCCGAACTTATCGAGGCCGGGCAGGTCAAGGTCGACCACGCGTTCACCGCGTCCGACCGCTGCAACCATTTCAGGCAGATTATGATAGGCTTGCGGGCCGACAACAATGTCGACTTCGGGCGCTCTGCGGCTAATCTCGCCGCCTTCGGCCTGCGCGACGCATCCGGCCACGGCAATGACGGGGCTACTGCCGTCCTTGCGACGCAGACGGCCGATTTCGGAATAGACCTTTTCTGCGGCTTTTTCGCGAATATGACAGGTGTTGAGCACGACAAGATCGGCATTCGCCTTTTCATCAGCGGGCGTCATGCCTTGGCTTTCGAACATTTCAGCCATGCGTTCGCCATCATAGACGTTCATCTGGCAGCCGTAATTTTTGATCGAATAGGTTTTGGGAGAATCCGTGCTCATAGCGCGCGTCTATACATAGCGCTGTGCACCCCCGCCACCCTCCATCGCTGCACCTATGCGCGCACGCACTTCAGCGGAAATCGCCTTGCGGTCTGGGTAATGCAGCGGATCGAACGGCTCCAGAAAATGCAGGGTCGCCGTTATCGGTTTCAGATGGGATAAAAGCCGCCAGAAATTCTCGGTCACTTTTTCATCGCCGACCCACGCCACACGCGGGGTATGGTGCCCGTAGCTTAAAAATACTGGCTGAACGAGCATGCCCGATGGTGGCGGAACGAGTGCGGCAAATAACGATGGTTTGAACGGCAAAAGGCCCGAACCATCATGGGTCGTGCCTTCGGGGAATATCGTAACCGGTTGATCGCCCGTCATGGCCGCGCGCAGATCCTCCACCTGATTCCCGACGCTGGCGCGGCTTTCGCGGTTCACAAAGATGGTGTTGTTGATTTTGCAAAGCCACCCAATCAATGGCCAGCCCTCAATCCCGTCATTGGCGACAAAGGTGCAACCGGTAACGCCCGACATTACCGGGATGTCTATCCAACTATGATGGTTGGCGGCGTAAAACACATTCGCGCGCACCCGCTGCCCAGTCGTGGCGGTTGCAATACCGCTGGTCCAGCTGATCGACAGCAGGAACAGGCGCGGCCACGGCGATGGCCGATTAAGAAGGCGCCATAGATTGTGGAGCAGCAAGCTCGTTACCAAGCTGGCGGCCATCAGCAGCAGCCGGGCGGCAAACAAACATTGGCCAGCTAAAAATGCAGCGGGGTTGCGGCGTTTAATCCTTGCGGTCGATGGCGACGCCATAGAGTTCCATACGATGGTCAACGAGACGGTAGCCAAGGCGCTCTGCAATGATTTTCTGCAGTGCTTCCAGCTCGGGGTCGACGAATTCAACGACTTTGCCGGTTTCGACGTCGATGAGGTGATCGTGATGTGCCTCTGGCGACGCTTCATAGCGTGCGCGCCCGTCACCAAAGTCATGCCGGTCCAATATGCCCGCTTCTTCGAACAAGCGGACAGTCCGATATACGGTGGCGATTGAAATCTTGGGGTCGATGGCGGACGAGCGACGATAGAGCTCTTCTACATCTGGATGGTCAGTCGCATCCGAAATGACGCGCGCAATGACGCGGCGTTGGTCGGTGATACGCAGGCCGCGTTCGTTACACAGCGCTTCAATGTCGATTTTGATGTCCATCGCGATACACATTTAGTGCCGCGTCACGATTCGTCAAAGAAAAAGGCCGGAGAATGCTCCGGCCTTATTTTTCAGTGCCGCGTTGCGCGCTTCACTTGATTTTTTTCTTCCGACCCGACCCCGGTGCACGACCAAGGCCGATTGCCTTTGCGAGTTCGCGACGTTGTTCTGCATAAGCAGGTGCAACCATCGGATAATCGGCCGGCAGACCCCATTTTGCGCGATAGTCATCAGGCGTCATGCCATAATGCGTCATCAGGTGGCGCTTCAGCATTTTCAGCTTCTTACCGTCGTCCAAGCAGACGATATAATCGCGCTTCACCGAATTACGGACTGGGACAGCGGGTTCCAAAACTATTTCGGTCGCAGCAGCCGTTCCGGAAAGACCGGCGAGTGCCGCGTGCACATTTCCAATTAAAGTTGATACGTCCGATACCGCGACACTGTTGTTGCTGACATGGGCAGCGACAATATCAGCGGTCAGAGTAATTAACAATTCTGCGGTATCGTTACTTTCTTGAGACATATTTTGAACTCCTGGACCCATTTTTATAGTTTACGACTTTCCTGATGCATATAGCCTTGAAATGAAGTCGTCAAGAAAAGCCGCTAGATTTGAAATATTAAAGATCAATGAACATTGTAATCGCGTCTGGACTTATTCCTTCTGTGTTTTTGTAATAATTTTTGCGCCGTCCGATGGGTACAAAGCCAGCTTTCAAGTAGAAAGAAGATGCAGGGTTACCGTCGCGAACTTCAAGAAATAATTTCTCGCGACCTGCGGTTTTGCCTCTATTTATCACGTCGCTGAGGAGATTTTGGCCAATCTGTTGGCGCTGGTACTTTCGTGCAACGCCAATCATCAGCAATTCTTCATGTTCAAAAACCCAGCGCGTAATGGCGAAACCGCACACAACATCACCATCTTTGGCAAGTAACAGTTGGCAATCCGGCAGTACTAAAGTGGACAGGCATTGCGCCGCCGTCCACGCTTCACCAAATCGAGGGTCGAAGGCGTCGGACATGATGGGCATGATCGACGCAATGTCTTTTGCATCGCCTTGAACGACGTGGATCATGCCCGGACTGCGGCCGGTTTTGCGTCTGGCGCCCTTCCATACACAGGAACGGGCGGAAGGGCGTGGTCGCCCGGCAAATGTGCCCATGCGCGCGCGTCGGGGAGGGTGTCGGTCCACAACCGATCTGGGCGTTGCGGGTCAATGTCGCCGGCAACATGCTCAGCGATGGCAACTTTCGCCAATAGCTCAGGCAAAACCGACTGCGCTGGGGCTATCGAATGCCCGGCGTCGTTAAATGCTTCGAAGAAATACTCACCATGGCCGCCTGTCATGATGACGTCGACGGCTGCTTGTGATCCGCTTTGTGCACGCGCCATCG
>JBILOZ010000163.1:0-3977 GCA_044374245.1 Sphingorhabdus sp. | reverse complement strand
ATAGCCATTGTAGCTGCGGGCTTCGCGGAACAGCTGATCAAGCGCGGCGTCGTTTAATGCTTCGGACATAAGATTTCTTTCAGGTGGAGAGATTAGGCAGCACGCACTTCGATGACTTCGGGCACATAATGCTTCAGCAATTGTTCAATGCCATTTTTCAGCGTTGCCGAAGACGACGGGCAACCTGCGCATGCGCCTTGCATTTGCAAAAAGACGACGCCCTTTTGAAAACCGCGATAGACGATGTCTCCGCCGTCATTGGCGACCGCAGGGCGGATGCGCGTTTCAATCAATTCCTTGATCTGGACAACGATGTCGGCATCTTGTGGATCATCGAGCGGATAATCTGCTTCTGCCGATGGAACAGCAAAGCCAGCCGCAGCTGGTTTGAACAACGGCATGTTCGCGCTGAAATGGTCGAGCAATATCGCAAGCACGTCGGGTTTCAGGCTGGACCATTCTGAACCGGGGGCAGCGGTGACCGAAATAAATTCGCGTCCAAAAAATACCCCGGTGACATCACCAAGCCCGAAAAGTGCCTCCGCCAATGGGGAGGCTTCAGCCTCTTCAGGGGCGGCGAAATCGCGCGTTCCATTTTCCATCACGGCGCGGCCGGGCAGAAATTTGATCGTGGCGGGGTTTGGGGTCAGTTCGGTTTCTATCAGCATTTCACGCATGTGGTGCGGTGACGGTAAAAGTGCAAGCCAGAATGTCTTGACAGGGGCGAAGCCACGGTTGACCAAGCACGTCAAAAGGAGAGCAAAAATGGTCGATCAGTCGCATAAAACAGCCTGGATAACGGGCGCATCGTCGGGGATAGGCGAGGCACTGGCCAAAGCATTTGTCGCAAGCGGCGGCCATGCGGTGCTGTCCGGACGGAATGTCGCTGAACTGGAACGCGTCGCGCATGCTACCGGCGCGCCCGAACGCTGCTTCATCCTGCCATTCGATACCGTCGATTATGCGACCCTGCCGTCAAAGGTCGCTGAAGCCATCGCCTATCAGGGCAAGATCGATGTGCTGGTCAACAATGCGGGCATTTCGCAGCGTTCACCCGCCATCGACACTGATCTGTCGGTTTACCAGCGGATCGTTGATGTAGATTTGCTCGCGCCGATCGCGCTGACGCAAGCGCTTTTGGGACATTTGGTTTCAAATGGACATGGCCAGATTGTCATGATCTCCAGTGTCGCCGGTAAAGCAGGCATTCCCATGCGGACGGCCTATTGCGCGGCAAAGCACGGGTTGATTGGTTATGCGGATGCTTTGCGTAGCGAAGTTGCAGGGCCGGGCGTCAAAGTGCTCGTTGTCGCGCCCGGTTCTGTGCGGACCAACGTGTCGCGCAATGCATTGAATGCCGACGGAACGGTGCGTGGCACGAGCGATGCCGCCATAGATAACGGTATCGATCCAGACGTCGTCGCGACCACAATTTGGGATGCGGTTGATGCCGGAAAACGCGAGATTGTTATCGCCGAAGGGATGGAGGCAGGCATTCCCGTGCTGCGTGCACAGGATCCCGAAAAGCTGTTTGACATGGTCGAAGCGATGGTCGCCGACGGCTATGCGCAGAAAATCGCGGCGCGGTAATCTGTCTGACGACGGGGCCGCACATAAGCCCCGCGACAGGTAAGTTTTTTCCTTAAGTCCGACCGGCGCGTAACGCCGCGCCGGCGGCAAAGGGCGACAGTGCGGTAATTGCGAGCGCAGTTGCCGCGAGTAGCTGCATCGCGTTGCCGGGATTTTCCGACAATGTGCCCGCGCCAAAGATCAGCAACGGTATCGTGATGGGCACGAGCAGCAGCCCGCCCAGCGCGCTCGCCCCGCTAAGACCCGCCGTCAGCGCTGCGATGGTGACGGACAGCCCGGAAAGCGCGGGCAGTGCCAAGGCAAGGCCAAGCAACAATGTGCCCAATTGCGCCTCAGGCAATCCGATCAGCGCGGAACCGACAACGGTCGCAAGAAGAAGCGGAAGGGCAAAGGCAAAAATCTGGCCAATGATTTTGGCTGTGGCGACCAATTCGTCCGACCAGCCACGCAGCGCCAGCTGATCCAATATGCCCGCTTGCCGGTCGGGGAGTACAAGCCGCTCAATCGGCAGGAGCGTCGCTAGCAGCGCTGCAATCCACAATATGCCGCCGCCCGTGCGTGCAAGGAGTGCTTTGTCAGGCCCGGTCACAAAAGGAAACAGCGTCGCAACGGCGAGATAGAATATCACCGGCAGCCATAGACCGCCGCCCGTCCATGCCAAACGCACCTCGCGCGCAACCAAGGCTGCAAATGCCTTCACGCGTCGGCCTCTGGTCTGTCGAGAATGAGGCTGTGCGCCACGTTAATCGATGGCGGCTGGTGGGCAGCGACCAGCACTATGCCACCGTTTGCGGCGTGCACCGTGATGGCTTGGTCAAGGCGGGCGCAGCTTGGGCTGTCCAAGCCATTATAGGGTTCGTCGAGCAACCAGATATCCGCATTCGACGTGAGCACGCGTGCGATACTGGCGCGTTTGCGCTGGCCGGTGGACAGAAAACGCACGGGAACCTGCGCGAGAGCTTGCAAATCCATGTCCGCCAGGGCCGCGCCGCGCGCGCCGGCAGACGCACCGTCCATATCCGCCCAGAACATGAGCGCTTTTTCGACTGTCAAATTTGCATCAAGCGCGAGATTTTCATCGGCGAGGGCAATCCGGCCTTCCGTCTGTATCGAACCGGAGGTCGCATATAGCAGGCCCGCGATGAGCCGGAGGAGCGTCGATTTGCCGCAACCATTTGCACCGCGAACCCAAATAATATCACCGCTGCGCGCAGTGACCGTCAGCCCGCGCAGCACAAGCCGGTTGCCGCGGATAACCGCGACATTGTCAACGCTGATGGACGGCAAGGGTGCTTGACGTGACGACATTGGGCGACTTAGGCATGAATTCCACCAATTGCAAAATCAGGATGACGTTATGCAGGTTTCAAAACTCGATGAAGCGGATCGCGCGGCGGTTTTGGAACAGCTGTCTTTGTGGTCTTATGACGCTGACGCAAAAGGCATAAGGCGCACGTTGCGTTTTGCCGATTTTGCCGAAGCCTTCGGTTTTATGGCGCGCGTTGCGATCCTTGCCGAAAAAGCAGACCATCACCCCGAATGGTTCAACGTTTACAACCGCGTTGAGATATTGCTGACAACGCATGATGCCGGCGGCTTATCGCGGCGCGACGTAGAACTGGCCGCGGCCATCGACGCTATTGCGCCGACGGCTTGACCACATCGCCTAATCCGCCCAGCAAGCCCAATTGTTTGCGCAGCCGGTTCGGAAACCAGCGGGCAGAAAAAGCAAGTTGCTTCGCCATTTTGTTCACAGTTGTATGGACCTTTTCACCGTGGATGGCTTCCCATGCGGCCGGACCGATGATCGAGACCGGGCTCACTTCGACGCCAGCTGATTGCAGCTTTTCCTTACCGGTCATGTTGCTGTTGGCATCAACCGCGCCAATGATGTTGGTGTCGATGAAGCCGGGCATGAGGCTGCGGGCCTTGATCCCGTACGGGCGCCATTCAATGTCATGCGCTTCGGCAAGACCGCGCACTGCGAACTTCGTTGCGCTATACACGCTAAGTCCAGCCGATCCGTAGATGCCAGCGGCCGAGCTGGTGTAGAGGACGCAGGCATCAGACGTGTTTTTCAACAGATCGAAACAGGCGCGGGTTCCACTGATAACGCCGGTCAGGTTGATGGCGATCATCTTGTCGATGTCTTCGTCGGTCATGTCCTGAATAGGTCCGCCCGATCCAATGCCTGCATTGTTGAACAATACCGTCATGTGGCCATTTGTGTGCTTGGCAAAGTCGGCGACGGCGGCTTTCCACTGTGCACGATCCGTCACATCAAGGCGGTGGCGCGACCATTGACCCGCTGGCAATAAAGCCGCGGTTTCGTCCAAACCCTTTTCATTGACGTCGGCAAGGCCCACGAACCAGCCTACATTGGCAAA
>JBILOZ010000098.1:0-8026 GCA_044374245.1 Sphingorhabdus sp. | reverse complement strand
CGTTGAACACGCCGCCGACCAATATAGGCCGCAACGTCATTGTCGCCCCTGTGCGACCGAGCACGCCCATAATGTTCGTGAACGCCAAATAGGTCCATGGGCTTGAAAGATCGTAGAAAAATTCAACCCGATCGCTGTGCATTCGACCCTCCCGATATTGCATCCTGCTTTAGCATTGCCGAACATTTAATGAAGCGATTAAATGCCCGATTGCCACTTATCAATCTGTTCCTGGACTGGTCGGTCAATATACACCACTGGCCGCATCACAGACCAATTGTGTGCTGTCTTAAATTGACATTAACCATATGCCGTCACAGGGGTGTGGGCAGATAAGAATGTCCGGGTGGATAAGGGCAGGGTCGTGGATATAGTTCTGAATGCTTGAAGGCAAAGATACACACTTTGCCGCGGCCGCCGGGAACGGAAGCGTGGTGCTTGCCGATGCCATGGTTGCACCGCTGCGCCAGAACACCGAAGCAACTTGGCGCGAACATATTGCCCAACTCGACCTCGTTCCCGACCTTGGCGAAAATATTGGTTCGGTCCGCTGGTTTCGTGGTCTTGGAACGCTAACCTTATTAAGCGTTGTTGCACTTGCGCTCCTCCCCGATTTCGGACCCATTTACGGCCCGCAACCGTCCATCGCGACGGAAGCGGAGTTCGAAGAAGCACGCGCGCAGATGATCATGCCCATTGCCTATGGCAGTGACAGCGGCAAACGCATGGCCGCGACGGACGCGGTTATTGCCCTTGCCGGAAGCCCGGAGCGTCCCCGTATCGAATTGACAGCATCCTTGGGCCGCGGCGATAGCTTCGCACGCGTCCTGCAGCGCGCGGGCGTGGGTGGAAACGAAGCCAGTGATGTCGCCAACATGGTTTCAGGCGTCACCTCGCTATCGGATATTGAGCCCGGCACCCCTATCAATATCGTACTCGGTAAACGCTCTGCGCAAAATCAGCCACGGCCTCTGGAATCCGTGGCCTTTCGCGCGCGATTTGACCTCAACCTCGCTATCAACCGCGAAGGCGGTGCGCTCCGGTTAAGCCGCGAACCGATCATCGTCGATGACACGCCGTTGCGCATCCGCGGCACAGTCGGCAGCCAGGGCATTTACCGGTCGGCGCGCGCAGCGGGTGCGCCTGCCAGTGCTATCCAGGATTATCTGAAAGTCATTTCGGGCCGCATGCCCTTGTCGGCAATTCGCGCGACCGATGAATTTGATATCATCATTGCTTACAAGCGTGCTGAAACCGGTGAAGTTAAGGTCGGCAATCTTTTATATGCTGGCGTCGACCGCGACGGCAAATCGCCAGTGCAGATGCTCAAGTGGACCAATGGCGACAGCAGCCAATGGTTCGAAGCCTCCGGCGTAGGTGAATCGAAGGGCGCGCTCAGCCGCCCTGTTAACGGCGCTGTGACATCGGGCTTTGGCGGCAGACGTCACCCGATTTTAGGCTATATGCGCATGCATAGCGGCCTCGATTTTAAAGCAAGCTATGGCCAACCCATTTTTGCGGTGACCGATGGTGTCGTTGCCTATGCCGGGCGCAAGGGCGGTTACGGCAACTTTGTTCAGTTGAACCATGGTGGCGGCCTTGCCAGTGGCTATGGCCATATGAGCCGCATCGCCGCACGACCCGGAAGCCGCGTGCGACGTGGTCAAATTATCGGTTATGTAGGATCAACGGGTTTGTCGACCGGTCCGCATTTGCACTATGAATTATACCGCAACGGACGTGCGGTGAACCCAAATTCGATCAAGTTTACGCAGCGTGCACAACTTGGGGGCAGTGACCTCGCGCGCTTCAAAGGCACGCTTCAGCGCCTGAAATCGGTCAAGGCCGGTGCTGCTCTTGCGCCATTGCGCACACAGCCCAAGAGTACCGATAAGCCGAAACGCGAAATTGACCGACTGACGCTTCAAATCGACCGTTCGCGGACCAACGGATAAGCCATTGAGGATGCGGCCTAACACCGCTACCTGTCCATCATGAGCAACACATCCTTTTTCCCGAACACCCGTCTGCGCCGCACGCGCGCCACCCAATGGAGCAGAGCCATGGTCCGTGAGACCATGCTTTCGCCTACAGATCTTATCTGGCCATTGTTCGTCACCGAGGGAGAGGCGGTTGAAGAGCCGATTTTGTCTCTGCCCGGCGTATCGCGCTGGTCCGTCGACCAGATCGTTGTGCGCGCCGCGGAAGCTATCGATCTTGGCATCCCCTGCATCGCATTATTCCCAAACACGCAGCCAGAGCGGCGCAGCGAGGACGCTGAAGAGGCGCTCAACCCAGACAATCTGATGTGCCGCGCCATCCGCGCCATCAAACAGGCACATGGCGATGCAATCGGCATTTTGACCGACGTCGCGCTCGACCCGTACACGTCGCATGGGCAGGACGGCTTAATCGACGATGCCGGTTATGTGCTGAACGACGAAACGGTTGCCGTGCTCGTCGATCAGGCGATAAATCAGGCCAATGCCGGCGCGGATATCATCGCGCCAAGCGACATGATGGACGGACGCATTGGGGCCATTCGCAAGGCACTCGAAATGCATGGCCATCCCAACGTCCAAATCATGTCCTACGCCGCAAAATATGCCAGCGCGTTCTACGGCCCGTTCCGCGACGCCGTTGGCTCAAGCGGCCTGCTGAAAGGTAACAAGAAAACGTATCAGATGGATCCAGCGAACAGCGATGAAGCCATGCGCGAAGTCGCTATGGACATTGCCGAAGGTGCCGACAGCGTCATGGTCAAGCCCGGCCTGCCCTATCTCGATATTGTCCGCCGCGTGCGTGACCAATTCGATGTGCCCGTATTCGCGTACCAAGTGTCCGGTGAATATGCGATGATTGAGGCCGCCGCTGCCGCTGGTGCTGGTGACCGCGACGCGCTGGTTCTGGAAACGCTCATGGCATTCAAACGTGCCGGTTGCTCTGGCATTTTGACATATCATGCCGCACTGGCCGCGCGTTTGCTGAAAGCGTAAAATATGAACGGCGCCAAAGCACGAAGCACCCGGCGACACACGTGCCTGGACCGATGATTATGCATCGGTGTTGCCTCATCTTTCACTATGGAAAATCCCATGATCAATAACCGTACCGACATCAGCATTGTCACTGTCAATGGCAAGACCCCGCAGATTCACGACAGCGCATTCATTGCGCCGGGATGTCGCATTATCGGTGATGTCACCATCGGACCGGAGGCCAGCATCTGGTACAATTGCGTCATCCGTGCTGAAGTAAATCGGGTTGTGATTGGTGCCCGCACAAATATTCAAGACGGCAGTGTCGTGCACTGCGACGGCCCAATGCCCGGCGTTGAAGATGGTTTTCCGACCATCATCGGAGATGACGTGCTCGTTGGGCACAATGTCATGCTGCACGGTTGCATCCTTCACGACCGGGCGTTTGTAGGGTTGTCGTCAACGGTCATGAACGGTGCCGTGATTGAAAGCGATGCCATGCTCGCGGCAGGGGCAATGCTTACCCAAGGCAAACGCATTGCAGCGCGCCAATTATGGGCAGGGTCGCCAGCGCGTTTTGTGCGCGATCTGGACGATGCCGCGGTCATGGGAATGCGGATCGGCGTTGCGCATTATGTCACCAACGCCAAGCTTCATGCGGCTGCGACAGCCGAAGCTTAGGGTCAGGACCTAAAACTTCGCCCTAACCGTAAAACGACCGTTGATCGGCGCGCCGGTCGAGATGTTGTTATTGTTGTGCGCGTCCGAATAATAAGTGGTGTCGAACAGATTTTCGACATTCAGTTGAAGCTGAAACCGGTCACTCACATCATAATATAGAGCCGCGTCCACCCGTGTGAATGCAGGCAATTTGGTTGTCGTCGCGGATGTGCGGATGGCCGCATATTGGCTCGACTGATGGATGATGCCGACACCTGCGGCAAACGCGTCAGAAACTTCATACCGGTTCCATAGGCTTGCCTGATGCTTTGGCACTTGCGCCAGCCGCACAGTATTGTTGCCCGCCAGAACAGCGTCCTGATAGCTGTAGCCGCCATGGACTTGCCATTGCGACGTCACGCGTCCTGTCGCAGCCAGTTCAATCCCTTGGGTCCGGGTTTTGCCGATATTGATGCTGGCAAGCGGATTGGCGGGGTCCGGCGTCGTCGCATTGCTGCGATCAAGTTGAAACACTGCAAGGGTCAGGTTTAAATTTGGCTGGACATCCCATTTGGCACCGATTTCAAAGTTGGTGAATTTTTCCGGAGCCAGGTTTTGCTGTGTCACGGTCAGCGCCAGAAACTGGTCACCCGACCGCGGCAGGAATGATTGGCTATAGCTGCCGTAAAGCGACATGCTTTCCTGCGGTTTGAAAATCAGCCCAAGACGCGGGCTTATCTTTTCATCCTTACGTGCAAAAGGCCGGTCGATTGCCGGCAGCAAATCTGCACCATTGATATCAAAACTGTCGTACCGAAGCCCTGCAACGACATCGATATGTTCGCCAAAGCTAATCTGGTCCTGCACATAAGCGGAGAAGAACTTCACATCAGAAACGCTGTCACGTGCCAAGGCGTTGAAAGCTACTGTTGGGAAAACCGGGTTCGAAAGGTTCAATGTCGCGTTGGAAAGTGTCCCATTGAAACGCTGATTGGTTGATTTTTGGTCTCCATACTCCGCGCCGACAAGAATTTTGTGCGCAAGCGCGCCAGTTTCGATGTCCCAAACCAAATTCGCTTGAGCAATGACATTTTCGCGCTGGGTGGGGTCACTATAGGCCCCAAGAGCGACCGTTCCATTTTGTGCCGTGGCCGCCCCATTTGCAAAGACGTTCACGTAGATTTTGTCATAATCGCCATAGAGCATGGTGCCGTTAAAATTGAGATTTTGCGCCAACTGTCCGTCAACCCGCAGCTTGGCAATGTGCGCCTCGAGCCGCGTGCGATTGACCCCGGGAACGCCGAAAAACTGATCACGGAAACCTGCAAGGGGACGATTGGGTTGGCCCGCACCCACCGCAACCGACGGGATACCCCGATCCGTCGTTCGGTCGTCATTTACATATTCATACGAAAGGCCCAGCTTCCAAGTATCGTTCAGCCTGAACGCGACATAGGGGTTCCAAGCATAGCGTTCGCCGCCAACAAAATCGCGATGGCTGTCCAGGCTTTCGTACACCGCGTTAATGCGCACAGCAGTGTATGCATTTAACGGAGCGTTCAAATCAGCCGAAACGTCATAGGCCCCGAAACTGTTGACGCTGGCTTGTCCTGCGTAAATGAAATCATCACTCAACGGAGCCTTCTGAACCCGGTTGATGATGCCGCCGCCGCCGCCGCGGCCAAAGATCAGCGCATAAGGCCCCTTCAGAATTTCGACCCGCTCAATATTGTACAGTCCGCGATAATATTGAACATCGTCGCGAACGCCGTCCAAGAAAAAGTCAGCGGTTGTGTTTTGACCACGCAGGGTGATTTGGTCGCGATTGCCCTCGCCTTGGCCCACGGTGGTTCCCGGAACATAACGCAATATATCCGCCAAGGAGTGATGCGCCTGATCGTCCAACTGTTCGCGGGTCACGACATTGATGGTTTGCGGAATATTGATCAGCGGCGTGTCGGTTTTTGTGGCCGTCACCGAATTGGATGCGAGGTAACCGTCGCTGACACCTGTCACAATGATGGTCCGGCTGTCATCACTTGCCCCGTCATCAAATGCCACGTCTTCGGCGAACGCATAAGGCGCGCTTATTGCCATGGAAATAAAGGCGAAAACGGATGAGGAGAGACGGAGCATTTTAGACCTTTTTACGCTTATTGCAAATGACTCGCAATTCGATTTGGGGTCACTATTGCGAATCGTTATCATATGCAATTTAAAAATGGAAAAAAGCGCGTTTGCTTTTGCGTGTCACCGATTTAGGTACATCGCGACGCAAACGACATATCGGGGACGACCATAATCATGAACGCAACAATCTGGCATAACCCGGATTGCGGAACGTCGCGCAAGACGCTCGCCATCCTTCAAGAAGCGCCGGGTGTGACGGTCGAGATTATCGAATATCGCAAGCAACCCTTCACCCGTGCAAAGCTTGAGCAACTGTTCAAGGATGCAGGCCTTACGCCACGCGAGGCGCTGCGTACCCGTGGTTCACCCGCTGAAGAATTGGGTTTGATCGATGGCGCTTCTGCCGATCGCATATTGGACTATATGGTTGAACACCCCATCCTGGTCGAACGACCATTTGTGGAAACCGATAAAGGTGTTCGGTTATGCAGGCCGCAGGAAAAGGTGCTTGAGCTGCTGTAAGGCGTCTCAAGCCGCCTGAGGCGGTGGCCCTTTACACAATTCGAGGCCGTCGACCGACGCAGCTATACTGAAATCACTTTCGATATATGCAGGCGATTAAGCCGCAATTGCGTAGGGCTGAATTTCGCCGGACAGATATAAGTTGCGCGCTTTCGCACGGCTCATTTTGCCTGAGCTGGTCCGCGGCAATGTCCGCGGTGGAACCAATTCAACGACACAGTTCATTCCAGTCACCGACCGAACCTTGTCGCGGATTTGCTCACGCAGCTTTGCCCGCTCGGCTTCGTCAGTAGTACGGCACTGGACCAGCACAGCAGGTGTTTCCTCGCCGCCCGGCGTCGTCACGGAGAAAGCCGCGATATCGCCAGCTTTAAATCCGGGCAGTTGTTCAACCGCCCATTCAATATCCTGTGGCCAATGGTTTTTGCCATTGATGATGATCATGTCTTTGGCGCGGCCCACGATATAAATGTAGCCGTTCGACAGATACCCCATGTCGCCCGTATCCAGCCAACCATCAACCAGACAAGCATCGGTCGATTCCTTGTCGCGGAAATATTCTTTCATCAACGAAGGCCCTGTGCACCACACTTTGCCGATCGTCTTATCGGCAAGTGGCTTGCGATTTTCGTCACGGATTTCGATAGTCATGTCTTTTACCGCGCGGCCGCAGTTAACGATTGCGCGATAACGGATTGGGCGATCCGGCGCACCGGGATGGCCCGTTAGTTCCGTTTCTTCGACAAGCTCAACTTGAATACCTTCGCCCGGTGGCATGATGGACACAGCCAAGGTTGTTTCAGCCAAACCATAGCTTGGGAGGAAGGAAGAAGCCTTGAAACCCGCATCGCCGAATGCATCGACAAACGCCTGCATGACGTCGGGACGGATCATATCGGCACCATTGCCTGCAAGGCGCCATTTAGCGAGGTCGAAGCGATCATTGACCTGTGTCTGGCTGGAAACCCGCCGCGCGCAGATATCATAGCCAAATGTGGGCGAGTAGCTGATGACCGTGCCATCCGCGGCGCTAATAACATCAAGCCACGCCAACGGGCGACGCGCGAAATCTTCGGTTTTCATGTAATCGGTCGAAACTTGGTTTGCGACGGGCGACAGGAAACAACCAACAAGGCCCATATCATGATACCAAGGCAACCACGACACGCAGCGATCATTCGCCGTCAATTCCATGCCATGCGAATGTGCCGACAGATTGTTCAGCAGCGCATTGTGCGTAACCGCCACGCCATGCGGGAAACGGGTCGAGCCGCTGGAATATTGCAAATAGCAAATTTCGTCGGTTTGCGCCGAAGGAAGATCGGACTTTACAGCAATGCGATCGCCGAAGCTTTCCCAATCAATGCCTTCGACATTGCAGGCGCTTGCCGCGTCATTGGCCATGTCGGCGAGTTCCGCCGGAAAGAACAATATCTTGGGGTCACAGCTTTTCAACTGCACGGACAGCTGGTCCACATAGCTTTCTTTACCGCCAAATGACGTTGGCAATGGCAGTGGCACTGGCCATGCGCCGGCATATACGCAGCCAAAGAACAAAGCCGCAAAATCTGGACCGGTCTCGGCGACCAAGGCAATACGGTCATCCTTACGGACACCATGGCTGATCAAGCGATAGGCCATGTTCAACGCGTCTTCGCGCATTTCGCTGTAGGGATAAGCGCGCGCCAATTTGCCGCGCATGTCGTGGAAATTGAGACCACGCTGCCCTTGGGCGG
>JBILOZ010000097.1:0-8162 GCA_044374245.1 Sphingorhabdus sp. | reverse complement strand
TGAAGCACTGATCATGACCGCAATTGGTCTGTTCGTTGCTGTTCCTGCTGTTCTTGCGTACAACTGGCTTCAGGCACGTAACAAGACAATCGCACGTAGCCTCGCAACCTTCTCGAACGATGTACTTGGTTACATCTCTTCGGGCGGCCGCGTTAAGCCTGCTGTTCCTGCCGCTGCACCAGCTAGTAAGCCAGCACCTGCTGCAGCTAAGAAGTAATATTGGGTTAGGGCCGCGTTTCGGCGCGGCCCATCCGCCAGCAACCGCTGGCGCTCGATTTTTGACCCAATTTATTTAGAGAGGATTGGCCAATGGCAATCAGTTCAGGAGGCGGCGGCGATGATGCGCCAATGTCTGACATCAACACAACGCCGCTCGTCGACGTCATGCTGGTGCTCCTCATCGTATTCCTCATCGCAATTCCGGTCGCTATCCAAACAGTGAAAATGGACATTCCGGTCATCAAGTTTGAACCAACGAAGGCAAAGCGTGAAAACGTTCTTCTGTCGGTGACAACAACGGATGCCGGCGGTCGTGATCCCGGTGACCCCGCTTATGAGGGTGCAAACCCGAATGGCGAGTGCCGTATTTACTGGAACGTAACGCCCGTCGACTCGACCGAGTTGGTGGACCGTGCAGCGAAGCATTTGAAGGCAGAATTTGAAAAGCTGGGTGGCCCAGAAGCCGCCGCTGCTGGTCTGATTGAGCCTGACATGCTGCCAGAGGCGCACATTCGTGGTGATATCAACACACCTTATCGTTGCGTCGGTGGTGCAATTTACACCATGCAGATGGCCGGTTTCGCGCGTGTTGGCTTCATTTCATCGCCGTTCGAAAACGCGAACGTGCAGTAAGTAATTTAAGGAGCAATCATCATGGCAATGAGTGGCGGTAACGATGATGGCCAGCCGATGATGGAAATGAACACAACGCCGTTAATCGACGTTATGCTCGTTCTCCTCATCATGCTGATGATCACCATCCCCCCGGTTTCGCACGCCGTAAACATTGACCTTCCGGTCAATGATCCAAATGCGCCACCACCGGAAGTTCCGATCGATCCTGTTATTAACAAGATCATCATTCTTCCAAACAGCACCATCCAGTGGAATGGCACGCCGGTTTCGCTTCAGCAGATGGAGCAGTATCTGGTCCGGACGACGTCAATGAATCCGGAGCCTGAGCTTCAGTTCCAACCAGCCCCAACGGCGCCATATGACACCGTTGATAAGGCCCTGGTTTCTGTAAAGCGTAGTGGCATCTCGAAATTCGGTTTTGTCGGCAACGAACAATACCGCGTCTTCGGCAAAGCTTCGCGTGAGGGTCGGTAGTTTCCGAACCTTCCGTTAAATCGACATTGAAAAAGGCGGTGCAGAAATGCGCCGCCTTTTTTATTGTCTGCTGTGACGGCCAAGGGACACACCGGTCCATTGGTCGCTGTTGTTTGTGTATTATTTGCTGACGGACAGCCGGCTCATCAAGATGGCTGCGCGCTTTGCCTGCCGCTTGATGCTCGCAAGGTCGACTGTCTCCCCGGGGGCGTGATCGCCTTTGCTATGGACGCCAAGGCCAACGAGACCGTCGACATCATTGGCGACGAAGCTGATGTCCCCTGCACCGCGCTTCAACGGGTCGAGCGGCGGTTGGGTGTCCAGTCCCAGATCCCGGTTCACAACGTTAAGTTGCGCCAACAACGCCTTGTTCCCCTCCGTCGGTGCCATCGCCGGATAGCCGCCGGGGTCAAAGCTGATTTTGGCGCTGGTCTTTGGTGCAGATGCCGACACGATGGCCTGCATCTTTTGCCGGACCCGCGCACTTTGGTCTTCGGATAAGGTCCGGAAGTCACCGCGCGCTATGGCTATGCCCGGAATGATGTTGGTCTTCCCCTTGGCACTTGCACGGACGCCGTCATTATCAAACGCGGCCTCTTGCCCCGCTGCAATCAAACCGACGTTGAATGTCAGATTTGGTTCAGGCAGCTCGGTGCGGAATTGATGAATGATGCGTGCCAGTTCAAACGCTGCGCCATCGCCATACGTCGAATCAAAGATCAGCGAGCTATGTCCGGTGACGCCGGAAACCTCTAACTTCCAACTGTTCGACGACCGGCGGGCGATAACGCCCATGTCCTTGCCATCCTCAATCGACAGTCCTTCGAAATCGAGCGCGACATCCGCTTTCTTGCCGGCGGCAATTAACGGTGCGCGGGTGATGTCTATCGGGTCGCCTGCGTCTTCCTCATCGCCTGTCATATGAATTTCTATATGCGCGTCCTTCAGCGTGCCTGCGGCCTGCATGGCGCGCAAAGCAGAAACGATCACGACCATGCCGCCCTTGTCGTCACCAGCACCCGGGCCAACAGCTTCATCACCCCGACGGACGAATTTTTGGAAGGGGCTATCGGCTTCAAAGACAGTGTCGAGATGCGCGATAAGTAAAAGCTTCTTTGTGCCCTTCTTGCCTGTCTTTGTTGCGACCAGATGCCCCGAGCGCCCAGCCTTTGCCATATCCAGCCATGCTACCTTGAACCCCAGCGGCTCTAGTTCAGCGCGCATCATATCACCGACGGTTTTGACGCCTGCGAAGTTCATCGTTCCCGAATTTTGGTTGACCATCCGTTCAAGCAAGGCAACCGAGCGTTCATATTCTGCGTCAACGGTTGCGGCCATCTTGGCTTCCGGTTGTGAAAGCTGGGCAAAAGCCGGCGTTGAAAGCGCCAAGAGCGCAACGCTGCTCATCAAAGACAGGGCTTGGAATTTCATGACATACTCCTGAAAACTATAGCCATGATGTGCCGCGCTTTGTGCGTTCGGGCAAGGGTGTTGATGCGGAACTTATGCGGCCTGCTTTTTCGCAAGGATGTGTTCAAGGATGAAATGCGGCACCGTCAGCGTTGATATTAGAATGAAGGCAGACCGGACAATGCCCATGTCCGAAGGAACGTCGCCTTGGTACAGGAACATCAATACGCCTAACCCCAATGAAAGCGCGGACACGGCGGCCACAATGGCTGCCTTTTTCAATTTAGACAGGCCGCCCGTTTCGCGCAGCGCGTCCGCCATATGTCGCGGCGAGTGCAGCCCGCAAAAGAAAACGGCAAATGCCACGAGCGGCGGCAGGAACAAGGCGGCTGTGATGCAGGCCAGCACTTCAAGCGCGCTTTGCGTGTCATCATGCCGGAACGCCCAATAGGCAAAGACAAGGCTGCCCAGCGCAGCAGGGGCTGATGCCGCGCCAAGCAGCGCGGCGATCACGGCGCCGTTTTGGTTGCCCGTTAGCGCCGCAAATATCATCGCGACATCGTCGGGGCTGGCCAGCGCAGGCAAGGCGACCAATGCCCACCCAACCATCATGGCCAGAAACGGATCAACGCCACCACGCCAATCACGGCTGAAATGGACAATTGAAATGAGCAGGAATGCAATGAGCGCAAGTTCCGGAAGCTGGAGCCATAAGACGACCATAGCGGCGGCGCATCCCACATAGCTGCCAATTATCTTCATCCTGCCCGCCACCCCATTCTGCCCAAAATGGGCGGCGGCGATTTCGACATCCAGTGTGCCGTGGGGAATGCCTGCAATCACGATGGCCAGAGCAGCCAGCATATTGGCCTCAACGCTGTCCATGCCGCCCAGAAGGCGGTCTACGGCAATAAGCAGCAACGTTGCTGCCGGTAACGCAAACAGGCGCAACATTTTGGAAAATGTCGCGCCTGCAGAATGCGGATATAAAATTATATTCATACAGGAATGTACGCCGCCAGAGCGGCGTACGTCCAGTGTTTATCCGAAGGACTTAGCCATATTCGGCTTGCGACTTGCGCACGGCGATCATGTAGATCAAGACGCCGACGCCTGCCTTTGCGATCAAGTCAGCGATTGTGTAGCCGACTTGTACGCCAACGGTTACGTCCGAACCGCTCAGATTGGTGTACGGGATCATGTATACGATCGGGTAGAAACCCCATGATGCGAAGGTCAGCAAGCGTGCCTTCTTCACCAGTTCACGTACATTTTCAGGCTGGTTGTTGATCGATGCACCGAGGCCGGCGAACAGCTGCCACATGATGTAGACAAATGGGATTGCCGACAATGTGCCCCACAAAACGCGGGTCGGAATGTCCGTTGCGATTTCACCTGGGTAGCCCAAAATGATCATCAATGCAGCGGCGCCGCCAAGCTTGAACGACTTCGAGACAGTTTCTTCTTGGCTCAGACGCATCACGAGGATGAGTTCGATGAGAAGCAATGGCACGGTGAGCAACCAATCGACATAGCGATAGGCATCGTTAAATGCATAGCCGCTTGCGGCCACGATTCCGCCTTCAACGGTATATGCGCCTTCCCAGCTCTCGAAAATACGGAAATAGTGATACGCGGCAATGGCGGTAACCAAGCCGGAAATGGTGAGCGCTGTCTTGTAGGCTGGGCCCACTTGCGAGCGGCCGAGCCACAAAAACAGCGTTGCTGCTGCCATGGTGGCAAATGTAAATGAGAATGCATTATAGACCAGGGAATACTGGCCAAAAGTTAGATTTTCCACGTTATTCTCCACCTTTGCGACATCATTTCGGATGTCGGGGCATTTTTCATAAACGCTGACCTGGGGACAACAACCTAACCTTTATACCATGTTTTTGTGATATTGCCCTCGACATCGCAGAACTGGCATATATAATGGTTAACGCTGAAATGCGCCTATGGGGGTACGCGGGAGGCACTGTAATTTGGACGTTTTGGGCCGTTCTAACGAGAAACTAGACGCGCTAATCGCGAATAGCCCGATAGCGTCAGTGATCAGCGACCCGCGTCAAAGCGGCAATCCAATCATTGCCTGTAATGCTGCGTTTCTTGAACTGACGGGCTATGCGGAACATGAAATCATTGGGCGGAACTGCAAATTTTTGGCCGGTCCAGAGACTGAACCGTGGTTAACCGACACGATCAGTAATGGCGTTCAACGTCACGCCCCGGTCATGGTCGAAATTTTGAACTACAAACGCGATGGCACACCCTTTCGTAATGCAGTGTTGGTCGCGCCGTTGTTTGACGAAGAAGGTGAACTTGAGTTCTTTCTTGGTTCTCAGGTCGAACTTGAGCCCAGTGCGCCAGCGTCTTACGAGAGCCGTCATGCTGCGGCCGCGGCGGCGGTCAAGGCATTGTCACGGCGGCAGCGCGAAGTGTTGGCCGAAATGGCGCTGGGCCATTTGAACAAGCAAATCGCCTTCCGGCTTGGGCTCAGCGAGCAAACCGTCAAAATGCACCGTGCGTTGTTAATGGAGCGGTTGGGCGCGGCGAGTTCGGCTGATGCTATTCGCATTGCGGTAGAGGCGGGGCTTTAATCTGCGCATTTGCTGTAACGGCGGCTCACGAGCCGTCTCGACACGACATGGCGTCAAGGACGCAACTACTAAACACCAAATGAAAAGGCCCGGCAGTCCCCCAACCGCCGGGCCTTAAGCTAAAGATCCGATGCGTAGGATCAGTAGCTGTAGTACATGTCGAATTCGACTGGGCTTGGCGTCATTTCCCAACGGGCGACGTCTTCCATCTTCAATTCGATATAGCTGTCAATCTGGTCCTTCGAGAACACGTCACCCTTCAACAGGAAGTCGTGATCCGCGGCCAGGCACTCGAGAGCCTCACGCAGCGAACCGGCTACGGTTGGTACTTCAGCAAGCTCAGCTGGTGGCAAGTCATAGAGATTCTTGTCCATGGCGTCGCCAGGGTGAATCTTGTTCTGAATGCCGTCGAGGCCAGCCATGAACAAAGCTGCATAGCACAGATATGGGTTCGCCATTGCATCGGGGAAGCGGACTTCAACGCGCTTGGCCTTGGCACCGGCACCATATGGAATACGGCATGAAGCCGACCGGTTGCGCGCCGAATATGCGAGCAACACGGGCGCTTCGTAACCAGGTACCAGACGCTTGTAGCTGTTTGTGGTCGGGTTTGTGAATGCGTTCACGGCCTTGGCATGCTTGATAATGCCGCCGATGAAGTACAGGCACATGTCCGAAAGACCGGCATAGCCGTCGCCTGCGAAAAGCGGGGTCTTGCCTTCCCAGATCGACAGGTGGGTGTGCATGCCTGAGCCATTGTCTTCCTTGATTGGCTTCGGCATGAACGTTGCGGTCTTGCCATATGCATGTGCGACCTGATGCACGACATATTTGTAGATCTGCATACGGTCAGCGGTCTGTGTCAGCGTGCCGAACGTCAGGCCAAGCTCATGCTGGGCTGCGGCAACTTCATGGTGATGCTTGTCGCAAGGCAGGCCCATTTCGAGCATGGTCGAAACCATTTCGCCACGGATGTCCACTGCGCTGTCGACAGGCGCAACTGGGAAATAACCACCCTTTGCACGGGGACGATGGCCCATATTGCCGCTTTCATATTTCGTGCCGGTGTTTGTTGGCAGTTCAATATCGTCGATCTTGTAATATGACGTGTTGTAGCTGTTTTCGAAACGCACATCGTCGAACATGAAGAATTCAGCTTCTGGACCGACATATACGGTGTCGCCGATGCCTGTGGTTTTCAAATATGCTTCAGCGCGCTTTGCGGTCGAGCGCGGGTCGCGGCTGTACAGTTCGCCCGTTGATGGCTCGACGATATCGCAGAAGATGATCATCATTGGCGTTGCGGAGAATGGATCTACGTACACGGCATCAAGATCAGGCTTCAGGATCATGTCGGATTCGTTGATGGCTTTCCAGCCTTCGATGGACGAACCGTCGAACATCAGGCCGTCTTCCAACTCGTCTTCGCCGATCACGCCAGCGCACATGGTCAGATGCTGCCATTTGCCCTTGGGATCAGTGAAACGGACATCGACCCACTCGATCTCTTCATCTTTGATGCGCTTGATAATGTCCTTAGCTGAGGTACCCATGCTACTTTCCTTCTTTGGCTTGTCTTTTTTGGATATTTTGGATTTTCTTAAACAGCGTCGTTATCGCGTTCGCCGGTGCGGATGCGCAGCGCGGTTTCGACAGGGATGACGAAAATCTTGCCGTCACCAATGCGCCCCGTCTGGGCCGCTGCAGCAATGGCTTCGACGACACGGTCGGCCAGGCCGTCTTCAACGACAACCTCAAGCTTTACCTTCGGCAGAAAGTCGACGACATATTCGGCGCCCCGATACAGTTCGGTGTGGCCCTTTTGACGGCCAAAGCCCTTGGCTTCGGTAACAGTGATGCCCGAGACGCCAACTTCGTGTAGCGCTTCTTTCACCTCGTCCAATTTGAATGGCTTGATGATCGCTTCGATCTTTTTCATGGCTTTTCCCTTTATGGCGCGTGAGGCAGATGCTCCGCGCGCGCGGATGATGTATTAAGCTTATCAAGTATCGTGCCAAAATTGACCAACACCAAAACGCGTTATTTTGGGCCATATAGACCATGGCATCTGCCTAAATTTTAGGCAGATGCCAGATTCATGGGCAGCAGTTTTTTACTTTTCTGCCTTTTTTGCGCCACCGCTTAACGCCGCATCATTTGCCTTTGCATAATGTGCGCGGCTGACAACATAAGCGCGCATTTGCTCGGCTTCTTTGGCTGTAAGCACGCTGCTAAAGCTGACCATGCCATTGCCCTTTAGAATGCCGTCAATCACGACCGATTTCCAAGTGGCGGCATCCGCAATCACGCCAGATTTACGCAGGTCCGGCAGCACGCCGTTCCCGACCGCCCCGGGTCCGTGGCAGACGAGGCAATAGCGTTGGAAATTCGATCCCCCCGCCGCGATATCTGCTGGCGTGCCGAATTGCGCAGGCGGCGCCCACACATAGGCTGGCACTTTAGGCACGGGTGGCAGAGCTGTTTTTCCGCCCAGCTTCAGAACGATCAGGCGGGGGATATTGGGAACCGCAGCGCTGGTGGAGCCTGCATAACCCGATACGAGCGGGAACGCGCCGCCCTTGCTGGTCAGGAAGGCGACATATTGCTCGCCGTCCACCGTATAGGTCGATGGGCCGGACAACACGCCAGACTGTACGTTAAGGTTCAACAATTGCTTACCGCTATCCGCAGCATAAGCACGGAACTCGCCCATTGCCGTACCTTGGAAAACCAAATTTCCGGCCGTAGTCATCGTCCCGCCATTCCATGAGGCGGGGTGGTCGACCGTCCATTTTGCTTTGCCGGTCTTGGGGTCGAACGCGA
>JBILOZ010000104.1:0-7313 GCA_044374245.1 Sphingorhabdus sp. | reverse complement strand
AAATTGCCCAGATTCTTGAAACTTATGCATCACAGTTTTTTTGGCTGATGATTGTCTTTGGCTTGGTCTATTTTACGATCGGTCATGGCATGTTGCCAAAAGTGGAAGCAACGATGGACGCACGTAATCGCAAGATTGCGGACGACCTTGCGGCTGCCGAGCTTGCGCGTGCCGAAGCGGATGATTTGGGGGATATTGGCGAAGCAGGACTTGCTGCTGCGCGGGCTGCGGCCCAAGCCAAAGCAAGCGATGCGAAAGCAAAAGGCGCCAAAGACGCGGATGCCCGTTTGGCGAAAGCCGATGGGGAAGTGGGCGTAAAGCTCGCCGCTGCGGAAGCCGCGCTTTCGGCTGCAACAGCCAAGGCAATGGCAAGCATCGAAACCGTGGCTGCGGACGCCGCTGCGGACATCGTTGCCAAGGTTTCGGGCGCGAAAGTTACCCCGGCGCAGGCCGCAAAAGCAGTGAAGGCGGTAATGTCCAATGGCTAATCCAGCAGCATCCACCGACACAGCAGCGGCTACTACCGCCGTTGCTCCAACTGCAGACGTCGCGGCACCCGCTGCGGTGCCTACCGCTGAAACTGCTGCGCACGCTGCGCATGCTTCGACCGAAGCACATGGCGGCGCAGAAGAGCATGTCACGCCTTCGGCGCTTGGCTTTGACGCCTCGATGCTGGTGGCTTTGGCGATGCTTGCAGTCATCATCTTGGCAATCTGGAAAAAAGTGCCCGCGATGATCGCTGGCGCATTGGACGGACAGATTGCCGGTATTAAGCAGCAGCTGGACCAAGCAACCGCGCTGCGTGCCGAAGCCGAAAATATCAAGGTCGAATATGAAGCAAAGGCAAAGCAGGCGGCGCGTGATGCCGATGCGATGAAGGCCTCTGCCGAAGCTGAAGCGAAGCAGATTGTTGCCCGCGCAAAGAGCGATGCGACCGCATTGATCGAACGCCGTGCGAAGGCCGCTGAAGAAAAGATTGCTGCTGCCGAGCGCGCCGCAATTGCGGATGTACGCAACAAGGCGGCAAGTGCTGCTGCCGCTGCTGCAGCGCAATTGATCGCCGCGCATCATGATGCAAAGGCGGACGCAGCCCTGATCGACCAATCGATCGCTTCACTGAACTAAGCTTCTTTGTTCCCGCGCAGGCGGGAACACAAGTTCCGATATATAATCATGCCGCGCGTTTGCGGGAATGAGATTGTGTAGCGCACCGACGTTGCCTACATCACCCCGACATGTCCAAAGCCGACCGCCCCGATCAACCCAATGCGGCTTCTCGTTTTAACGAGGAGCAGGCGACCTATGCGGTGCGTGGTGCGGACACACCTGATCTGGAAACCGGCACCGCCGCCATCCGCAATGTCCTGAAGACCTTACCGCTGAAACCCGGCGTGTACCGAATGCACGATGCGCGCGGCGAAATTTTATATGTCGGCAAGGCGCGTGCGCTGAAGAACCGCGTCGGCAATTATGTGCAGATTGACCGCTTGCCCAATCGCCTGCGCAGAATGGTCGCGCTGACCCGTTCGATGACGATTGTGACCACCAATAGTGAGGCGGAGGCCCTGCTGTTGGAGGCGCAGCTGATCAAGCGCTATCGTCCGGCTTACAATGTGCTGCTGCGCGACGACAAAAGCTTCCCCTTCATCCTGCTGCGCGCGGATCATAAATTCCCGCGTATCCAGAAACATCGCGGTGCACGGCGGAACAAGGGGCATTATTACGGCCCCTTTGCCAGCGCGGGATCGGTCAACCAGACGCTGAATGCGTTGCAAAAGCTGTTTCTGTTGCGCAGCTGTTCGGACAGTTTTTTCAACAATCGCGACCGGCCATGCCTGTTGTATCAAATCAAGCGCTGCTCCGCGCCCTGCGTTGGCCGGATTGATGACCAATCCTATGACGGTCTGGTGGCTGATGCCAAATCCTTCCTCGACGGCAAATCTTCTGATGTGCAAGCAAAGCTGGCGAAGGAAATGGAGGGCGCGGCCGAAGCGCTCGATTTCGAACGTGCGGCCATGCTGCGCGACCGGTTGAAGGCGCTGACCTTCATTCAAGGGTCGCAGGCGATTAATGCGCAAGGCGTTGGCGATGCCGATATCTTTGCCTTGGCCCACCGCAATGGCGTGATGGGTATTCAGGCGTTTTTCATCCGCGGCGGGCAAAATTGGGGGCATCGTTCGTTTTTCCCGTCCCATGTGGCCGAGATGTCCGAGGATGAAGTGTTCACCAGCTTCCTTGCGCAATTTTACGAAGATGTGCCGCCCGCGAAATGCATATTGCTCGACCGCGAACTGACCGAAGCCGATCTGTTGGCGGAGGCATTGTCCGAACGTGCCGAGCGCAAGATTGAAATCAGCGTGCCGCAACGCGGTGATCGCGTCCGGCTCGTCAAACAGGCGACGCGCAATGCCGAAGAGGCGCTTGACCGACGCTTGGCGGAGAGCACGACGCAGGGCAAGTTGCTGCAAGAGGTGGCGGACCTGTTTGAACTGCCCGAGCCGCCCCGCCGGATCGAGATTTACGACAACAGCCATATTCAGGGCACCAATGCGCTTGGCGCGATGGTCGTTGCCGGACCCGAAGGCTTTATCAAGGGCCAGTATCGGAAGTTTAACATCAAACAGGCCGCGACTGACGACGATTTTGCGATGATGCGCGAGGTGTTCCAGCGCCGCTTTGCGCGCGCACAGGAAGATGATCCCGACCGCGATAGTGGGCAGTGGCCTGACCTTGTGCTGATCGACGGCGGCAAGGGGCAGATGAGCAGCGTGAAGGCCGCGTTGGAGGAAATTGGTGTCGATGACGTGCCGTTGATCGCCATCGCCAAAGGCCCGCATCATGGCCGCGACGGCCGCGAAGTTTTTCACTTCCCCGACGGACGCGAATTGACCTTGCCGGTGAACGCGCCGGTTCTTTTCTACCTGCAGCGCCTGCGCGATGAGGTGCACCGGTACGCCATTGGCGCGCACCGTGCGAAGCGCAGCAAGGCTATAACCGTAAGCCCGCTGGACGAAGTGCCGGGCGTCGGCCCTTCGCGCAAAAAGGCCCTATTGCTGCATTTCGGCACCGCGCGCGCCGTGCGCAATGCCAGCCTTGAAGACTTGCAGAAAGCACCCGGGGTGTCCGCCGCCGTGGCGCAGACCGTGTATGATTTCTACCACGCGGGCGGATGATGTGGCCTTGCAGTTGTTCAGCAGCTGATTAAAAAGGCGGGTAGGGGAGAAGTTCATGCCAAATATCCGCGCCAACAATATCGACATATATTATGAGGAAAACGGCCCAGCCGATGGTCCGGTCATCCTGCTCGTCATGGGCCTTGGTGCGCAGATGATTGCGTGGCCCGACGAGTTCATTCACGGCCTTGTCAGCAAGGGCTACCGCGTTATCCATTATGACAATCGCGACGTAGGCCTGTCACAGCGGATGGACGGGGCAAAGACGCCCCATCTGGTCTGGACGATGTTCAAGGCGCGAATAGGGCTGCCGGTGCGCGTTCCTTACACGCTGGGTGACATGGCGGCAGACGGCATTGGGTTGTTGGATGCGCTGGGCATCGACAAGGCGCATGTGGTCGGCGCGTCAATGGGCGGGATGATCGTCCAATTGATGGCTGCCAATTACCCCGAACGGACGTTGAGCATGACATCGATCATGTCGTCGAGTGGCAAGGCTGGGCTTCCCGGTGCGCGCGCCGATATCCAACGCCAATTCATGGTCAAGCGCCCGCCAGACGCCAGCCGAGAGGAGGCTGTCGCGTTCGGAGCCGAGTTGGTCAGTGCGTTTTCCTTCCCCGATTCGGCGCGCCCAGAAAATGCCCACGCCGAAATGGCCGCCAAAGCGTTTGACCGGGGCTATTATCCGGTCGGCACCAGGCGGCAGTTGCTGGCGATCATCGCCGATGGCAGCCGCGTTGAACGGCTCAAGACAATTAAGGTGCCGACCCTTGTTGTCCATGGCGGGGCTGACCCGCTCGTGCCCAAGGAAGGCAGCGAGGATATCGCCCGCCACATCCAAGGCGCACGGCTGGAGATTATCGACGAAATGGCGCATGATCTGCCGCCGTCGCAAGTTGGCCGCATGGTAGATTTGATCGCTGAGCATGCCAAGCAAGCGCATTGATAAAAATGCTGCACTGCACAATTTTCACTTGCGCGCACCGGTTGGTTGGATAATCTAAGGCGATGACGACCAACCAATTGCTGCTTGAGGCTATCGCGCTCAAAAAATGTGTGACCGCCACGTACAATAATGTGGCGATGAAGCTCGCGCCGCACGTGCTCTATTCCAAGAACAACGCGCTGTTTATCGACGCGATTACGCTGGAAAAGCATGGAGAGCCGCCGCGTGAGAAAAAGCTGGGCGCGTTTCATTTGCTTGGCCTCAACGATTTGAAACTGACCGAACAATTGTTCGAAATTGACCCGTTATTCGAACCCGGCGCGGAAAAATATGCAGGCGTGACGTTGTTCATGATCAGCGGTGAACACAGCGACGCAGGATAGAGCTTCCCCTCATGCCGCAGTGTTGGCATGAGGGCGCATGGACATAACGGCATCCGCGATCATTTGTGCAGTCCGTAATCACGGCGAAACTGGTGCCATCGTGCGCGCGTTTTCCGAAGAATACGGCATGCTCGCGGGCTATGTGCAAGGCGCGCGGGGGCGGCAATTGCGGCCTGTGCTGATCCCCGGCAATGTCATCACCGGCGAATGGCGTACACGCATAACGGGGCAGTTGGCGCGCCTGACGCCCGAACCGCTGCACAGCCGCGCGCATTTACTGGGCGAGCCGCTGGCGATCGCCGCGATTGACTGGGTCACCGCGCTAACCGCGGCAACGCTGGCCGAAGGCGTGCCATACCCCCGCGTATACAGCGCGTGCGACGGGTTGCTGTCGGCGATTGAGCTGGCGCCTGCCGCACGGGTTTGGGCGGGGGCCATTGCGCAATATGAGACGTTATTGCTGGCCGAACTTGGCTATGCCGAAGAACATGACGCCGACAGCGCGCCGGTGGCGATGATGGCGCAAAACCGCAAGCGTTTGGTCGCGCATGTTCTGGGCGACCGCCGCGCCGATGTCATGGCCGCGCGCGAACGGTTGGTGGAACGCCTGAAAAGGGCAGTTGCATAACCGCGCTGCACTTGGCAGGGGAGGCATGAATTCAACACCGTAGCCCTGAGCCTGTCGAAGGGCGCTTAAAGGCATCGCCATATCGACAGGCGTGCTTCGACAGGCTCAGCACTACGGTTTCTTTTGAGGAATGCCGCCTTGTTAGTTGCCTTATTACCCGGGGACGGAATTGGTCCCGAAGTCATCACCCAAGCACGGCGCGTGTTGGACGCGTTGGCGATTGACGGACTGACCTTCGAAGAAGCGTTGGTTGGCGGCGCGGCCTATAAGGCGACCGGCCATCCGCTGCCCCCCGAAACGCTGGACCTTGCAAAGCGCGCTGACGCGATTTTGTTTGGCGCGGTGGGCGACCCCGATTGCGATGCGTTGGAACGGCATTTGCGGCCCGAACAGGCGATATTGGGGCTGCGCAAGGAACTGTCCTTGTTCGCCAATTTGCGCCCCGCGACCTTGTTCCCCGAACTGGCGGACGCCAGCGCGCTTCGTCCCGAGGTTGCCTCACAGATCGACATGGTCATCGTGCGCGAATTGAATGGCGATGTGTATTTCGGTGAAAAGGGCATGCGCAAAACCGCTGATGGCAAGCGCGAAGGCTATGACATCATGTCCTATAATGAGGACGAAGTGCGCCGCATTGCCCGCGTCGGCTTTGAAACCGCGATGGCGCGCGGCAAGAAATTATGCTCGGTGGACAAGGCCAATGTGCTCGAAACCTCGCAACTGTGGCGCGATGTGGTGATTGAAACCCACGCCGAATATCCGCAGGTCGCGCTCAGCCATATGTATGTCGACAATTGCGCGATGCAGCTGGTGCGGAACCCCGGCCAGTTTGACGTGATCGTCACCGGCAATTTGTTTGGCGATATCCTGTCCGATCAGGCGAGCATGTGTGCCGGATCGATTGGTATGCTGCCCAGCGCCTCGCTCGATAGCAACCAAAAGGGCCTGTATGAACCTATCCACGGCAGTGCGCCCGATATTGCGGGGCAGGGCAAGGCCAACCCGTTGGCGACAATCTTGTCCGCCGCGATGATGCTGCGTTACTCGCTCAACTTGCCGGCGATGGCCGACCGCATTGACGCGGCCGTCGCCAAAGCACTCGCTGCGGGTGCCCGCTCGCCCGACCTTGGTGGGACGATGTCCACCAGCGAAATGGGCGACGCGGTGCTTGCTGCGCTATCATAATGACCGTAGCCCTGAGCCGACGGTGCATAGCACCGGCGAAAAGTCGAAGGGCGGCTTTGCGTTGACACGCGCCCTTCGACGGACGCGCTCGCTGCGCAAGTGCTGCTCAGGGCTACGGTGTAACATCCATAACATCTCCTTATTGACGCAACCCCTCTAGTCCCCGAAAAGCGAACTTATGAAGAAAACGACTGGCCAGAATCGCGAAATCACCCGGCATTGGCGTCCTGCCACACAGGCAGTGCGTGGTGGCACATGGCGTAGCGAACATGGCGAGACGTCGGAGGCTTTGTTCCTCTCGTCTGGCTTTACTTATGATGATGCGGAAACCGTAGCCGCCCGTTTTGCGGGTGAGCAGGACGGCATGACCTATTCGCGGTTGCAAAACCCGACGGTGCAAATGCTGGAGGAGCGCATTGCGCTGATGGAGGGGGCTGAGGCATGCCGCGCGCAAGCCACGGGCATGGCGGCGATGACAACCGCCTTGCTGTGCCAATTGTCGCAGGGTGACCATGTGGTCGCCGCCCGCGCGGCCTTTGGCTCGTGCCGCTGGTTGACGGACACGTTGCTGCCCAAATGGGGCATCAGCACGACCACGATCGACAGCCGCGACAATGATGCGTGGAAAGCGGCGATTCAGCCGAACACCAAAGTGTTCTTCTTTGAAACACCCGCCAACCCGACGATGGACATTGTCGACATGGCCTATGTCTGCGGCCTCGCCAAAGAACATGGCATCACCACGGTGGTCGACAACGCCTTTGCCACCAGCGTGCTGCAGCGGCCCATGGATTATGGCGCAGATGTTGTCGCCTATAGCGCAACGAAGCTGATGGACGGGCAGGGCCGCGTTCTTGCCGGTGCGGTCTGCGGTTCGCAACAATGGATCGATGACGTGCTGTTGCCGTTTCAGCGCAACACCGGACCCAATCTGTCGCCATTCAACGCCTGGGTTGTGCACAAGGGTTTGGAAACGCTGGAACTGCGCGCCATGCGGC
>JBILOZ010000096.1:0-8454 GCA_044374245.1 Sphingorhabdus sp. | reverse complement strand
AAATAGCGGCCATATCGAAATCGAAGCTATCAGGATCCGTATAAAGACCCTGCGGTAAGGTGTGTCCTTCGCGACGCTGCTGGAACAGCGCGTCAATCCGCCCTAAGTCCATTTTTATGCCTTTGGTTAATTTTCCCCAGATTGGAGAATGGGCCACTTGACCGGTCTAATAAAATCGCATTTTCGCATAGCCCTATCTCAAAATGTAGGGCAGTGACGTCATTGGAAACCAATATGCTTTTGAAAGGTCGATTCCATTTCCAACCGCAGTAATATTAACCGTCGTTGGTTGCCGTTAAATGCCTTGCGCGCCTTTGAAGCGGTGGGCCAGAATTTGAGCTTCACAGGCGGCGCATCGGCGCTTTCGGTGTCGCAAAGTGCCATGAGCCGGCATGTCGGCGGGCTTGAGGAATTGCTGGGTAAGCAACTCTTCGTCCGCGATGCATCGCGCCTATTGCTAACACCCGCAGGTGAAGAGCTGTTGCCCGTCGTGAGCAAATGCCTCGACCGGCTTGAGCAAACGATGAACTCGATCCGCAATGATGAAGTGACGAGCCGTTCGCTTCGGCTCCATGTGCCGCCATCCTTGTTACAGCAGCTGTTTCTGCCGATGCTGCGCGATTTTCGCGCCGAACATCCGGACATCCGGCTCGATGTTTCGAGCGCGCATGTCACCGGCTTGCCAGCCACCGATTTCGATATGGCGATTGCCTATGACCGCCCCAATGTTGACGACCGGATTACAGACCTGCTTTGGATGGTCCGTGTCGCGCCGCTCTGTGCGCCCGCGACGGCGATTGCCAGTGAGGGTAAGTCGCTTGAGGAATTTCTGGAAAGTCAGGAGCTGCTTCACCTGAAACTGGACGGAGAGCCGCGCGATCTTTTGTGGACGGCCTATCTGCGACAAAATGGGCTGACCATGGCCACGCATGGTGGACTCGCCTTTGATACGACGATTGCCGCTGCGCAATATGCCATGGCCGCCAGTGGGGTATTTTTGGGCGACATAGATATGTTTGCCCGGGAAATCGCCGACGGGCGGCTGGTCATGCCCTATGATGCAGTCATCGAAGACGGCTATGGCTATTATCTGAAACTCCACGCCGATGATTTGGGCGATGCCGCGATTTCCATGTTCCGCAGCTGGCTGATCAACCGGTTTGCGGCATTGCGGCAAGCGCCGAGTCTGCACGCGCTAGGCTGATCAGGCGAAGGCCGGATTTTTCCGCCACGTTGATCGCAAGGTCCGTTGCCGCCGATATGGTGACCAGCATTGGGCAGTTGGCAAGGATAGCCTTCTGCGCCAGTTCAAGGCTGCAGCGCGCGGTCAAAATGATAAAGCCGGCTGCGATGTCTATGTCCGCGCGGGCAAGCGCCCCAATCAATTTGTCGAGCGCATTGTGCCGGCCAACATCTTCCCGCGTCATCAGGATAGAGCCATCGGGCCGACAAAATGCCGCTGCGTGCGCGGAACCGGTTTGTGCATTGAGTGTCTGATGTGCACGCAATGCCGATAATGCGGTAAACATCGCTGCGTCCGATACATCGATCTGCGCAGTGACCCGCGGCAAGGGGCGCATGACCTCTTCCAGATTATCCATGCCGCACAGCCCGCAGCTGCTTTCCGAAACGCGCCGCCGCGCACGGGCAAAGACTTTTTCGGCGTTTTCTGCGGGCACCTGAATCCGCAATATCCAGCCCAAGTCGGCCTTATGTGCGTCAAAGGCCAAAATTTCGTCAGCGCGGCTAATCAACCCCTCCGACATGCTAAAGCCAATAGCATAATCCTCAAGATCAACGGGCGTTGCCATCATCACGGCATAGCCGATGCCATTATATTCGATTGCGACAGGCGCTTCGACAATGATGCTGCGTTCTATGGTTTCGGTCGCGCCCTGATCAGGCTTCAGCACAGAAAAATGGATTGGTTTTGAACCCTGATCAGGCGCCATTTTGCGCGTCGGCCAGTAAGCTGATGGCAGCAGCAGCAACCGGAGACAGGCCCGCGGTCCCATGCGCAAAAATCATCTTTTTCATGCGCGGGTCCCAGAATTGCTGAATGTGATCGGCTACCGCTGCAACAGGCGCAGCGTCGGTCGCCAGATTGGTTGCAATCTGGTTGGCCATGTGGACGAGGCGTTCAACGCTATTCATTCGGCAGCAATTCCGGTTTCGACCCGGCGAGAGCGTGTC
This sequence comes from Sphingorhabdus sp., assembly GCA_044374245.1. Taxonomy (GTDB): domain Bacteria; phylum Pseudomonadota; class Alphaproteobacteria; order Sphingomonadales; family Sphingomonadaceae; genus Sphingorhabdus_B. The sequence continues at coordinate 6,261 of JBILOZ010000096.1, read as the reverse complement.
GACAAAGCTTCATATTCTTCCTGCCACTCGGTTGGCCCGTTCGATGCGCTAATCTGAACCGCGGTAACCTTATATTCGGGGCAGTTGGTTGCCCAGTCGCTAAAGTCGGTGGTGACAACATTAGCCTGCGTTACCGCATGGTGGAACGTGGTGTAGACAACGCCGGGGGCAACGCGATCAGTTACCGTGGCGCGCAACGTGGTTTCTCCCGCACGGCTTGCCAATTTGACCCAATCGCCTGACTTTACACCGCGATCCTCAGCATCCACTGGGTGAATTTCCAGCAAATCCTCCGGATGCCAAGCGACATTCTCTGTCCGCCGCGTTTGCGCGCCTACATTATATTGCGACAATATACGTCCGGTCGTCAGCAACAATGGAAAGCGTGGTCCGGTTTTCTCATCGGTTGGGACATAATCTGTCACAACGAATTTGCCCTTGCCACGGACGAAGCCGTCCACATGCATGATCGGCGATCCATCGGGTGCGTCTGCGGTCACGGGCCATTGCAGCGAGCCGGCTTCATCGAGCCGTTCAAAGGACACGCCAGCAAAGGTCGGCGTAAGCCGCGCGATTTCGTCCATGATTTCGGACGGGTGGGTATAGTTCCAATCCAACCCCATCGCCTGCGCCAGCCGCTGCGTGACTTCCCAGTCCTCCAAACCGTTCATCGGCGTCATCACCTTGCGCACCGGCTGAATGCGGCGTTCGGCATTGGTGAACGTGCCATTTTTTTCAAGGAAGGTGGAACCGGGTAGGAAGATATGCGCGTAGTTGGCGGTCTCGTTCAGGAAAAGATCGTGGACAATGACACATTCCATCGCCGCCAACCCAGCCGACACATGGGCGGTGTTTGGATCGGATTGAAGGATATCTTCACCCTGGCAATATAGCGCCTTGAATACGCCATCGACCGCGGCATCCAGCATGTTGGGAATGCGCAGGCCGGGCTCTGGATCCAGTGTCACGCCCCAGTCATCTTCAAACAATTTCCGCGCATTGCCATCGCTGATGTGGCGATATCCGGCAAGCTCATGCGGGAAGCTACCCATATCGCAGGCGCCTTGGACGTTGTTCTGGCCACGAAGCGGATTAACACCGACACCCCGGCGGCCAATATTGCCGGTCGCCATCGCCAAGTTTGCAATGGCCATAACGGTCGAGCTGCCTTGGGAATGTTCGGTCACACCAAGGCCGTAATAGATCGCCCCATTGCCACCTGTGGCATAAAGCCGCGCGGCTGCGCGAAGCTCTTCGGCGTCCACCAGCGTTACCGGCTGCAGATTTTCGGGACTATTGCGGGCTTGCGAAACGAACTCGGCCCAATGGCTATATTCATCCCAGTCGCAACGCTCCCGAATGAATGCCTCATCGGCCAGACCTTCGGTGACGATGACATGGGCCATCGCAGTCAGCACGGCAACGTTGGTGCCGGGACGAAGCGGAAGATGGTGCTGCGCCTCAATATGCGGCGAACGGACAATGTCGGTACGGCGCGGGTCGATGACGATTAACTTGGCGCCCGGGCGACCATCCTGTCCGCGCAAACGGCGCTTCATCCGGCTGGCAAATACCGGGTGTCCGTCGGTGGGGTTGGCCCCGATGATCAGGATGACGTCGGTGCCTTCCACGCTATCAAAATCCTGCGTCCCCGCGCTTGTGCCAAAGGTTGTTTTGAGGCCATATCCGGTCGGCGAATGACACACGCGTGCACAGGTATCGACATTGTTATTGCCAAAGCCTGCCCGGATAAGTTTTTGCACAAGGAAGGTTTCTTCATTGGTGCAACGGCTCGAGGTGATTCCGCCAAGGGCATTGCGGCCATATTTCGCGCTAATCCGTTTCAGTTCGGACGCGGTGTAGGCAAAAGCTTCGTCCCATTCGACTTCGCGCCAAGGATCGCTGATCGACTTGCGGATCATCGGCTTCAATATGCGTTCCTGATGCTGTGCATAGCCCCAGGCAAAGCGGCCCTTGACGCAGCTATGTCCGCGATTGGCCTTGCCGTCTTTGTACGGGACCATCCGCACCAGTTGTTCGCCGCGCATTTCGGCGCGGAAGGTGCAGCCAACACCGCAATAGGCGCAGGTCGTGACAACGCTGCGTTCGGGTGTGCCAACTTCGACCACTTTCTTTTCAACTAACGTCGCCGTCGGGCAGGCTTGCACACAAGCCCCGCAAGACACGCATTCAGACTCGAGGAAATTGTCGCTGGCGAGGCCTGCCGAAATTTTTGAGTCCCAGCCTCTGCCTTCCATCGTCAGCGCAAGGGTGCCCTGCACTTCGTCGCAGGCGCGGATGCAACGCGAACAGGCGATACATTTGCTTGGGTCAAAATCGAAATAGGGATTGGAGTGATCTTTTTCCTGCCCCAGATGCGTTGCCTGCACGTCATAACGGACATCGCGTAAGCCAACGGCGCCTGCCTGATCCTGCAATTCGCAATCGCCATTGGCGGCGCATGTCAGGCAATCGAGCGGATGGTCGGAGATATACAGCTCCATCACGCCTTTGCGTAATTTTGCCAGATGCGGGGTTTGGGTACGCACAACCATGCCGGGTTCAACCGGGGTCGTGCAACTCGCTGGGGTCCCTCGGCGGCCATCGATTTCGACCAAGCACAGTCGGCATGAACCGAAGCTTTTTACACTGTCGGTGGCGCATAATTTGGGTATCGATGTGCCTTGTTCTGCCGCAGCGCGCATGACGCTTGTCCCTGCCGGCACAGTCACGTTGCGGCCGTCGATCGTAAGCGAAACTGTTTCGTCCGAACGACTTTCCGGTGTCCCAAAATCATTTTGCGGCTGGTATGTCATATATCTACCTTATACCCATATTCGACCGTTGAGCAGCATATTGTGCCAGTTCCCGGGGCGTATTCAAGTTGTGAAAAACATCTGCGGATGTGATTGCTTGTGCGCCGGATACGGCAATCCAGTTGCGCATAGATAGATTATCCTGATGACGCAGATGTCTATCCAGCAATGGCGCAAGCGCGACAGGCCACACGCCAAACAGATAATGACCATCAATATAGATGGCGCGTTCAGAAAGGCGATCTGTCGGAAATTGCGCCACGGGCACGACATCGCAACCCGCGGTCACCACCGCATCAAACCCATTTTGCTGCGCATAATGCAGCGCGGCATTCAGGCCACCCAAAGGCCCCATGTCAGCGAACGGTCGGTCTTCGACCCAATCCATGCCCGGCCAAGCGCGCCCACAGACAATCAATTTGTCGACCTGATCGCGCAAGCCATCGGCGACATGTTCGATCAGCGCGGTTCCATTCAGGGGTGCCGCTGCCTTGTCGCTCCCAAAGCGCGTAGCCTTGCCGCCAGCGATGATCGCGCCCAGCCGCTTCATGCAAAATCCAATGAATAATGGTCCATTGCGGCGTGCCGATCGGTCATGACAGACCGTCCCTCAGCGCGCGGATATGTTCCGGGCCTATTCCGCAGCACCCACCGACCATATTTGCGCCTGAGGCCACCCATTTTTGTGCCCAGTCCAAGTAGCGGGGCGGATCAAGATCAGCGCGAATTTCTCTAAAGCCGCCATTGGCGGGCACTTCTTCGTCGGCGTGGGCAAAACCATTCGCATATACGCCAATCGCGATCGATTCTGTGCCCAAAGCCTGCTTGGCGCGGAGGACCGCCTCTTCCATTACTTCAGGCGCGCTGCAATTGAATAATATCGCCTCGGCACCGAATTCGGACGCCAGCGAGGCGGCCTGTTCGATCGTCTCGCCTGAGCGTAACATCGCGCTGCCTTCATCATTCAGCGTGAAGGATAGCCAAAGCGGTCGCGCGTCGGCTTTCAGCATTTCGCCAACCAATCGGGCTTCAGCCAATGTGCTCAATGTTTCGGCAAGCCAGATATCGGCAAAAGGCGACAGACCTTCAATCAGAACTGCCAAGATTGCCCGTGCTGCCTCAACCTCAAACAGGTCGGGCCGATAGGAACCCAAGACCGGCGGCAGCGAACCTGCTACAATCAAATCATGCCGATTAGCCACATCTCGCGCCAACTTTCCTGCAAGCTGCGCAAGTTCGGTGCTGCGGTTGAGGAAACGCTCTTCACCGATATGAAAAGGAACCACGGCATAGCTGTTTGTCGAGATCACCTTTGCGCCTGCCAACGCATAGCGTTCGTGGGCCTGGGTGACAAATTCCGGCCCTTCCATGAGCGCAAGAGCGGACCATTCCGGTTGCCGGAAAGGCGCGCCTAATCGCTGCAATTCGCGGCCCATACCACCATCCAATATGGTGGTCATCGCTTGAAATCTTCCGGGAACAGTTTGATGGCACTCATAACGGGATAGGGGGTGAATCCACCCATCGCGCACAGTGAACCGAACTTCATGGTTTCGGCAAGATCGGCAAGCAAAGCCAGATTTGCGTCGACATTATTGCCTGCGATAATCTGGTCGATCGTTTCGACGCCGCGCGTGCTGCCCAATCGGCAGGGCGTGCATTTGCCGCAGCTTTCAATCGCACAAAATTCCATCGCAAAGCGCGCCATTTGCGCCATGTCGACGCTGTCATCAAAAACGGTAATCCCGGCATGGCCGATCAGCGCATCCGCCGCGGCGAACGCTTCATAATCGAAGGGCAGATCAAACTGGGCAGGCGGAATATACGCGCCCAATGGCCCACCGACTTGAACGCAGCGTACCGGACGACCGCTTGCTGTGCCGCCGCCTATTTCGTTGACCAGTTCGCCAAGCGTAATACCGAACGCGACTTCGAACAGGCCGCCATGTTTGACATTTCCGGCAAGCTGGACGGGCATCGTCCCTTTTGACCTGCCCATGCCGTACGCGGCATAGGCTTCACCGCCATGCGCCAATATCCATGGCACGGCAGCCAGCGTCAGCACATTGTTGACCACTGTCGGTTTGCCAAACAGGCCTTCCAACGCGGGTAGGGGGGGCTTGGCGCGCACTTCACCACGCTTGCCCTCAAGGCTATTGAGAAGCGAGGTTTCTTCGCCGCAAATATATGCGCCCGCGCCAACGCGGACTTCCACGACAAATGGCGCAATCAAATGCGCAGACAGCCGGATAGCGGCTTCCATTTTGGCAATGGCGTGCGGATATTCGGAACGAATGTAGATATAGGCTTTGCTCGCGCCCACGGCGAAACCGGCAATCGCCATGCCCTCGATCAGCATGAACGGGTCGCCTTCCATCACCATCCGGTCGGCAAAGGTTCCGCTGTCGCCTTCATCGGCGTTGCAGACGATATATTTCTGTTTAGCAGGGGCGTCCGCCACCGTCCGCCATTTAATGCCAGCCGGAAAACCCGCACCGCCGCGACCGCGAAGGCCCGATGTCATTATGGTTTCGATGGTTGCGTCAGCGCCAATTGCGCGCGCTTGGCCAAGACCAAGCCAACCACCCGTTGCGTAATAATCGTCCAACGATGTCGGCCGCGTTTTGCCCGCGCGCGCAAACGTCAGCCGGTTCTGCTTGGCAATGAAAGGGTGGTCCTCAATCCGTCCGATGGATTTAGCGTCACCGCTTAAGATTGAAGGAACTTGATCGGCCGAGACTTGACCATAGCCCACGCCGTCAATGTCGACCAACGGTTCCATCCAGTGCATGCCCCAGCTGGACACGCGTTCGACTTCGACGCCCGCCGCGGCAAAAGCAGCCGCAACGGCATCCGCGCCACAAGCGAGCGCAACAGCGTCATTGGATATCCGGACCGTCACATGGCCTCCAGTAATGAACTAAGGCGCGCCTGGTCCAATCGGGCGATGACTTGGTCGCCAACCAACGCAGCCGGACCAACCGAGCACATGCCAAGGCAATAGACAGCCTCTAATTTTACGCGGCTTTGGTTTTCGGCAATCGGCACCAACGCGTCGACACCGCGCGCCTTGCACGCCTCTGCGCGGCACAATTTCAATACAGGCCGCGTTTCGGCTTCTTTGCGGAAATCATGGTAAAAGCTTACAACGCCGTACACTTCCGCGCGGGTCAGGTTCAGCGCCTGTGCGATGTCGCGCATGGCCTCTTCGCTAACATGACCGAACGCTTTTTGCACGTCATGCAGGATAGGCAGCAACGGCCCTTCCCGGTGCGCATGTTCGGCCACGATGTCAGCGATTGATGTCATTTAGAACACCACGACGCTGCGGATGCTTTCACCCGCGTGCATCAATTCAAATGCCTTGTTGATCTCCTCAAGCCCCATGACATGCGTAATCATCGGGTCGATTTCGATCTTGCCGGTCATATACATGTCGACGATC
>JBILOZ010000095.1:0-8458 GCA_044374245.1 Sphingorhabdus sp. | reverse complement strand
CGTGTTCAAGGATCATCTGCCCAACCATTGGTACGACTTCTTTGAAAACCTTCCGGCCTTCCTGAACGAACAATTTGTCGTTGCGCGGTCCGCTCTGATCGACAGGGCCATTGCCATCCGCGCGGTTCAAAAATCCGAAGTTATTGCGGATATTGTTCGAAAACTGGGTTTTCAAACGGGTCCCCAAAATTTCCCAATGCTGCGCTGGCGCCAAGTCCTTCGCTTCGACCAAAATGGCGGTTGCCACATCGCCAAAGATAAAGTGGCTGTCACGATCGCGCCAGTTGAGATGTCCGGACGTAATTTCGGGATTTACGACCAATACAGAACGTGCATTGCCGCTGCGGATATAGTCGGCCGCGGTCTGGATGCCAAAGGTGGCCGACGAGCAAGCGACATTCATATCGAAACCGAAACCGCGCTCCATGCCCAATTCATGCTGAATCTCGACCGCCATAGCAGGATAGGCACGCTGCATATTGGACGCGGCGCACAAAACTGCATCGACGTCGGCAATGTCTCGGCCAGCCTTGGCCAATGCGTCCCGACACGCCGCGACACCGATTTCCGCCATAAGCGAGATCTGATCATTCGGACGCTCTGCGTACCGTGGCTCCATAATGTCCGGATCTAATATGGCGGTTTTGTCCATAACATGGCGCGACTTTATGCCGCTGGCCTTTTCCACAAACTCAACCGAGCTGTGCGTCAGTGGCTCTGCATCGGGATGCGCTGCGTTATACCGATCGGCATAAGCGTTAAAGCTGGCAACAAGCTCCGCATTGCTGATGGTATCGGTTGGCGTGAATAAGCCAGTAGCTGAAATGACCGGTATGGCGCCGTGCGCTGAATGCGACATGTTTGTTCCCGCTTGTTTTTGTAATTGTGTCCGCGTGCCTAGCGCTTGCGTATTTATGAAACAAGACGTTTGAAAAGCTTTGTAACGCAGTTATGGAAGCAACGGGGGAGGAAGACAAAATATGTCTTTGAAGGAACGTCAGCCTAGCTGGTTGTCCCGGCTGGTCAGGCGGGTATTGGTCGGAATATACAAACGCGGCGGATGGCATGCCCATGGCGTCGTTCCCGAATCGCGCAAATTCGTTTTGATTGCGGCGCCACACACCAGCAACTGGGATTTTGTGTATTTTCTGGGGCTAACAAATGACCTTGGAATAATGCCGCATTTCATGGGAAAATCTTCTCTCTTCCGTTGGCCATTTACGAACTTCATGCTGGACATGGGTGGCGTCCCGGTGGACCGCTCGTCGAACAAAAATTATGTTCAGCAGATGATTGATGAATTCAGCCGTCGAAAAGAATTCATGCTCACCATTGCCCCTGAAGGCACACGGGGCAACGTCAAAGCGTGGAAAACAGGCTTTTACCATATCGCCATGGGTGCCGGCGTGCCGCTGGTCGTTGGCATGATGGACTATCAGTCGAAAACCGGAGGTTTAGGGCCGGAAATTTGGCCCACGGGCGATTATAAGGCTGACATGAAAAAGGTCGCCGAAATCTATTCTACTGTCGTGCCGAAATACCCTGCAAAAGGGATGACCGGCATTTTTGCAAAGGATGAAACATGACAGCTATCGGTCAAACACTTGCAATCAACGCGACTGCCCTTCTTGCAGTCATAATCCTGCTCTGGGCGTATTCGGTCAAGATCCGCGATGTTTCATTTATTGATGCGTTTTGGGCGTTCGGAATGGTGCTGCTTGCATGGGCAAGCTGGACGCAATCCGATGCACCGGGCGCGCTTTCGCATGTGCTGCTTGGCCTGACCACATTGTGGGGGCTTCGGCTTTCGCTGCATTTGTGGACACGCTGGCGCGCGCATGGCGAAGACCCGCGTTATGAAAAAATCATGCGCAGTGCGATGCAGAAAAAGGGCTGGAGCTGGAGCAAAACGTCGCTGCAGTCGGTTTTTCTGACCCAAGCCCCATTGCTGTTCATCACCTGCCTGCCCGCACAGCTCGGCATCGCATACAGCGATGGCGCGAACACAGCTTTAGGTCCGCTTGCATTTGCCGGCGCGATTATTGCTGTCATCGGCATATTGTTTGAAACCATTGGTGATGCGCAGCTCAACGCATTCCGGGCCGACCCTGCCAACAAAGGCAAGGTGCTCGACACGGGCCTATGGCGCTATACCCGCCACCCCAATTACTTCGGCGATGCCTGCACATGGTGGGGCATTTGGCTCATCGCATGTGAGACTGGCCTGCCGGGTTGGATCAGCATCATAGGCCCGATCTTCCTGACCTTCACGCTCACGCGCTGGTCGGGCAAGCCGATGCTAGAATATGGCATGAAGAAAACGCGGCCCGGCTATGCGGAATATGTCGCGCGGACCTCTGGCTTTTTCCCGCTGCCGCCAAAGTCGCGCTAAGCCGTTAAAGGCGAGCGCCCGTTACGCCCATGCAGGAGCCTTAAGTCAGGCGACAACGCCAAACAGGTCGTGCTCGTCCGCGTCTTCGATGTCGACCTGCACAATGTCGCCCGGCTTTAAGGTCGGTGCTACGTCACGCAGATAGACATGGCCATCGATCTCTGGCGCATCGGCTTGCGACCGTCCGGTGGCGCCAACGCTGCCATCTTCATCGGCGTCGCCAATCTCGTCGATAATGACGGGGATATTGCGTCCAACCTTGGCGGCAAGCTTCGCAGCGCTAATCGCCGCCGTCTTTTCCATGATACGCTGGAACCGCTCTTCCTTCACCTCTTCAGGAACAGGGTTTGGCAAATCATTCGCTTGCGCACCTTCCACCGGTTCGAAGCGGAAGGCGCCGACGCGGTCCAATTGAGCTTCGTCCAACCAATCAAGCAGATATTGAAAATCCGCATCAGTTTCGCCCGGGAATCCGACCACGAAGCTTGACCGGATAGCGATATCGGGCGCGATGTTGCGCCAATTGCGGATCCGCTCAAGCACCTTTGCTTCATTGGCGGGGCGCTTCATGGCTTTCAGAACATTCGGCGCGGCATGTTGAAACGGGATATCAAGATATGGCGTCAAATAACCTTCGGCCATCAACGGAATTACGTCATCAACATGCGGGTAAGGATAGACATAATGCAGCCGTACCCAAGGCGCGCGGCCTTCGCTCGTCCGCAAGCTGCCCAATTCGCGGGCGAGGTCAGTCATATGCGCGCGCACCTGACGCCCCTGCCACTCGCGTGGCTCGTGCCGCGTATCAACGCCATAAGCAGACGTGTCTTGCGAAATAACCAAAAGCTCTTTGGTGCCCGCGGCGACCAGTTTCTCTGCCTCACGCAACACGGCGTCAATCCGGCGGCTCGCAAGCTTTCCGCGCAACGACGGAATGATGCAGAAGGCGCAGCTGTGGTTGCAACCTTCGGAAATCTTTAAATAGCTGTAATGGCGCGGGGTCAGCTTCAATCCGCCTTCGGGCACCAAGTCTACGAACGCACCGCGTGTCGGTGGTGCAGCTTCATGAACCGCCGAAACAACGGCTTCATATTGATGCGCACCGGTGATCGCGAGCACATCAGGGAAGCGCGCGCGGATGACGTCGGCTTCATTACCCATGCAGCCTGTGACAATCACGCGGCCGTTTTCCGCGATGGCCTCTCCAATGGCCTCAAGGCTCTCTTCCTTTGCGGAGTCCAGAAAGCCACAGGTATTGACCAGCACAACGTCAGCGCCGGCATAATCGGGCGACAAGCCATAGCCATCGGCACGCAGCTTTGTGAGGATCCGTTCGCTATCGACCAGCGCCTTGGGACAGCCAAGTGATACCATGCCGACCTTCGGCGCTGCTTTGATTTGAGTTGCCATGATGCCGGGCCGCATAGCGGGTTTCCGCACGCTTGTCACGGGCAGTATGGATTTGCGCTGTGCATCAGGATAACAATCCAACAATGATTATTAAAATTACCAAAGGCACGGATCGCGATTTTCTCGCTATTGTTAGGAACGACGGCTCGACGGAGACCGCAACCTTCCCGAAAAAAGGCGTGACGCCGCATGATGCGATCCATTATTTCGTCGAAACCGAGTTGAATTTGCCAATGGCATTTTGGGGACTGGTGGCAAAAGGGCATAGCCCCGAAGATATTCAGGAAATTGCAAAGCAAGCGGGTCACGCCAGCGCGTCACGGGCGCAGACGCCGGACGAGCATATTGTGCAGTTGCTTCAGGCAGAGCGCTTGGTGGAATGTTTCGAATCCGATGCCTGGGGCGCACCTTCGGATGTCGGAACCTTTATCTCGATTGCCCAAACCGCTTGCGAGGCTTCATTTGTACCAATGCCTGCGCTGACATCCCAATCCATTGAGGGGGTACGCACGCGGATTGCCGCGTTTCAATCCATCTGGTCGGTCGCGATGGTCGGCCATGTCGCCGAATTCCATTGGGATGAACAATGATCCCGAACGCAACGTAACTGGCACGCTGCAGCGAACAGCTTTCCCCTATCCGCTGTAAGCGCTCCGAAGATTTGCGAGGGACTCGCTATGGGTTAGGTCAAGCTGCAGCGGGGTCACTGCGATATAGCCATCCTCAATCACCTCAAGGTCGGTATCATGGCCGGGCGTGTGCACCATTCCATGAAGCCCGAACCAATAATAGTCGTAGCCGCGCGGATCCGTGCCCTTGACGATTGAACCGCGGCTATAGTCATGGAACCCCTGCCGCGCGACTTTTATGCCTTTAACATCCTGCGGCAGCAGCGGCGGGAAGTTGATGTTGGTTAGCGTGCGCGGCGTATGCGGCGTGTCCAATAACGGACGCAGCACCCGCTCGCCCCACGCTTCGGCAGCTGAAAAGGGTACGGCATCCGCCATGCCTTCTTTGCTATATACTTGGCTAAGTGCAATGGAACGGATCCCCGCCAACGCGCCTTCCATCGCCGCAGCGACCGTGCCCGAATAAGTGATATCATCGCCAAGGTTGGCACCGCGGTTGACGCCGGACAAAATCAGGTCAGGCTTTGCATCTTTCATGATCACACCAATGCCCAGCATGACAGAATCGGTTGGCGTTCCTGCAACCGAATAATGTTTTTCGCCATGTTGACGAATGCGAACAGGCTTGGTGAGCGTCAGCGAATGACCCGCCCCTGAATTTTCCTCAGCCGGTGCGACAATCCAGATGTCATCGCTCAGAGTACGGGCAATCGCTTCCAACACCTTAAGGCCCGGCGCATTCACACCATCATCATTGGTCAATAAAATACGCATCAGGCTGCAATCTCGAGCTTCGTCAGGCCGCCCATATATGGCAGCAGCGCGGCCGGAACGGTCACACTACCGTCGGCCTGCTGATGATTTTCGAGGACAGCAACCAGCGTACGGCCAACGGCCAAGCCAGAACCGTTCAACGTGTGTACGAACACATTGCCTTTGCTTTCCGCAGGGCGGTAGCGCGTGTTCATACGGCGCGCCTGCCAGTCACCGCAGTTCGAACAGCTCGAAATTTCACGGTACAGCCCCTGCCCCGGCAACCAAACCTCAAGATCATAGGTCTTGCGCGCGCTGGCACCCATGTCACCCGTGCACAGCAGCATCTTGCGATACGGCAACTCAAGCGCTTGCAAAATACCCTCGGCACTTTCGACCATACGTTCATGTTCGGCGGCACTGTCTTCGGGGCGAACGATGGAAACCAGCTCCACCTTTTCAAACTGGTGTTGGCGGATCAGGCCTTTCGTATCGCGTCCCGCCGCGCCCGCTTCGGAACGGAAACAGGGCGTTAACGCGGTCATACGGATCGGCAACATGCTCTCGTCCAAAATCTGCTCGCGCACGCTATTGGTCAGCGAAACCTCGGCGGTTGGGATAAGCCAACGGCCATCGGTCGTCTGAAAATTGTCTTCGGCAAATTTTGGAAGCTGCCCGGTACCAAATAGCGATTCCTGACGCACCAGATAGGGCGTGGCGCATTCTATGTAACCGCGCTGTCCGGTCTGGTAATCCAGCATGAACTGACCAAGCGCGCGATTAAGCCGCGCCATTTGTCCACGCATGAAGGTGAAGCGCGCACCTGAAATCGCAACGCCCGTTTCGAAGTCGAGGCCAAGCACTGGGCCCAAGTCAGCATGATCACGCGGTTCAAATTCAAAACTGCGCGGGGTTCCCCACCGGGCTACTTCAACATTCTCGGTCTCATCCGCACCATCGGGCGTGTCGTCGGCAGGCAAATTGGGCAGCCCGGCGAGCAACGTATCCAATTCTTCACCTGCCCCGCGTTCCTGCTCTTCCAATGCCGGCAAGGTGTCCTTCAACGCGGCAACTTCGGCTTTCAGCGCCTCTGCGGTCGCGGTATCGCCCTTGCCCATGGCAGCGCCAATTGCTTTGGACGCTTCGTTGCGGCGTGCTTGCGCATTTTGCATTTCGGTCAACAAGGCGCGGCGATTTTCATCCAGCGCCAGAACCGATGCAGCAACGGGTGCAGCGCCCCTACGGATAAGGGCGGCATCAAAGGCTTGCGGATTTTCGCGGATATATTTTAGGTCATGCATGGTGGCTGGCTATGCCGTTCGCGCATCGGTTTCGCAATGAAAAAGGGCAGCACGAAAACTGCCCATTTCCTGACCTATCGAAATCCGATCATGCGGCCGTGCCAGCTCTCGCCTTCTTGGCGGCACGTCCGCGCGCCGTTTCCACAGCTTTTATGGATTCCATGATGTTGTGCGACATTTGCTGCTTGTGCCGGTTTTGGCGTGAGTCTATAGCGCCGGCGAGAGTGGAGTTGGACGCGGCAACCTTGGTTTTGCGGGGCCCGCCAGAGGTGGAGAATCTAACATGGGCGCAAGCGCCGAGCCTCAAAAGAATACCGGAGAATTGAACAATTCCGGTTACGATATTGACCCTTCATATATCCCCAGCGACGACGAGCCGTTTATGAACGATCGCCAGCTGAAATATTTTGAAAAACAGTTGGTTGACTGGAAAAACAGTATCTTGGCGGAATCGCAGGGTACGCTGAATCAGCTTCAGGATGGCCCTATGCGCGAACCTGATCTCAACGACCGCGCATCGAGCGAAACGGACTGGGGAATCGAATTGCGAACCCGCGACCGTCAGCGCAAACTGATCTCCAAAATCGAATCCGCGCTTCGCCGCATCGCCGAAGGCGAATATGGATATTGCCAAGTAACGGGCGAGCCGATTTCACTTGCCCGTCTGCGTGCCCGCCCCATCGCGACAATGACGCTTGAGGCACAAGAACGTCACGAGCGGCAGGAACGCGTTTCGCGGGACGATTAACGCCGCGACGTTCAATGATCATGGTTGATGCAACCATGTGAAATCCATCCGGTTGAACCGCAAATTAACCTTTTGGCTACATTTAGCTGGCATTGTCCGAGCCTGAATTATTCCCAATTCTGTGCTTGGTGCTGCATTATGAATGACTCATTCGGCGAAATTAACATGTCGGCTGCAAAGCGGAGCATGGATCGCGATAGCCTTTTTCTGAAGGCAGTTCTGCGCTTTTCCATCACAAAAAATGAACACGAAGTGCGCATTCGCAACGTATCAGCCGGCGGGATGATGGCTGACATCCCAACAGATGCACGGCGCGGTGAACCGGTGGAAATAAAGCTGCGCAGCATCGGTTGGGTCAGCGGTCACATTGCATGGGTAACAGACGGGCGTGTGGGCATTGCGTTTGATCACCCCATCAACCCGAAAGACGCGCGTAAGCCCGCCAATGCCGGCGTGCGCGAACTTCCCCGTTATCTGCAAAAGCTAAACTCGACGCTGCCGCCACCTGGCAATCTACGCCGCGTTTAAATCAATCATCCAAGCAATATATGTCGACGGGGACGGCAATTTTGTCGAGCACGCGGCCAACGGGGTAAGCTGACTTACTTCCCTGCTCAATCGCGGCCTCAAGCACGGCGCGCTTCTCTGCGCCATTGATCACCAATATCGCCGTACGCGCGGTACCGATTGCAAATGCGGTCAAGGTAACCCGGTTGACAGGAGCTTCGGGCGGGAGCGGGTCTGGCGCAACGCCAACGGCGCGCACATCTTTGCCGCCTTCGAGCGCGGTTTCGAGGTCAGGTCCCGGGAATATCGACGCGGTATGCCCATCCGTGCCCATACCCAGCCAGACAAGATCGGGCGGCCAATGCAGGTCCGCAAGGCGGGCGTTTGCTGCACCTCCCGCCAGTTTATAGTCCGCAGCATCGCTCGTGATCGGCAACACACGCGCGCCTTTCGGGATGAATATCTTTGCAATCATCGCCACATTCGACAACGCATTGTCGACTGGAACCAACCGGTCGTCGGTTGGAATGATCGTCACACTTTTCCAGCGAATATTGGCCTGTGCCAGCTTTTCCAAAATAGGCTTTGGTGTCGAACCGCCGGGGAACGCAACCAACGCTTGGCCACGGGCATCAAGTGCACTTTCGATGATGAAGCTGACGTCGCCGACAACAGCGTCGATCAAATCTTCTGCTGCGTCAAAGTCCCACCATTCAAT
>JBILOZ010000094.1:0-8487 GCA_044374245.1 Sphingorhabdus sp. | reverse complement strand
GATTGAATGGCGTTACGCAGACCGCCTTTATAGACTTTGTCCTGGTTCCAGCCCATTTCCTCACACACAGCGCGAATGACATCCAGCGTGAGGTCGTCGCAGACATAAGCGTTAATCGGGTCGCGCGTTCCGGAGTTACCGGATTTCCATGGAGCGTTCATCATTTGTCTTCGGCCTTTGTCTTGTAAGCGTTTACCGCTGCGTTGCCGCTGTTGCTGTCGATCCGCTTATTATCGCGTCCACGCACCAGATCTTCGGGGTCTGCCACCATGGCAGCAAGGTTGGAATTTATGGTGCAGCCGTAATTGCTGTTGTTACCTGCATTGAAGTTTTGGCCGTGCGTCGTGCGATTATCGGGGCAGGACGGCACCGATGCTTGGGACCTGGTGACAACAACGCGAATGTTGCCGGGTGCGATTATGCCGGGCGTTACCGGTGCGCCCTCAGTGACCATAATACCGCGTTCTGCCGCGGCTGCGCGCACGTCGCGGGCGGCATCTTCGTTGCCAAAGCCATCGCCGCTATCGATTGCAATGCGGTCACCATAGTTAAGATCCAGCACGTCAAACCATTCGTTCAATCGCGTCTGGTCGGCCACGGCGATGCCATCGCCGTCCGAGGCAAGGTCGATGGCGTAATTGGTACGCTCGACAACAGGCTGGTGCACCGAATACATGGATGTGTTGGCTGGCAATGTGCCGCAACCGGCCAGGCCAAGGCTTGCAGCGATCAGGATTGTTACCTTTTGCATATCTTGTCTCCTTGAACCGACGGTCAATTGTCGAAGCTGAAGCCGGGGCCGCTTGGGACGGTCGCGGAGGTTTGCGATTTGACTTTCTTGGCCAACGGCGCGGGTGCGTCGGTCACGGATCCCAGTGCAGGCCCATTGGACACGGTTGGCGCAATCGTTGGCATTGGGCGGGTTTTTTCGCCCTTGTCGCTTGTCACCTTGCCCATCAAAATGCGTTCAAGGTCATTTGGCGAGTTCATTCCGTCGGTCGGCAAAACAATCTCGCTATCGGATACGGGCTTCACCAAATAGGGCGTGACGACAATCATCAGTTCGGTTTCGTTGCGCCGCCAGCCGTTGGATTTGAAAAGCGCGCCAAGCACGGGAAGGTCGCCCGCTCCAGGCATCTTGTCGACCGAGCTGCCCATTGTGTTGCTTAACAACCCAGCGATCATCATGCTTTGACCCGAACCAAGCTCCACCGTCGTTTCGGCCATCCGTGTCGTGGTCGCCGGCACTTCAAGGCCGCCGAAGCGCACGGCGCCTTGCGATGAAATGTCCGAGACTTCCGAGCGCACCCGCAGCGAAATGCGGCCATCCGACAACACCGTTGGCGTGTAGGTCAGGTTGACACCGTAATTCTTATATTCAACGTTGGTGCCAATGGTCGACGACGTCACCACCGGGAACGCGCCGCCGGCCAGAAACTCGGCCGTTTCACCGGATACCGTTGTCAGATTGGGGTTGGCCAAGGTTGAACTCAGGCCCGCCTTTTCCGATAGATCGAAGGCAGCGGCGACATCCAAGCCAAACAAGCGACCCGCCGCCGTCAGCACATTTGTGCCCGCAGGAACCTTAAATTTATACTGCGTATATGGGCTTGTTATAAATTGTCCGGTCGCTGGATTGAACGGCAGCGATATGGATTCTGCGGGCAGGCCAAATACCGACGACGCATCTACAAGCGGAAGGTCATCGGGGTTTGCGACCGACGTGATGTCCGCGATGTCTCGTCCTTGATACGCACCGCCAATGATGCCGGTCCCGCCATGATCGCGGGTTTTAAGGTTGCCCGAAATTTCTTTCATCAGTGACCGGCTGACTTCAGCGATGCGGACCTGCAAATTGATCTGTAGCGGCGTCGCGTTTTTCAGCCGGGTTACGACTTGTGTGTTTCCACCCGTGAACGCCTTTACCAAAGCTTCGGCTTCAGCCGCTTCTTCGGGTTGGTCGACCGTTCCTGTCAGCAGGATAACGCCATTCATCGTGGTAACAATGATCTTTGAATCGGGCATCGCCAGCGCCAGCATTTGCGAGACCGAGTCCATATTGTTGCCGACGCGGACCGTTGCCTGATACACCGTGCGGCCAGCGGCATCGGTGGCGTAAACGGTGGTTTCGCCGGGGCCCTTGCCCAGAATGTAGATCTGGCGTCCGGTCTTTACCTCGACATCGGCGATATTGGGGTCCGCGACCACCACGTCGGTGATGTTTGAACCCAGATTGACCTGTTGCCCGCGCCCGACGGACAAGATGAGCAGCTTGCCATCTTTTGCCGATTGCGCCGACGCTGCTGTTGGCATCCCGACCAACGTGCCGACCAAGGCGGTGGTGCCGATGGCTGCGGTCATAGCCGCGGCGGTAAGGCCCGATTTGAATGTGGTGAAACGTGCCATGTTGTTATTATCTCCGGCTAATGTCGATTTCGGTCACATTGCCGCCACGCGACACACGGACCACTGGACCCTTCATAATTTTCTCGACTTGCTTTTGCGTGCGGGCCTGTTCGGCTGCGACCGCCAACGGCATTTGTTCGGGCATGCTGCTGCGTTGGAAGCGCGAGACGTCGCCGCCGGTTGCATAGCTGCTTTTAGTGGCGGATGGCCGCTGTGCCAGCTGGCGCATGATGGCCCGTTCCTGATCCGCGGTTGCACCTTCGGGGATGTTGATATCGCCCGAGGCCAGCGCTTGTTCCAGTTCGGCGGCATTGTCGGCCAGCGAACGCAGGGAAAGGCTGATCGTGCCAATCGATTGCGCGACCGTAATCTTCTCCGCGATGCGTGGCGTCGCTTCAATCGTCACCAATTTATATTCAGAGACGACCGTATTGCCCTTCTCATCGACGGAAGGGGTTGCACGTTGGTCGGTCGCCAGCACACGCAAGTTGCGGACGATAGTTTCGGATACCTTCAATGGCGGGCCAGCGCTTGCTTCGACATTTTGTGTGAGCACCAGGTCAACACGGTCGCCGGGGAAGACAAAGCCTGCAACACCGGTCAATGCCGACACCGGCACCGTTACCGCGCGCATGCCAGGTCCAAGCGCAGCGGCGAGGAAGCCGCGATCACCGGGCTTAACAAGGGAACCTTGGGTCAGTGGCTGGCCAGCGGTCACGGCGTTGCGGACGACGGTGCCAACAAGGCTGTCAATCGATGCGCCATCGTCCCCTTCCTTGAAATAGGCGGCTTCGATCAATTCTTTTGGCCATGGTTGATAGCGCACGCTGTCGGCGGTGATGATGGTGCCAACGGGCAATGCCTTGGTCGCGACGAGGACTTTGGGTCCGGCTGGCACGGGGGCCGGCGCGGCGGCCGCTGCAGATTGGGGAGCAGATGCACCGTTGAACATGCTGCGCGCCATAAGGGCAGTCACTGCCGCGATTAAAAGCGCAGCCACCAGCAATATGACTTTTTTCCTATCCATTACCTATTGTCCCCTGAAAGGTCCCCTGATCGAACCATGCTATTTCATGTAAAATGGTTAAAAATCCGTTCACCGGCGGTCCAAAGCCCGGACAGTGCGATCGCGACACCGTAGGGAATCCGCGCGCGGCCCTCGCCGCGTTTCCATTTGTGGATCGCAAGAAAGATGAGGGTGACCGCCGCGCCGATGATCGATGCGTATAAGATGAGGCGGATGACCTCGACCCAGTGGAACCACAATGCCAAAGCGGCAAAAAGCTTTACATCGCCGCCACCCATGGCGCCGAAATGGAACGCGGTCGCAAAGACAATGAACGTAATCGCTGCGGTCAAAAGGTGCAGGCTGATATCGGTGAGGGTAAACCCGCCGCTGGCCAGCCAAAATAATGGCGCGCCAAGCGCAATTGCGATGGTTACCTTGTTGAAAATAAGGCGGTATCTGATGTCGGTGTAGATTGATACCAACAGCGCAATTGCCAAGCCGCCAAGGGTTGCGTAAGCGAGAGTTTCACTGGTCATCTGCACAGCATTAACCATGAAAGATTACCAAAAAGTAACCATGCACGCACCGAAAACACCGATGAACCGCCGCACAATTCCGGCCAATGCCGCAGAGACGATGTGGCACGCTGCCGATGGTTGGCCGATCCGGCGGATCGATTGGCAGGCGTCGACCCCGCCGCGTGGTTCCTTGTTATTCTTGCCAGGGCGCGGCGATCATTACGAAAAATATCTGGAGACATTGGCTTATTATGCCGATGCCGGATGGCATGTTACCGCCATCGACTGGCGCGGGCAGGGTGCATCGGGCCGGTTGTTGGATGACCCGCAAGTCGGCCATATTGACGATTTCGCGACGTGGATTGCCGATCTGCGCACGTTCTGGGACGCATGGAAACGCGACACGCCAGCGCCGCATGTTGTCCTCGCACACAGCATGGGCGGGCAATTGGCGATGCGCGCCTTGGTGGAAAAGGCGATGGATCCCGACGCGGTGGCGCTGAGCGCGCCGATGCTGGGCATTCAAACCGGCGGCCTGCCGCTTGCGCTCAACCATGCCGTTGCCAAATTGATTGTGGCATTGGGCAAGGGCAAACAAGCCGCATGGAAAGTCAGTGAAAAGCCATTATCGCCGATGAGCATGCGCGGCAAAATGCTGACGCATGATGACGACCGCTATGAAGACGAGATTGCGTGGTGGGCGCTGCGTCCTGAGGTGAAGCTTGGGCCGCCAAGCTGGCATTGGGTGGAACGCGCCATGGCGTCGATCCGCTTGCTGGAACGGCCCGGCGCGCTGGAGGCGGTGCAAACGCCAATTCTGTTGCTCGCGACGACGGCGGATCAATTGGTCAGCACAAAGCGGGTCATCGCAGACAGCAAGCGGCTGCCACATGCCGAAACGCTGATTTTCGGTAAAGAGGCCGCGCATGAGCTGCTGCGCGAAGCAGATGGCGTGCGCGACCAGTGCCTGCAACGCATCGATGCCTTTTTGGACCAACACGCCCCCCGGCCATGAGCGATTTTAGCATTGCCATAATCGGTGCGGGAATCGCCGGGGCAAGTCTTGCCGCGCAGCTGTCTGCGTATCAGTCGGTTGTCCTGATTGAGGCAGAGGCGCACCCGGGATATCACTCCACGGGCCGGTCCGCCGCGTTCTGGGTCGAATGCTATGGTGGCCCAGACGTTCAACCGCTGACAACGGCGTCGGGCCCATTTCTAGCAAACCCGCCCAAGGATTTCCATGACGGTCCCTTGATGTCTCCGCGCGGCGGGCTGCACATCGGTACGGCAGAGCAGCAACCTTTGGCGGATATTATGCTGGCCGAGTTCGCGTCAAGCGGCGTGCATATTGAACGCAGCGACCGCAAGGATTTGGAACGACATGTGCCCGGTCTGCGCAGCGGATGGACGACGGGATTATGGGAAGCGGCCTGTGCGGATATTGACGTCGCCGCGCTCCACGCCGCCTATCTGCGCCAAGCGCGCAAGCAGGGCGTTCAACCGCATTGCAACAGCCGTCTGGAAAACGCCGTGTGGCGTGACGGCATGTGGCATATTCAAGCCGGTAGCCTGAATTGCACCGCAGATATCATCGTCAATGCCGCCGGGGCATGGGCCGATAATGTGGCGCAAATGGCGGGCGTTGCGCCCTTGGGCATTCAGCCCTATCGGCGCACCATTGCGCAATTGGCGGTCGCACCCGATGTGCCTGCGGCCCTGCCGCTCGTCATTGGTCTTGATGGCAGTTTCTATTTCAAGCCCGATGCAGGCGGACGTTTGTGGCTGAGCCCGCATGACGAGACCGCAACACCGGCCTGCGATGCCGCACCCGAAGAATATGACATCGCGCTTGCCATTGATCGGCTGCAGCAGGTGGTCGATTGGGACATCCAGCGGGTCGAGCGCAAATGGGCCGGCTTGCGCAGCTTTGCGCCTGACCGGCTGCCCGTCATTGGCCGCGATGGGGCGCATGATGCGTTCTTTTGGTTCGCAGGGCAGGGCGGCTTTGGCATTCAGACGGCACCTGCCGCGGCGCAGCTGGCGGGATCGTTGCTGAACGATGCCATAACAGCGCCCGACCGCGTTAATGCGGCGCTATATGCACCGGGGCGTTTTTAAACTAGCTTACCGCAGCCTTATTGCCGGCAACATCGGCCGCATCGCTGGCCAGCCGGTCTGCGCGTTCATTTTCGGGGTGGCCATTATGCCCTTTGACCCAAATCCATTCCACCTGATGCCGCGCCATCGCTTCGACCATTTCACGCCATAGGTCGGCATTGCGCACCGGCTGTTTCGATGCGTTTTTCCAGCCATTGCGTTGCCAGCCAAAGATCCATTTGGTGATGCCATCGATGACATATTTGCTGTCGGTGTGCAGTTTGACGCTGCATGGTTCGACAAGGGCGTTCAGCGCCTGAATGACCGCGCTCATTTCCATGCGGTTGTTGGTGGTGTCCGGATCGCCGCCCGCAATTTCTTTTTCATGCTTGCCATAACGGATGATCGCACCCCAGCCGCCCGGCCCGGGATTGCCCTTGCACGCGCCGTCGGTGAAAATTTCAATCTGTTTCATGGCAATTGGGCCAAAAGGGCATCAACCTGATTGGGGTCACTGTAATATTCCAGCCGCCGCAGGAAAGCCAATGGGTCTTTGCGTGTGACCAGCGCGTCGGCTGGCGTGTTAATCCAGTCGTAACACCGCGTTAATGTAAACCGCAAACATGCCCCACGCAGCAATATCGGCAATGCGGCGCGCGTTGCGGCATCCATCGGCACGGCTTGGGTGTAGCCCGCCAACATGGCCGCGCTCACATCCGCGTCAAAGACTTTGCCATCGCCCGAAAAGCACCATGCGCTATGCGTGACCGCAAGGTCATACGCGCGGATTTCGGAGCAGGCGAAATAGAAATCGATCAGACCAGTGACATTGTCGCCCAGCATCAGGACATTGTCCGGAAACAGGTCCGCATGGATCGCCGCCACGGGAAGATTGGTCGGCCAATGCGCCTCAAGATAATCGCATTCCGCAAATATCCGCGCAGCTAGGCCTTCGGAAATGTCGTCCAGACCTTGCGCGGTGCAGCGCATGGCGAGCGGCCGGAATGCAGAAATGCCCAGGCTGTTCGGCCGCGACAGCGTGAAGTCCGCCAGCGCCTTGTGCATCTGCCCAAGTGCCGCGCCGGTGGAGTGCGCCTGTGCCGCCGATGGTTCGGTGACCGACACGCCATTGAGAAATTCGATCAGGCAGGCAGGCTTTCCAGCGATGGTCTGCAGCCAATTGCCGTTGCGGTCCGACATGAACCGCGGAACCTTGCAGCCTGCTTCGTGCAAATGCTTTAGCAGCGCATAGAAAAACGGCAGATCCTTGGGATCCACGCGGTTTTCGTAAATGGTCAGGATGAAGCGGCTTTGCGTCGTTTCGACGAAGAAATTGCTGTTTTCAACGCCCTCGGCAATGCCCTTGAGCGAAACCAGTTCACCTGCATCATAAAGCGCCAGAAAGGCACCGACCTGTTCAGGCCCTAATTGCGTATAAACGGCCAAATCAAGCCGCCGCGCCGGCCAGTTCGCGTGGCAATTTAAAGGTGATGCTTTCTTCGGCGGTTGTGACCTGCTGTTCATCGATGTCAAAATGCGCGGCAAGTGCATCGATGATTTCGCGGACCAATATTTCAGGGGCCGAGGCGCCTGCGGTCAGGCCAAGCGTGTCCACACCGTCAAACCAGTTCATGCTGATATTGTCGGCGCGCTGCACAAGATGCGCTTTTGCACCCGAGCGCGCGGCCACTTCGACCAAGCGTAGCGAATTTGAGCTGTTGGGCGCGCCAATGACGAGGACGAGGTCACATTTGTCCGCAATCGCCTTTACCGCCTCTTGCCGGTTTGATGTCGCGTAACAAATATCCTCACCCTTTGGACCGACAATGTTCGGGAAGCGTGCTTCAAGAATGGATGTGATTTCCGACGTATCGTCGACCGACAAAGTTGTCTGCGTCAGGAAAGCGAGATTGTCAGGATCCGCAGGTTGAATATTGCGTGCGTCCTCATCCGTTTCCACCAATGTCATCGCGCCTGCGGGGACTTGGCCGAATGTGCCGATGACTTCAGGATGGCCTGCATGGCCGACGAAAATGATGTGCCGGCCGGCTTCCACCTGCCGTTCGGCCTGCTTGTGCACCTTTGACACCAACGGGCAGGTGGCATCGAAATAAGCAAGGCCGCGTTGCTGCGCATTTGCGGGGACCGATTTAGGGACGCCATGCGCCGAAAATACCACATGCGCGCCATCGGGCACTTCATCCAGTTCCTCGACAAATATCGCGCCCTTGGCCTTCAAACTGTCGACGACAAAGCGGTTGTGCACAATTTCATGGCGCACATATACAGGCGCGCCATGTTGTTCGAGCGCGAGCTCGACAATCTTAATGGCGCGGTCCACGCCAGCGCAAAAACCGCGTGGTGCCGCCAGAAGCAGCGTGAGGGGTTTCTTGGAGATCGTTTGTTCAGTCATCGGCAATGTCCTTTAGTTAAACAGGCCGCATCCGCCAAGACCTT
>JBILOZ010000010.1:0-28178 GCA_044374245.1 Sphingorhabdus sp. | reverse complement strand
CTGTCCTTCACCATGAAGATGAAGTCCGTAATCGCTGGCGAATATACCGCACCACCCGCGCATGGGCCCATGATGAGGCTGATTTGCGGAACCACACCGCTTGCGAGCGTATTGCGTTGAAACACCTCGGCATAGCCGCCAAGGCTTGCCACACCTTCCTGAATACGAGCGCCGCCGCTGTCGTTCAGGCCGATGACGGGCGCGCCAACTTTCATGGCATTGTCCAAGACCTTGCAGATTTTCATCGCGTGCGCTTCGGACAGTGAACCACCGAATACCGTGAAATCCTGACTATACACATAGACCAAGCGACCATTGATGGTGCCGCTCCCTGTGACAACGCCGTCGCCGGAGATCTTTTGTTCGGCCATGCCAAAGTCGGTGCAATTATGCGTCACATAGGCGTCTAGTTCTTCGAAGCTGCCTTCATCCAGCAGAATATCAAGCCGCTCGCGCGCGGTCAGGCGACCCTTGGCATGTTGCGCGTCAATGCGCTTTTGTCCGCCACCCAATTTGGACGCTGCGCGCCGCAATTCCAGTTCAGCGATGTTGGCCGACATGGTTTTCCCCATAAGCAATTTTGTTGCGTGAAGCTTTGGCATCGTGGCGATGCAATTGCAAATTAATCGTGCGATTAAATCGACGAATATCTCAGCAATATTGAAAGCTGCCAAAAGCGAAAAAGGACGCTATAGGGCCACGTCATGGAACAAGTTCACCCCATCAAAGTCGCCGCACTCTATCGCTTTGTGTCGTTCGATGCGCCTGCAGCGCTTCAGCCGCAAATTCTTGAACAGTGCTCAGCGGGCGGCATCAAAGGCACCATTTTGTTGGCGCATGAAGGAATCAACGGCACCGTCGCCGGAGAGCCCGCCGCTATCGACGCCCTCATTTCGTTTCTGCGCGCCATTCCGGGCTGCGCAGAATTGGACGTCAAATATTCGCATGCCAACGAAATGCCATTCTACCGGATGAAAGTGCGGTTGAAGAAGGAAATTGTCACGCTGGGTGTAGACGGCATCGACCCGAAACGGGAAGTCGGCACTTATGTGCAGCCGGAGGATTGGAATGCGTTGATTTCAGATCCGGACACCGTGCTCATTGATACCCGCAATGATTATGAGGTTGCGATTGGCACGTTTGAAGGCGCTGTCGATCCGCGGACCAAATCATTCAGTGAATTTCCCGAATGGTTTCGCGCGCATCGCGATGAACTGGCTGCAGGCAAAACCAAATTCGCAATGTTCTGCACCGGCGGCATACGTTGCGAAAAATCGACCGCCTTCCTGAAAGCGGAGGGGATAGACGACGTCTACCACCTCGAAGGCGGCATATTGCGCTATTTGGAGAATATTCCAGAAGCCGAGAGCAAATGGCAGGGCGAATGTTTCGTTTTCGACGAGCGTGTGTCCGTGAAGCATGGGCTTGAACTTGGCGAGATGGAACTGTGCCACGCATGCCGCAGGCCTATCTCGCAAGAGGACAAGGCGTCGGCGCATTTCATCGAAGGCGTCGCCTGCCCGGCTTGCTTTGCCGAACGCACGGACGAAGACCGCGCACGTTTCGCCGAGCGGCAGAAACAGATCGCGCTCGCCAAAAAACGCGGCAAGCAGCATATCGGCGTCAATCCGCGCATTGATGACTGATCTGCCCATCCTCTACAGTTTTCGCCGATGCCCCTACGCCATGCGCGCAAGGATGGCGATAGCGGCGAGTGGCGCCCAAGTCGAGCTGCGCGAAGTGGTGCTTCGGGATAAACCACCGGAAATGATCGCAGTTTCGCCAAAGGGCACCGTTCCGGTGTTGCTGTTGAGCGACGGTCATGTTGTCGACGAGAGCCTGGACATCATGCGCTGGGCATTGGCGCAAAATGACCCCGAAAACTGGCTGGCCCATTCGGATGCGGGCATGATCGCGGCCAATGATGGCCCGTTCAAACAGGCGCTGGATCGCTACAAATATCCGCACCGTTATGGTCTGGCGGACGGTGTGGAACATCGTGACGCCGCGCTGAAACATTTGTCGGGCCTGAACGATATATTGGCAACGCAACCCTATTTGGGCGGCAGCGCCCCCGCGTTTACCGACATCGCCTTGTTTCCCTTTATTCGACAGTTTGCGGCAACCGACGCGCTATGGTTCGATGCATTGCCACTGCCGGCGCTTCAGGCTTGGCTGAAGGGACTGCTTGCGTCAGACCTGTTTAGCCAGATCATGACCCGCCACCCGAAATGGACAGCGGGCGAGGACACTATTCTCTTTCCATAAGCCGCTATGAGAGCCGATAAGCGCCCTTCGACAGGCTCAGGGCTGCGGTGATGCTTTCGGTTATTTCATCAACACCAGTTCTTCGGACATGCTGGGGTGCAACGCGACGGTATCGTCGAAATCTTGCTTCGTAAGCCCTGCTTTGACCGCAATCGCCGCTGCTTGAAGGATCTCGCCACTGTCCGGCCCAATCAAGTGCAACCCGACCACGCGCTCGTTTGCGCCAGCCACCACCATTTTATACAACGCGCGTTCGTTGCGGTCGGCCAACACATTCTTCATCGCGCGGAAATCGCTTTTGTAAATTTTGACGTCCGGATGCGCCGCGCGGGCTTCGGTCTCGGTCATCCCGACACTTGCGATTGGCGGATTGCTGAACACCGCAGTCGGTATGCAGTCGTAATTCACCGTGCGCGGATTGTTGCCAAATACGCTGTCGGCAAAAGCATGGCCTTCGCGGATCGCAATTGGGGTAAGCTGAACGCGGTTGGTGACATCGCCCACCGCATAAATGCTGGGCACGTTGGTCCGGTTGTCGTCGCCAACCTGTACCGAACCATCCTTACCAAGCGCGACGCCAACCTCTTCAAGGCCAAGGCCTTTGCTGTGCGGCGTCCGGCCAATGGCCCAAAGCAGCAGATCGGTTTCAATCGTCTCGCCTTGGTTGGTCTCGATCATCAAGCTGCCATCATCCTGCTTGGTGATAGATTTGAAGCTACAGTTGAAGCGAATATCGATGCCTTTATGGCCGCTAATGTCCACGAGGCGGTCGACAATTTCGTCATCATAACTGCGCAAAACACGGTCGCCATGGGTCACAAGGCTGACTTTGACACCAAGTTCGTTGAAGATACCCGCGAATTCGTTGGCGATATAACCGCCGCCTGCGATAACCGCCCGTTTAGGCAGTTCAGGCAAACTAAACACTTCATTTGACGTGATACCATGCCCAGCCCCGGCTATTTCGGGAACCGATGGCCACGCGCCTGTGGCAATGAGGATATAGGCCGCCGAAATTTCGCGCCCGCTTGCCAAGCGCACACTGTTCGGCCCCGTCACCACCGCGCGTTCGCGAAACACCTCTACCTTATTGTTGCCAAGCGTCTGGCCATAAAGGCCTTCGAGACGGTTCACCTCGGCCGCGACATTGTCGCGCAAGATGTTCCAATCGAACGTCGCACCTGTCGTGTTCCATCCGAAACGCTGCGCGTCGTGCAGGTCTTCTGCGAAATGCGATCCGTACACGAGTAGCTTTTTGGGAACACATCCGCGGATAACGCATGTGCCACCAACACGATGTTCTTCGGCAACGGCGACACGCGCCCCGTGCGAAGCCGCTATCCGCGACGCGCGAACGCCGCCCGAACCAGCGCCAATGACAAACAGATCATATTCAAATTCAGCCATGCGATTTTTTCCTTATGTCATGGCCATATGGTTGCGGCGCAACGCATTTGCCAATGGCATTTTTTTATCTGTCTTATCGAACACACAACTGCGGTCAGTTGTCGCCCAGTGCCGCCGCAATCAATGCCGTCGTGGATGGGTCAAATCCAGTGGCGCCATTTTCACCGATGCTTTTTGCGATTTGCTTGCCCAGCTCAACCCCGAATTGGTCAAACGGGTTAATGCCGAGCAACACTGCATTCACAAAAGTCCGGTGTTCGTAAAACGCAATCAATGCGCCCAACGCAGATGGCGTCACATCGTCCATCAATATCGTGGTTGACGGCCGATTACCCGCATAGTTACGTGCCAGATCATCTGACTTCTGCCCCGCCATCAACGCAGCGCCTTGAGCAAAACAGTTCACCAACAGCGTCTCATGATGCGCGGTATCAAAGTCATGTCCGGGCGTTTTGCTGGCAATGAATTCGACGGGGATAAGATGCGTCCCCTGATGCAACAATTGGAATACCGCATGTTGCGCGTCCGTTCCAACCCCGCCCCATGTGACTGGCGCGCTGTTACGACCGAGCGGCACGCCTTCGGCTGTCACCGATTTGCCGTTCGATTCCATTTCCAATTGCTGAAGATAATCGGGCAGCAATCGCAGCCGTTCGTCATAAGCAAAAACGGCGCGGGTCTCGCAGTCCTTGATCTGGGCGTAATATAGGTCGCAGAACGCAGCCATCGTTGGCGCATTTTCCAACAGTGGCGCATTGCGGAAATGCCGGTCCATCGCCGCTGCACCTTCAAGCAGTTCTTCATACACGGCCCAGCCAAGCCCGAGTGCCACGGGAAAGCCAATTGAGCACCAAAGTGAATAGCGCCCGCCAACCGATTCATTGAACGGTAATATGCGGCTTTCATCGACGCCCCATTCCAGTGCTTTGTCCGGATAGGCCGTAAGCGCCACGAACTGGGCATAAGGATCGGCAACACCGCCGTCGCGCATCCACTCCATCGCGCTGGTTGCGTTCAGCAGGGTCTCCGTCGTGGTGAATGTCTTTGATGCGACCGCGACGATGGTCTTATGCGGGTCCATGCCTTTCACCGCCTCCGTCAGCGCAGCGCCATCGATATTTGACACGACCTTAACATCGTACCGTGCACCATCGCGGCCCAACGCATCGACCAGCAATTTGGGCCCAAGCGCGGATCCGCCAATACCGATGTGCAAGATATGTTTAATGTCGCCCATAAATCCGGCGTCGATCGCTTCGACAAGGCCGCGCATCCGTTCTTGAAGCGCACGCGCATGGGCGACGGCCTGCACATCGCCATTACCGCGCTCCGCCGCATGCTCGGCAGCACGGCCTTCGGTTATATTGATCGCAGCGCCCGAAAATAATGCCGATTTTGCGTCGCCCAAATGCATGTCTTCGGCACGTTTCGCGAATTGGGACAGCATGGCGTCGTCAAGATGGGTTTTCGACAGGTCAAAGCGCAATCCCGACTGCTCTATGGTCATTTTGGCAACGCGGTCGGGGTCTGACGCAAACAGATCAACCAGCGTTTTTTCTTGCTGTTTTTCAAGTCCAGCCCAGCTGTGATCCGTCATCATATACCCTTTATCAATCGCGCGAATGTCGCCTGTGAATCTCGACGCTGGCAAATAGCGCGTCTACGCGATAAAAGGCCAGTCAATCCGTCATAAGACGACATTAATTTGCGAGATTATGTGACTTCACCCACCGACAAGACGGACGATGCGAACGTGACCGCACATCCGCAACCAGCAGCGCCCCCTTCCGAATGGCGCGAATTTGGCGGCTTCCTTTTGAAGTTGGCGGTATTCGTGTTCATTCTGCGCAGCTTCATCGTCTCGCCATTCAATATTCCTTCGGAATCGATGCAGCCCCGCTTGCTCATCGGTGATTATCTGTTGGTTGCGAAATGGCCGTACGGCTATTCTAAATATAGCCTGCCGTTTTCCCTGCCCCTCATACCCGGGCGGATATTCGCTAGCGAACCAAAGCGCGGCGATGTTGTGGTGTTCAAGGCACCCATGTCGAACGGCACCGATTATATTAAGCGCGTGATCGGCCTTCCCGGTGACGTCATCCAAATGCGCGATGGCATTTTGGAGATTAACGGCGTGGCGGTCAAAAAAGAACGCATTGCTGATCTTGTCATTCCGGTAACGCAAAATATGCGCGACACCGCGGAAATGGACCACAACCCCTTCCCATGCTGGCGGCCCGATATGGAAGAGGCGAGCCCGGATGGTGGCACGCAATGCCGGTACCCGCGTTTTCGCGAAACTTTGCCCGAGGGCAAGAGCTACGAAATTCTCGACCTCTCCAACGGATTGGAAGGCGACAACACCGAAGCCTTTGTTGTCGGCGAAAAAGACGTGTTCCTGATGGGCGATAACCGCGATCGCAGCGCCGACAGCCGCTGGACACCCATTGATAAGCCCGGTGCCATCGGCATCGTCCCGCAAGAAAATCTCGTCGGGCGCGCGCTGGTTTCGGTGTTTTCTACCGATGGGTCGTCACATTGGCTGCTGCCATGGACATGGTTTAGCGCGGCACGCCCTGACCGCATTGGACAAGGGTTTTGACCAACAGCGATAAAGACAATTGGCTGAAGGCATTAATGCCCAAGCCGCCGTCGGATCTGGCGCTATATCACCGCGCGCTGACGCACGGCAGCACCGGACAGGCAGATTATCAACGGCTTGAGTTTCTGGGTGACCGGATATTGGGTCTGGTCATCGCCGATATGCTGTACCACCGATATGCCGAGGAAGCCGAGGGTCGCTTGTCGCACCGGCTGAACGCCTTGGTATCGGGTCTGACATGTGCGGATATCGCCCGACAGGTCGGGGTTCCTGACCAACTGCGGCTTGGCAAACAAGCCCGCGACGACGGCGCGCAGCAAAGCGACAATGTGCTTGGGGACGTTATGGAGGCGCTGATTGGTGCGCTCTATTTAGACCACGGTATCGACGCTGCGCGCGCGCTCATCGAGCGCCTATGGGGTCCGTTGATTGAAACCGCCAATGGTGCGCCAAAGCATCCCAAATCCGCGCTTCAGGAATGGTGTGCCGCACATGGCCGCAAGGTTCCGGAATATGTAATAACGAAAAAAGAAGGCCCTCCCCACGCTATGACATTTGAAATTACCGTCACCGTAAAAGGTTTTGACCCCGTCACCGCGACAGCGCACAGCAAACAGGCTGCTGAAACGGCCGCCGCGCTCGCATTTTTGGACGTCCACGCATGACCAAAAAATGCGGTCATGTCGCCATTATTGGCGCACCGAATGCGGGCAAATCCACGCTGGTCAATGCTTTGGTCGGTCAAAAGGTCGCGATTGTCAGCCCAAAGGCGCAGACAACCCGCACGCGGATGCTTGGCGTCGCGCTTGCCGGCGAAACGCAGATCATCTTGGTCGACACGCCAGGCATATTTGCGGCGCAACGCCGCTTTGACCGCGCCATGGTTGCTGCGGCTTGGGACGGCGCTGGCGATGCGGACATGATTGCGCTCATCGTCGATGGCCGGGCGGGGGCTGGCCCAAAGGTCGAAAAGATATTGGAGGGGCTTAAGGACCGCCCTGAACGCAAATGGTTAGTGCTGAACAAGGTGGATATTGCCGCCAAGGAAAAGCTGCTGTCCCTGACGACGAAATTGACCGAAAAATGCGATTTCGAACAAATTTATTATATCAGCGCGGCGACGGGCGATGGCCTTGACGAATTTAAACAGGCGTTGGCCGATGCCATGCCGGATGGCGAATGGCATTTTCCAGAAGATCAGGTTTCCGACGCCACAGACCGTTTAATCGCGTCTGAAATCACGCGTGAGCAGCTCTATCTCCAACTCCATGAAGAGCTGCCTTATGCCAGCGCTGTCGAGACCGAGAAATATAGCGAGCGCGAAGATGGATCGTTGGAAATCCATCAGCAGATCCTTGTCGCCAGACCTACCCAGCGCGCGATCGTGCTTGGCAAAGGCGGTGCGCGTATCAAGGCGATTGGCGAAGCGGCCCGAACCGAATTGGCCAAATTGATGGGCGTGAAGGTCCATCTGTATTTGCATGTGAAGGTGTACGCAAAATGGGACGAGGATCGCACCTTGTACCGCGACATCGGGCTCGAGTGGGTCGAGTAACAAAACTGCCGCCTAAATCCAAATAGTGTCGTTCCCGCGTACGCGGGAACCCATGGCCTGACGGTTCAGTTTAAGGCTTACAGCCAAGACCATGGATTCCCGATCAAGTCGGGAATGACAAAATTGGAACTACTTCGCTGTTTTTGCCTTGGGCTTGGCCGCCGCCTTTTTCTTAGGGGCAGCCTTTTTCTTCGGCGCAGCTTTCTTCTTCGTTTTTGGCGGCATGGCTGCGCGCGCGTCAATCAATTGCGCCGCTTCCTCCAACGTGAGTTCGTCGGGCGCAATCGACTTGGGCAAAGTCGCGTTGGTCGTGCCGTCGGTGACATAAGGCCCAAAGCGACCTTCCATCAATTTGAGCTCAGCCTCTGTCCGTGGATGCTTTCCAAGCTCCTTCAGCGGAGCACGGGCCGCACCGCGCCCACGGCCCGGATTGGCGGCCGCCTCGGCAAGCTTGGCCACGGCACTGTTCATGCCCGTTTCGAACACTTCGGTCGTCGACTGCAACCGTGCATATTTGCCGTTGTGCGCCAGATATGGGCCATAACGCCCAATGCTGGCGGTTATCGGCTCACCGCTTTCGGGGTGGGTTCCAACTGTGCGCGGCAAGGACAGCAGCTTTACCGCCCATTCAAGACCGATATCTTCTGCAGGAATATCTTTCGGTATCGATGCGCGCTTGGCCTCTTTGCCTTCGCCCATTTCGAAATAGGGACCAAAACGACCCGATTTGCGGCTCACTTCCAACTGTGTTTCTGGATGTTGGCCAAGCACTTCGGGCCCAGTGTCCTCGCCATTTTCGCCACCGGGCTGCGCGAATTTCCGCGTGTATTTGCAATCCGGATAATTGGAACACGCAACAAACGCGCCAAATTTGCCGCCACGAAGGGCAAGCCTGCCCTCACCACATTTCGGGCATAGGCGCGGGTCCGTGCCATCTTCACGCTCAGGAAACAGATAAGGCGACAGGAAGATATCGAGCTCAGCGGTTACTTCCGAAGGCTTTTGCTCCATGACTTCAGCCGTCTTTGGCTTGAAATCGCGCCAGAAGGATTCCAAAAACGCCTGCCAGTTTGCACGGCCGCCGCTGATTTCATCAAGCTGATCTTCCAGCCCTGCGGTATAATCATAAGCGACATAACGTTCAAAAAACCGTTCGAGAAATGCTGTGAGTAATCGGCCCGATTCCTCTGCAAAGAAACGATTTTTTTCGACACGGACATATGCCCGGTCTTTCAGAACCTGAATGGTCGACGCATATGTCGATGGACGACCAATGCCCAGTTCTTCCAACCTTTTAACGAGCGTCGCTTCGGAAAAGCGCGGTGGTGGTTGCGTAAAGTGCTGCGTTTTCTCAACGGCATGCTTCGCGGGCGCATCGCCGACGGACATCGCCGGCAAAATTGCGCCATCTTCGCTCTCGCTATCGTCCAGGCCTTCTTCATACACAGCCAAGAAACCGGGGAATTTCATCACCTGCCCCGTGGCGCGCAAGCCTGTTTGTCCGGTACCGTCGACCAGATCAACGGTGGTCCGCTCCATCCGTGCCGACGCCATCTGGCTGGCCATCGCGCGTTTGTAGATCAGGTCATACAAACGGCCATGATCGCCGGAACCAGCCTTATCTTTGGAGAAATCGGTTGGACGAATGGCTTCATGGGCCTCTTGCGCGTTTTTGGCTTTGGTTTGGTAGACCCGCGGTTTGTCGGGCAGATAGCCGCTGTCAAAGCGGTCAGAGATTGTTTTACGCGCGGCTGAAATGGCGCTGTGGTCCATTTGGACGCCGTCCGTACGCATATAGGTGATCGCACCATCTTCATACAGCCCTTGCGCAATCCGCATGGTGTGGCTCGCCGAAAAGCCAAGCTTACGCGCTGCTTCCTGCTGCAGTGTGGATGTCGTAAATGGTGGTTGTGGGTTGCGCGTGACCGGCTTTGTTTCGACAGAATCGACGGTGAACTTACCCGTCTCAACCGCGGCGCGTGCTTGCTCTGCCTCGGCCTCGGTTTTTAAATCCATCTTGTCGAGTTTTTTGCCGAGATATTGGGTCAGACGGGCATCGAACTTCTGCCCCTTATGTTCCATCGCCGCCTTCACCGACCAATATTCTTGCGCACGAAACGCTTCGATCTCGCGCTCACGCTCAACGATTAAGCGCAGCGCAACCGACTGAACACGGCCTGCGGACTTTGCGCCCGGCAGTTTGCGCCACAATACGGGCGACAGCGTAAAGCCAACAAGATAATCCAATGCACGGCGCGCGCGATAGGCATCGATCAGGTCGATGTCCAACGCCCGCGGATGCTTCATGGCGTCGGTGACAGCCTGTTTTGTAATCGCGTTAAACGTCACGCGGCCGACATTTGCGGGCAGCGCCTTTTTCTTGGCGAGCACTTCCTGCACATGCCAGCTAATCGCTTCGCCTTCACGGTCAGGGTCGGTTGCGAGAATTAAGCCGTCGGCCTTTTTCGCTTCGTCGGTTATCGCCTTCAGCTGCTTCGCTTTGTCGGCATAATTATCCCACAGCATTTCAAAGCCATTTTCAGGATCAACCGAACCATCCTTGGGCGGCAAATCGCGGATATGTCCGTAGGACGCCAATACCTTGAAGCCGGGGCCCAAATATTTCTCGATTGTCTTGGCTTTTGCAGGTGATTCAACGATGACTAATTGCATGATAATATAAGCTTTTCTAAAATCTCTCGCGTACGCGTATAGGCTGATGGGGTTGGAGGGGTGTCGTCAAGACGAAAATTTCATGCGGCGATACGTACTTTTCCGCCTGCCCCGCGCTCCAGTTTTCCGGCCAGTTCCATTTCGAGCAGAACCATCTGCACATTGGCTTGACTGCTGCCCGATTGGCGGACCAATTCATCCACCGAAACATAGGTCATGCCCATCAGGTCGATGACGGCTCGCCGCTCGTCATCGGTGTTGTCGCCGATGGATGCCGGCTCTGACGCAACATATCGCGCCGGCACCGCGCGCATGCGGTGATCCAATGGCCGGACAAGTTCGGCGATTTCTTCGGCATTCTGCACAAGCGTTGCGCCTTCGCGAATAAGCTGGTTGCAGCCGCGTGATCGTGGATCGAGCGGCGACCCCGGAATGGCCATAACTTCACGCCCTGCCTCTGCGGCAAGCCGCGCGGTAATCAGCGATCCGGATTTGGGCGCAGCCTCAACCACGACCGTGCCCGCCGATATCCCTGCAATAATCCGGTTGCGATAGGGGAAATGCCGCGCGCGTGGTTCAGTCCCGGGCGGTTGTTCGGCGATAAGCAAGCCGCGTTCGGCAATTGCGTCCTGAAGCGCCTTGTTCTCCGGCGGATAAACAACATCAAGTCCACCGGCGATCACTGCAATCGTTCCGCTTTCGATTGAACCTGCGTGCGCGGCGGTATCAATACCGCGCGCCAATCCGGAGACCACCGGGAACTCCATTTGGCCAAGATCATAGGCCAGCTGCCGCGCAAACTGGCATGCACCAGCCGACGCGTTGCGCGCACCAACGATGGAAATGGCGATGCGGTTGAGCAGACCCGAATCACCCTTCACACTC
This sequence comes from Sphingorhabdus sp., assembly GCA_044374245.1. Lineage (GTDB taxonomy): Bacteria > Pseudomonadota > Alphaproteobacteria > Sphingomonadales > Sphingomonadaceae > Sphingorhabdus_B. The sequence continues at coordinate 16,788 of JBILOZ010000010.1, read as the reverse complement.
AAGACGGGCGGCGCATTGTCCAAGTGCGACAGCAAAGATGGATATTCGGGGTCGCCAATGAATATGTGACGCCCGCCAAATTTCTCAACGAATTGCAATTCGCGCGCGACACTCGCTTCGTCGGCAAGGAGCGACGAAACCCCACCGCCGCGACGAACGAGGTCGGGTAAGGCCTCCAGCGCAGCTTTTGCATTGCCAAAGCGGCCCATGAGCTGGCGATAACTGACAGGACCAATATTGGGTGATCGAATGAGCCGAAGCTGATCAAATTGTTCCTGGCTGCCCCCCATTGCCGCGGTCAGCTTTTGCTTTTGCCGATACGCGGTTCGGTGCCGTCCATCAGGTTTTCGATATTCGTCCGATGTTTCCAAAACACGATCAACGTGCATGCGACCAACAGGGCCACCAAATCATATCGGCCGAAATAAGCCGCGGCTATCGGCGCGCACAAAGCGGCCAGCAGTCCGGCGAGTGAAGATATCCTGAAAATCAGAAGCGCGCCAATCCACGCGATGGCATAGACAACGCCGCCTTGCCAAAACAGGCCGAACATGATGCCAGCATAGGTCGCGACCCCCTTTCCGCCTTTGAAACCAAGCCATACGGGGTACAAATGCCCGAAGAACGCCCCTGCTGCCGCAAATACTGCACCACCCGGCAGATAATGCGTTGCGATAAAGACCGCGACGAAACCTTTTAGCAGGTCGAGCAACAACGTCAGTGCGGCAAGCCCCTTGCGTCCGGTCCGCAACACGTTCGTTGCGCCGATATTGCCCGAGCCGATGTTCCGGATATCGCCGCCGCCAGATGCCTTAGTCAGCAACAGCCCGAACGGAATGGACCCGAGCAGATAACCAAGCAGAAGACCCGCAATCATGTTGAACCCAATATCATCCATTGGTCGAATCCTCTAAATATCTGTATGACGTAACTGTTTTGTTCCGCCTGCTCAAGGCCACCGACTTGTCAGCCAGCCTGGCGCATTAGCCACCTGACGCGTGACCAGCTTTGGCCTGACACCAACACAGAAGGTATAACTGTCCCGCTCTATCGCGTTTTGGTTTGTCGCAAATCAAATCACTCTAAGCGAAAATATCGCATAGAAGCGTCCATTATACCGCTTGTTGCAAGTCGTTCGCGCTGGATTTTTCTATTTCCGGCGACTAATGGGCGACGATGTGCCGCAGCAGCGGCTTAAACCCGGGGTTAGTATCCGTGAATTACGATGCTGTTTTCGAAAAAGCGATTGACCGCCTTCATGCCGAGGGCCGCTACCGTGTGTTTATCGATATTTTGCGGAACAAGGGGAATTATCCCAACGCGCGCTGCTTCGCCGGACATAACGGCCCCAAGGACATCACCGTGTGGTGTTCAAACGACTATCTCTGCATGGGGCAGCACCCCAAGGTCATCACCGCTATGGAAGATGCGCTGCATGATGTCGGCGCTGGTTCTGGCGGGACGCGTAACATTGGCGGCAATACGCATTATCATGTCGAACTGGAACATGAACTTGCCGATTTGCATGGCAAGGATGGCGCTTTGCTGTTCACGTCGGGCTATGTTTCCAACGATGCTACGCTGTCGACGCTGGCTAAGGTTTTGCCCGGATGCATCATCTATTCGGATGAGTTGAACCACGCATCCATGATTGCGGGTATTCGCAACGCGGGCTGTGAAAAGCGCGTTTGGCGGCATAATGATCTGGCGCATTTGGAAGAGCTGCTTGCGGCTGATGATCCAGAGGCACCGAAGCTGATTGCCTTTGAAAGCGTGTATTCGATGGACGGCGACGTTGCCCCCATCGCCGCCGTTTGCGATTTGGCCGATAAATATAACGCGCTCACTTATTGCGACGAAGTGCATGCCGTCGGCATGTACGGCGCGCGTGGTGGCGGCATTAGCGAGCGGGACGAAGTCGCCGACCGCGTAACGATTATCGAGGGTACGCTGGGTAAGGCATTTGGCGTGATGGGCGGGTACATTGCCGCTGATCAAAAGATCATTGACGTCATTCGGTCCTATGCACCTGGATTTATCTTTACGACATCGCTCTCGCCTGTGCTGGTGGCTGGCGTATTGGCATCGGTCCGTCACCTGAAGGCATCGAGCGAAGAGCGCACAGCGCAACACGCAAATGCCGCCATGCTAAAGACGTTATTTGCGGATGCCGGATTGCCTGTGATGGTCAGCAATACGCATATCGTGCCGTTGATGGTCGGTGATCCGGTGAAGGCCAAGAAAATCAGCGACATATTGCTCGCGGAATATGGCGTATATGTTCAACCGATCAACTACCCCACTGTGCCACGCGGTACGGAGCGGTTGCGTTTCACGCCGGGTCCTCAGCATACCGAGGCTATGATGCGCGATTTAACAAGCGCATTGATTGAGATTTGGGGCCGGATGGATATCCGCGCTGCTCAGGCTGCTTGAGCCAAAAGCTGCACAAAGGTTTCCCGATCCACATTCCCGCCCGACAACGTAACCGCGGTTACCGGCTTTAATTCTATCTTTCCGGCAAGCACGGCCGCAAGCGCAACTGCGCCGCCCGGTTCCACCACGAGGTGGAGTTTCTCAAACACCAATCGCATTGCTGCAGCCACTTCAGCGGTGGTAACCGACACACCTTGCGATACGCGGTTGCGAAGGACGTCGAAGTTTATCGGGTAAGTCTGCGGTGTCTGTAAGGCATCGCAATAGGTTGGGTGCAAAAGGTCTTTAACCGGCAAAATTTCGCCTGCTTCAAGCGAACGGATGATATCGTCCCAGCCTTCAGGCTCGACGATGGCGATGTCCGCGTCGGGACAGGCGAGCGCAAGGCCCGCGGCAAGACCACCGCCACCGCAGCAGGAAACAATCAAATCTGGCCCTTTCATGCCAAGGCTTTTTAGCTGCTCGGCAATCTCAATGCCGGCGGTGCCCTGCCCTTCGATAACCCACGGATCGCCAAAGGCGTGCACGAGCGTTGCGTTGCTTTGTGCAATCAACGCGGCGGCCACTGCTTCACGCGATTCCGTTGCGCGGTCATATAATACCACTTGTGCGCCAAGCGCCTTCGTCGCCTCAAGCTTCATGCGCGGCGCATTGGAAGGCATGACGATGGTCGCATCTATGCCAAGCTTCTTCGCGGCCCAAGCGACGCCCTGCGCATGGTTGCCGCTCGATACGCCAACGACGCCGCGCGCGCGCTCGTCTTCGTTCAAATCGGAAAGCCGATGCCACGCGCCGCGAATCTTGAACGCGCCGATGGGCTGCAGCATTTCGGCCTTGCACCAAATCGTGACGCCATCCACCTCAAGCGGCAGCAAGGGCGTTTTTGGCAGAATAGCGGCTATCTTGGCCATCGCCCGCTGCACCCCTTCGTGCGTGGGCGTCGTGATGGCTTCAGCCAATTCTTGTTCTGTCATAAAAGGCCCCTATATGCGTGCGCTGAACGAATCTCTGATAAGTGGAAATAGCATATGAGCAAGATATTGGTAATTGGCGCAGGCGGCGTTGGATCGGTTGCGGTCCACAAAATGGCCATGAACCAGGATATCTTCAGCCATATCAGCCTTGCAAGCCGCACAAAGTCGAAATGCGATGCGATTGCAGCTTCAGTAAAGGAGCGCACCGGCGTCGTTATCGACACTTATGGCCTTGATGCAGATGATGTTGCTGCGACAACCGCATTGCTGAACCAGATTAAGCCAAGCCTCGTCGTCAACCTCGCGCTCCCCTACCAAGACCTCAACATCATGGACGCGTGCCTTGCCGCGGGCGTGCATTATATGGACACAGCGAACTATGAACCGCTGGATGTCGCCAAGTTCGAATATCATTGGCAGTGGGCTTATCAGGATCGTTTCAAGGATGCGGGCCTCGCCGCTTTGTTGGGTTCAGGCTTCGACCCCGGTGTGACATCTGTGTTCACGACCTATTTGAAAAAGCATCACTTCGACCGTATCGACACGCTCGACATTCTCGATTGCAATGGCGGCGACCATGGTCAGGCCTTTGCCACCAACTTCAATCCGGAAATCAACATCCGTGAAGTCACTGCCGTCGCCCGCCATTGGGAAAATGGTGCCTGGGTCGAAACCCCCGCAATGTCGGTGAAGCAGAGCTTTGACTTTGAAGCGGTTGGTCCAAAGAACATGTATCTGATGTACCATGAGGAAATCGAAAGCCTCAAAACCCATCTGCCCGAAATCAAGCGTATCCGGTTCTGGATGACCTTTGGCGACGCTTATATCACCCACTTGAATGTGCTTCAGGCGGTTGGCATGACCCGGATTGACCCTGTCATATATGAAGGCAAGGAAATCATTCCGCTGCAGTTTCTGAAGGCCGTTCTGCCTGAGCCCGCCTCGCTTGGTCCGACGACCAAGGGCAAGACTAACATTGGCTGTATCGCCACTGGCCTTGGCAAAGACGGAAAGGAAAAGACGCTCTACATCTACAATATCTGCGACCATGAAGATGCCTATGCCGAAACAGGCAATCAGGCGGTCAGCTATACCACTGGCGTACCTGCGATGATCGGTGCCGCCCTGCTGCTGACTGGCAAATGGTCCGGTGCGGGCGTTTGGAACATTGAACAGTTCGATCCCGATCCCTTCATGGACATGCTCAACGCGCATGGTCTGCCTTGGCAGGTGAAGGAACTGGATGGGCCGCTAGGGTTTTAGGTGCCAAGAGCAATTGAAGATTATTCGGACGTTCGCAACAAAGCTTGGTGCATCCATTGTGGCGCCTATTTGAATCGCGTGCGTGTCACGCGAGATCATACTCCGTCCAAAATATTGCTCGACCGGCCCTTTCCGGATAATTTAGCTGTCACCCCAGTGTGCAGCGAATGTAACCATAGCTTCTCTTTAGACGAAGAATATTTTTCAGCATTTTTGTCCGCAGTGCTGTCGGGAACAAGCGACCCAGACAAGCAGGTTATCAAACAATCCGGCAAAGCACTAGCTCGCAACCAAGCACTTAAAAATCTCATCGACCAACAAAAAGTCGAGCAGCTACACTTTTTCGAACCTACTAACATCTCTTGGTTTCCCGATGTCGACAGAATGCGGAATGTTATTCTTAAGAATGCTCGTGCGCACCTCTTTTACGAAAATGGTGAGCCAATGCGGGATGACCCTGAAACCGTCTCATACCTCCCGCTGAATCTAATGTCGGAGCGGCAGTTTAATGAGTTTTTTGTACTGGATCGGTTCCAACCTTGGTGCGAAGTTGGAAGTCGCTGGAACGCTAGGCTCTTTGAAGGTGATGCTTTTGATGAGTTTGGGTTCCTTGTTGTTCAACCGGGCGTTTACCGCTTCCGAGTAGAAAATGGTGGAATTGGGCTTCGTTCCGTTATCCGAGAATATCTCGCAACTTACGTTCATTGGTAGGAAAATATGGAAACCAAAGCAGGCGATCCCGGCGCATTTGCGCATTTTGACCTAGGCCGCGTGCCGTCGCCCGCCTTTGTGGTAGACGAGGCTGCGCTGCGGCGGAACCTTGCTATTCTGGCGGATGTAAAAGCACGGTCGGGCGCGAAAATCCTGTGCGCGATGAAGGCGTTTTCCATGTGGAAAGTAGCGCCCGTCATCGGCGAATATCTCGATGGCGTGTGCAGCTCGGGTCTGTGGGAATCACGCCTTGCCCGCGATTATTACAAAGGCGAGATCGCGACTTATTGCGCTGGCTATAAAGAAGCCGACATGGCCGAAATCGTTGAGATTTCTGATCATGTCATTTTCAACAGCCCCAGCCAGCATAAACGTTTTGCGGCATTCCTGAATGACAGCGTGGATGTCGGCCTTCGGCTGAACCCAGAACATGCCGAGGGCGAAGTTGCGAAATATGATCCCTGCTCACCCGGCTCGCGCCTTGGCTTCCCTGTAAGCCAGCTGAGGCCAGAACATTTGGAGGGCGTGTCCGGTCTGCATTTCCACACCTTGTGCGAGCAGGATTTTGAACCGCTCAAGCGCACATGGGAGGCTTTGAAGCCACAGATCGCGCCCTATTTTGGTCGATTGCGTTGGCTAAACTTTGGTGGCGGACATCACATCACTCGCGCGGATTACCAGCGCGACGACCTTGTTGCGTTCATTCAGCAAGTCCGCGCTGAAACCGGCCTCGACGTCTATCTTGAACCCGGCGAAGCGATTGCGCTTGATACCGGTATATTGATTGGCGAACTGCTTGATGTGTTCGAAAATGGTTTGCCCGTCGGCATCACCGATATCAGCGCGACCTGTCATATGCCCGACGTCATTGAGGCACCGTATCGCCCCGCGATGCTTGGAGAGCTTCAGGACGGCCCTGCGGTGCGTCTGGGTGGCCCCAGCTGCCTTGCTGGCGATATCATCGGGGACTACCGCCTTCCCGTCGCTGCAGAGGCTGGAGCGCGCTTCGCGTTCCTTGATCAGGCGCATTATTCGATGGTGAAGACGAACACCTTCAACGGCGTACCGCTTCCGTCCATCTGGCTTTGGAACAGCGACACAGACGCGTTGGAATGTGTCCGCGCATTCGACTGGACCGAGTTTAGGGACCGGCTCAGCTAAAAACGCAACGAATCACTTTACATACCCCCCTGCTTTTCATAAGGGACGCGTCCGCTGCCCCAGGGGGACTTCCAATAACCGCAAGGCAGCCTTGTTGTTTCACGTTATTTTTTTTGGGGGTCCCTTGAGTTGCACGAGTATCTTGACGCTCTAGCTGTAGTCCGCGCCCAGCGCCCTGACGAACCTATCACGCTCCTTCGCCCGCATGCCGCTTCGCGCGCCGCCCGTTTCTTCGTTGAGAAGTTTCAGGGTAAGTCGCTGTACGCGGTAAAGGCCAATCCTTCGCCTGCATTGCTTGAGACTTTGTGGGATGCGGGCATCACGCATTATGACGTCGCTTCGCTTGGCGAAGTGCGTTTGGTGAGCAAGTTCCTGCCCGATGCGAAGCTGTGTTTCATGCATCCCGTGAAAAGCGAACGCGCCATTGCGCAAGCTTACCACAATCATGGGGTTCGGACATTCAGCCTCGACAGCCATGAGGAATTGGAAAAGATCGAGCGTGCGACCGATGGCGCGACCGATCTTGAGCTATGCGTGCGTATTCGCGTGTCATCGGAGCATGCGAAACTCAGCCTTGCTTCAAAATTTGGCGCAGATCCATCCGAAGTAGCGGATCTGTTGGTCGCGACACGTCAGGTTGCCGACAGCTTGGGCATTTGCTTCCATGTTGGAAGTCAGGCCATGACGCCTGCCGCTTATGCCGAAGCAATGGAGCATGTGCGTGCCGCGATCGTTGAGGCATCGGTCACGGTTGATATTGTCGATGTCGGCGGCGGTTTCCCATCGGTCTATCCCGGCATGGAACCACCCGCGCTTGAAGGCTATTTTGAAGTCATCCACAATTGCTTTGAAGACCTTCCCATCAGCTACTCCGCCGAATTATGGTGTGAGCCGGGCCGTGCATTGTGCGCTGAATATGCGTCGTTGCTGGTGAAGGTCGAAAAACGCCGTGGCCAAGAACTGTTCATCAACGACGGTGCCTATGGATCATTATTTGATGCAGCGCACATCGGCTGGCGCTTCCCTGTGGCGCTTCAGCGGTCGGACACCTCAATTGGTACCCAGCTGGCTGAATTCAGTTTCTACGGACCTACCTGCGACGATATGGACCATATGGCGGGACCATTCATCCTTCCCGATGACGTGCAAGCCGGTGACTATATCGAAGTCGGCATGCTGGGCGCATATGGCTGCGCGATGCGGACAGAATTCAACGGCTTTGGCGAGACTGACACGGTTCCTGTCGAAGACGAACCCATGGCAAGCCTTTATGCCCAGTTGCCCGCCAATGACGCGAGCAATGTCGTGAAGATCGGCAAGCGGTCCGCGCAATAAGTTACAATTGACAATTATTGACAGGTGCATCACCCTCCCCATCTTACGACGGGGAGGGTTTTTTATATGAATATGCCTATTTTGGCGCCTGCAGCGGTACTGGTGCTGTGGTCCGTTTTCATGATGTATTGGCTCATGGCGGCCCGGCTTCCAGCGATGGCGAAAATCGGTGTGGATCTTGGCAAAGCTGCGCCCGGCGGGCGTGGACAAGACATTGATCCCAATTTACCGCCGCCCGTGGCTTGGAAATCCCACAATTATGCGCATCTTATGGAACAGCCCACGGTATTTTATGCCGCGGTTATAATCTTGGCGGTATCGGGCGGCGCAAGTGAGATGTCTGTGTATCTGGCGTGGGGTTACGCGATTTTGCGGGTACTCCACAGTGTCTGGCAATCGACGGTCAATATCGTCAGCGTCCGTTTTGTTTTGTTTGTGTTGTCATCATTGTGCCTGACGGTTTTGGCCGTTCAGGCCGTTCTTGCGACAATTTAAGGGGAGAGTTGATATGAATAGTGCAATATTAGGACCAGTCGTCGCGCTTGCGGCATGGACCATGATTATCTGGATATGGATGTATGCCACGCGCATACCCGCCATGAACCGCGCAGGGATTGATGGGTCGAAGATTGTTGGTTCCTCCGCCGGCGCGTTGCGCGATGCGCTGGCTGCCAAAGGCGAAGAAAAAGCCTCGTGGGTTGCAGACAATTACAACCACTTACACGAAGCACCTACGGTTTTTTATGCGGTCTGTTTGACACTAGCCATGATTGGTCAGGGCGACAATCTGAATGCAACAATCGCTTGGGTATATGTGGGCCTTCGTGTCGCACATAGCTTGGTACAAATTTTGTCGAACCGCGTTCTCATTCGGTTTGGACTGTTTGCGCTGTCGTCATTGGCACTCATGATGCTCGTCGCACATGCCGTAATGGCGGTGCTTCTTCACTAACGGCTGAAATGCCCAACCAGCTCGATATGGGTTGACCAGCGGAATTGTCCAACAGGCCAAATCCGCTGCAACCTGTATCCAGCGGCCACCAATGTTTTTGCATCCCGGGCAAAGCTCGCGGGATTACAGCTGACATACGCAATCGACGGAACGGTGGAAGCCGCAAGGTTCGCCACCTGCTCCTTTGCTCCTGCGCGCGGCGGATCAAGCACGACGGTCTGGAACCGGTTCAGTTCATCAGGCGACAGCGGCCGGCGGAACAGGTCACGATGCTCGGCAAATATAGTGCGGCCCGAACGGCCCGCAGCAGCCTTGAGCGCTAAGCTGGCCTGAAGATCAGCCTCACCCGCATAAATCTTACGCCCAGCGCCCATCGACAGCGCAAATGTCCCTGAACCGGCAAACAAATCCGCCACGATACTGTCTTCGCCGATAATATCATTTACGGCCTGCACCAGTGCCGCCTCGCCATCCAGCGTTGCCTGCAAGAAACCATAAGGCTGGTACCCCACGGCAACACCGCCCAGCGTGACGGTAACAGGCTCTGGCTCATAAAATGGAACGGGTCCGTAGCCTTCATCCAACGACAAGCGGGCAAGGCCATAGGTTTTCGCAAATTCAGACAAGGTCTCATGCGTATCGAGATCATTGGCGATCCAGTTTTCAATCAACACGTCAACGCCTTGATCGACCATCGCCAATTTGATCTGAACCTGACGCGCACGGTTAAGCCGCGGCTCAAGCAAGCTGCGCAATGGCTTAAGCAGCGCAAATAGCTCCGGCACCACGACATCACATTGTTTTAAGTCTATGATACGGTGACTTTTCTCCGTGCTGAAACCCAGTTGAAACTGTTTCCCTGCCCATGCCGAACGCACTGCAATGCGCCGGCGCGTAGCGGGGGGAGACAGATGGACGGGCATGACGTCGCCGATGTCGACCTGCTGCGTCGCCAGCGCATGCGTGACGCGTTCGGCAACAAACAAGCGCAGGCTATCTTCGTCGAGATGCTGCAACTGGCATCCGCCGCATAATGGGAAGTGCTGGCACGGCGGCGTTGCGTGGTGCGGTCCGTGAATTAAACCGCCTGCGGGGTCGACGATGTCGCCCGGGGCGGCATGCGCCACATAGCGTCCATTTGCGGTTACGCCGTCGCCGCGCGCTGCGACCCTAATAATCTCTTCTGTGATACTCATAGCGCCCCATGCCCTTGAAGGCGCGCGCAATCAACCGGCGTCTTTGCTTGCGCCATCTTCCGCTGCAATTTGCTCGGTCGGGACCGCAGCGTCTCCGCCGCAGCCAGCTAGGCTGGCGAGCAGCAAAGTTGCCGCCGCATATTTAGATATCGGCGTAGACATGCGTTTCGGCGTTGCCACCGGGATGCGTGACTGCGCCTTTATAGGCAGGCCCGACATTTTGAGCATAGCGCCATATCGCGCCCGACCCATAATCGGTGGCGCGTGGCGTCCAATGTTTCCGCCGTTCTTCAAGGACTTCGGCGGGCACATTGAGGTCGATAACACCGGTTTCGGCATCGATCATGATCTCGTCGCCATCTTCAATCAAAGCGATTGGTCCGCCTTCGGCTGCTTCGGGGCCGACATGGCCAATGCAGAAGCCGCGTGTCGCGCCAGAGAAACGTCCATCGGTGATGAGCGCAACTTTCTCGCCCATCCCTTGCCCATATAGAGCCGCCGTCGTCGAAAGCATTTCGCGCATGCCGGGGCCGCCCTTTGGCCCTTCATAACGGATGACGATAACCGAACCTTCGCGGATTTCGCGTGCTTCAACGGCGGCAAAGCAATCTTCTTCGCAGTCAAAAACCTGTGCAGGGCCGGTAAAGATCAGGCGGTCCATACCGGCGACCTTCACGATTGCGCCATCTGGTGCCAATGTGCCGCGAAGGCCAACGACGCCACCCGTGGGCGTTATTGGTGCCGTTGCTGGATAAATGACCTTTTGGTTGGGGTTCCATGTGATTTCTTCGATATTCTCACCAAGCGTCTTGCCGGTAACGGTCATGCAGTCTCCGTACAGAAGCCCTTCGGCAAGCAACGATTTCATGAGCATGTACACGCCGCCCGCGTCGTACATGTCGCGCGCTACAAATTGTCCACCCGGCTGCAAATCCGCCATATAAGGTGTTGTTCTGAACGCCTCGGCAACGTCGAATAAGTCAAATGAGATACCCGCCTCATGCGCCATGGCTGGCAAATGCAGCGCACCATTGGTTGAACCACCGGTGGCGGCAACAATTCTTGCCGCATTTACAAAGGCTTCGCGGGTACAGATGTCACGTGGTCTAATGTTTTTCGCGAGCAATTCCATCACTTGGACGCCAGCGGCATGGGCGATTTGGTCACGTGTCGAATAAGGCGCAGGTGCCATGTTGCTGTTTGGAAGCGAAAGGCCAATCGCCTCGCCCACGCATGCCATTGTGTTTGCGGTATATTGACCGCCACAGGCACCGTGCCCAGGGCATGCAACGCGCTCAAGCTCTTCAAGCTCCGACAACGGACATGCGCCCGCCGCATATTTGCCAACGATTTCAAAGACATCCTTAACGGTCACGTCCTTTTCATGATAGCGACCGGGGAGAATGGAGCCGCCATAGACAAAGATGGATGGCACATTCAGCCGGAGCATCGCCATCATGATCCCCGGCAGTGACTTGTCGCAACCCGCAAAGCCAACCAGCGCGTCATAGCAGTGGCCACGCACCGACAATTCAACCGAATCCGCAATAACCTCGCGGCTCACCAGCGAGGACTTCATGCCCTGATGGCCCATGGCGATACCATCGGTCACCGTGATGGTGTTGAACCGGCGCGGCATGCCGCCGCCCTGCTCCACGCCCTTACGCGCGATGTCCGCTTGCGCGTCCAATGTGGTGTTGCATGGCGCACTGTCATTGCCTGCCGACACAACGCCGACAAATGGGCGTGCAATTTCCTCAGCGGTCAAACCCATCGCGTAATAATAGCTTCGGTGTGGGGCGCGTTCCGGGCCAACAGAAACGTGGCGGCTGGGCAATTTGGATTTGTCGAATTGGTTTGGCATGATGGTCTCCATTATCGCCGCGGCCTTTACGCGTTTTTATGAGGTTAAGCCAAGCTGTTCCGAAACAAAATGGCACATTTCCGACAAAATATGTGCAAATCTTGCTTGGCCCGCAGCATCGCCGACCAAATCCTGTCGCATTTCAATCCCGATATAGGGAATGTCATTGGCCTCTGCATGCCGGTTCATGGTCGCGTTTAGCAATTTGCCTGAATAAGGAAGCTGGTCACCGACGTTAAGGCCGGCATCCTGTAAGAACGGGATAGCCGTTTTCGATGCCGCTTCGTGCGCATTGTACAGCACACCAACATCCCATGGGCGCGCCTCATCAGGCCGCGTCTTCAACGCGGGTGTGAAGCTATGCAGCGACAAGATAAGTGCTGGCCGGCACTCCCGCAAAAGCGTTTCTAGCCGGTCATGATAGGGCCGGTGATATCGCGCGATGCGATCCGCGCGCTGCATTTGGTCCAAATCATTACCCGGAATGCGACGTCCATCGCTTTCGCGTGGGATGGCGCCGTCTTCGCCCTCTTCGCGGTTTAAGTCGACGACCAAGCGCGAATAACGTCCGAGGAATGCGGCAAAACGCGCGTCTTGCATCAATATATGCGCGACCGGATCAACGCCAATGTCCCATGCAATATGGGCATTGAGGTGATCAGCGTCTAAATCCAACGCGACGTCGCCGGGAACCGCATTTGCAGCGTGGTCGCCAATAATCAGGATGCCCCCGATTTTGGGTTCGCCCAATATCCGGAAAGGATCCACCATCATCGCAGCTCGGTTCCCATCGACCACCAACGCGGGTCCAAATTTGCTTTGGCAGCGTCCAAATCCTTGGCCTCATTAAAAAGCGCGAAACATGTGGCCCCTGACCCCGACATGCGAACCATGGCCGGGTTAGCGCGCGCAAGTATGTTCAGAATGTCGGTAATGGCGGGACAGATGGCCGCAGCGATGGGTTCAAGGTCGTTTCGTCCCGATAACGTCGCTTGCCAGATGTCGCCCCGCGCCACTGCCCCCTTGTCCTTGCCGTCCCACGCCTTAAAAATGGCGGCTGTCGATACCGACTGAAGCGGGTTGACCAGCAACAGGTGCCGCGCAGGCACATTGCTGTCATCGCGCAATTCAATCGCTGTTCCGGTTCCGCTGCCAAAACTCGTACGGCTAAAAACGCAGGCGGGAATGTCGGCACCCAGCGGCGCCAATATATCGGCAATTTGCTGTTCGCTGGCCTGAATATCCCACAGCCGGTTCAACAACCGTGCCGCTGCCGCCGCGTCGGCCGAACCGCCTCCGATACCCGAGGCTATCGGCAGGTTTTTTGTCAAACGAATGGATGCGCCCTCGGTGATGGAAAAATGCGCGCGAAGCCGGTGCGCGGCTTGCATCACCAGATTATCGTCATCGGCGGAAAGCCCTCTGCCAAAGGGGCCGCCGATCGTGAGCTCAAGCCTATCGGAAAGCGATGCCTGCAACTCATCGCCATGCTGCGCAAAGGCGAACAAGGTTTCAATGTCATGATAGCCATCTTCGCGGCGCCGGCGCACGTGCAACGCAAGATTGATCTTGGCAAAGGCTGTTTCAGTGTCTGTCGGCATCACTTCGCAGCCTTGATTTCGCCCGGCAGGCCTGCTTCCAACTTTGATGCAATCCGCAAAGCAACCGCGGTATCTGCCAAAATTTGCGCGCTGTTCCACGCATGTCGCGCGTCGCGCCGACGGCCTGCCCGCCAATATGCATCGCCCAGATGCTCAAAAATTGTCGCATCAGCATTTTCGATCGACGCGGCTTTTTCCAACATGGTTACGGCGTCAATATATTTGCCGCTTTGAAACAAAGCCCAGCCGAGCGAGTCTGCATAAGCCGATGATGTTGGCTCTGCATTATATGCCCGCCACACAAATGCCTCTGCGTTGACCACGTCCTCGCCCCGCTCCAGCATGGCATAACCTAGATAATTTAGCGCGCCCGCATTGGATGGATCTAAAGCGATCGCATTGCGAAGCTCCCGTTGGGCTTCATCCCACTGGCCATTATCATCCAACGCGCTTGCGAGCATGAGATGAAATGAGGCGCGGCTTTGCGGTGCCTGACGTTTGAAGTCATCCAAGTCCATTGCGCGCCTATATTGGGCGATAGCCTCTGGCAGACGTCCATTTTGCTGCAGCATTTGGCCAAGAAACGTTGTGCGCGCAGCCGAATTCGTATTTTGATCATAGCTGACACGCGCCAGTTCAACTGCGCCGTCATTGTCACCCATATCGCGTAACAACGCCGCCTTTGCGAAAACGGCGCGTGTCCAATACGGCGAAGCTGACGGAATTTTATCCAAAAGTGCAACCGCGTCACGGCCGCCAGATAATTCGCCCAACGCATGTGCCGTGGTGATGACAGCAGGAGGATATTCCGGCGCGGTCCATAGGGCCAACCGTGCAAGTACAAGGCCGGGTTCCGGCACATCCTGTTCAATCAGCGACGTTGCGATCCGCACATATAGTGCCGCAAGCCCTATATTGGGGCTGATATTCTTTGCCGCTGCGTCAGCGCCTTTAAACTGGCCAGCGAATTCGGATCCCATCGCGCCCCCAAGCATTGCATTGGCAAAAGCGGTGTCGCCTTTATCCGCTAAAACGGGGGCGGCGTTGATGAAGAGATCGCGCATGGCATCGCCGCCAACCGAGACCATGTTCCGCAATCCCAATTTTGCTTTGGCATTTTGGCCCGTGGCGAGATCAAGATACACGATCTGGTCCACGGCGTAGAAATTGAAAAACGAGTCCGCATTGCCCTCTTTAAGGGTCAAGTCATGCGTGTCCGCCTTCGCGACGGATACCCAAGCGCGCAATATGGGCGCCATAAAGCCAAAATTGCTGCGGGCTTCCAATTCGTCGGCCGCCAGCAACGCCATGGACCAGCGGCGCTTTTGAAAGGCGTCGGTGAACAGGATCAACGGCCCCTCGGGCGGCACGTCATTTTTCAGTTCCTGAACGCGAATGGATTGCAGTGCTGCGGCAAAGTCACCTTGCCGCACCGCATTTTGGTAGACCCGCTTCGCCAAGGTCTCGCTGTCCGAAGATTGTTCAAACAGCTTGAGATATCCCGTCAACGCATCGCCGTGACGCGCGTCAAACTCTGCCGCACGCGCATTGGCATAGGCGATGACGCCATCATCAACGGAGGCATAAGCTGGCACCGCACATAAAAATAGCGCGGCGGTCAGCTTACATATTCGGGTAATTCGGCCCACCGCCACCCTCCGGCGTCACCCAATTGATATTCTGATTGGGGTCTTTGATGTCGCAGGTTTTGCAATGTACGCAGTTTTGGGCGTTGATCTGATAGCGTGGGTCTTTGCCCTCTTCCTCTATCCATTCATACACGCCTGCGGGGCAATAACGCGTGGATGGACCGGCAAATTCCATGAACTCGCTGTTCTTTTGCAGGTCCATATCCTTGACCTGCAAATGGATGGGTTGATCTTCGGCATGGTTGGTGTTCGACAGGAATACCGACGACAGCCGGTCAAAGCTGAACACGCCGTCTGGCTTTGGATAATCGATCCGCTGGCCTTGGTTCTTCTTTTTCAGCGCCTTGTGATCTGGGTGATGCTTCATGGTGAAAGGCATGCGGATGCCAAAGTTTTCGAGCCACATATTCACGCCCGCCAGCATCGTTCCAACCACATTGCCGTATTTTTCAACAAGCGGCAGGACATTGCGCACCATATGCAATTCTTTGGAGACCCAGCTATTATCGTAACCAGTCTGGTAAGCTGTCAATTCGTCATGTTCGCGGCCTGCGGCCAGCGCTTCCACAACGGCATCCGCGGCCAACATGCCGGACTTCATCGCGGTATGCGTGCCCTTAATCCGTGGCACGTTTACGAAGCCTGCTGAACAACCAATCAACGCGCCGCCCGCGAATGCCAACTTCGGCACCGACTGCCAGCCACCATCGCTAATCGCGCGCGCGCCATAGGAAACGCGCTTGCCACCGGCCAAAATCTTCTTGACCTCAGGATGCGTTTTCCAGCGCTGAAGCTCTTCGAATGGTGACAGATATGGGTTGGAATAGTTCAACCAAACCACAAAGCCCAAGGCCACTTGGTTGTTCGCTTGATGGTACAGGAATGCGCCACCATTTGCGTCGGTCAATGGCCAGCCTTGGCTGTGAATGACGCGGCCTGCCGAATGTTGTTCAGCCGGAATATCCCACAATTCTTTGAGACCGATGCCATAAACCTGTGGCTCGCAATCCTTGTCCAATCCGAACTGCGGCTTAATCAATTTGGTCAGATGCCCGCGCACACCTTCGGCGAAGAAGGTATATTTCGCATGCAGTTCCATGCCGCGCATATAATCGTCTTTGTGGCTGCCATCGCGCGCGACGCCCATGTCGCCTGTCGCCACGCCCTTGACCGAGCCGTCCGCATTATACAGAATTTCTGCAGCCGAAAATCCGGGGAAGATTTCAACGCCCAGATTTTCCGCCTGCCCCGCAAGCCAGCGGCACAAATTGCCAAGCGAACCTGTGTAGGTCCCTTTGTTGTGCATAAAACCCGGCGTCAGGAAATGCGGCATGTTAAACTTGCCGGTCTTAGTCATTATCCAATGCTGGTTGTCGTTGACGGGCGTATCGGCCAATGGGCAGCCCATATTGCGCCAATCCGGCAGCAGCTCATCAAGCGCCTTTGGATCTATGACAGCGCCGGATAAAATATGCGCGCCAACCTCTGACCCTTTTTCCAATATGCAAACGCTCGTGTCGGGTGACTGCTGCTTAATGCGTATCGCCGCGGATAAACCTGCTGGCCCCGCACCAACAATAACAACATCATATGGCATCGACTCGCGTTCACTCATTGCCTTTATCCTTTACCCGGCATGTAAATCA
>JBILOZ010000093.1:0-8546 GCA_044374245.1 Sphingorhabdus sp. | reverse complement strand
AAATAGAAGACGCCATGTGGGTCACAAAGGAAGAAGCCCGTGCTGCGCTGGAAGGTGCTTCGGACCGCCGTTTCAATGCGCCGCCGCCTTTTGCGATTGCGCATAGCCTATTGAAATATTGGGTGTCCCAATGACCGGTTCTGCCATTCCCTTGCGTATTGATATTGTATCCGATGTCGTGTGCCCGTGGTGCATCATCGGTTTAAAGCAGGTGGAAAAAGCGTTGACGCTGGTGGGCCGCGATCTGGCCGTTGAAACCCATTGGCACCCGTTTCAACTAAACCCGAATATGCCACCTGAAGGCGAAGACACCGCCGAACATATTGCCCGCAAATATGGCAGTACGCCCGAACAGAGCCGCGCCAACCGGCAACGGCTGAGCGATATTGGCGATAGCTTGGGTTTCGCCTTCAATTATGGCGAAGGCATGCGCATCTACAATACGTTCAATGCGCATAAGCTGCTGACGATTTTCGGGAGCGAACGCGGCTGGAAAGCACAAACGGATCTGAAAATGGCTTTGTTCAAGGCTTATTTTCAGGACCGCCGCGATGTGAGTGACACCGAAGTCTTGTGTGACATTGCCGAGGCGCAGGGGATGGACCGCGCAGTGGCGGCAGCATGGATCGCCGACGCAGCGCTGACCGAAAGCGTGCGTGCGGAAATGGCGCATTGGATGGACCAGAATATCACCGGCGTGCCCGCTATCATCTTTGACCAAAAATTTATGGTTCCCGGCGCACAAAGCGCCGAGACTTTTGCCGATGTGATCAACAAGGTGTTGGCGAAACGGGCGGCGGCCTAAACCAGCCCCATCTTCATAAGTTCGCCCAGCATCTTTGGTGACATTTCGTCACGACCATCGGTTTCGACAGAATCGAGATCCGGCGGCGTGTTCGCTTCCTCAAGATAGCGCCAGCCCTGATGCGCCCTTTTCGGCGTTGAACGCACCGCGATCAGGCGCGGTTGAAGCCGGATCCAATGGCGACCGGCGCCATTTTCCATAAAGCCCAAAATCGGGCTTCGGCCGATGATGGTATGCGTGTGAATCCAAAACAGCGATCCACCCGCCATTTCGTCAACGCGCTTGGGCAAATAACGCGTGGTCAGGCGCACTTCACCATCCTGCGCATAGGCCGCGAGTCGCTCGCGCAAATGTTTCGGGCTTTCCGCGCCGAACGCGATTTTGGTCATGTTAAGAGGCATGGGCGTTATTCGGGAACTGCAGTGTTAACCGACAAGGCCGCTGAAGACCGCAAGCCCCAAGAAAATCAGGAAGCCCATGGAATCCGTAATCATGGTTACGAATATCGAACTTGATACAGCAGGGTCCTGATCCAAGCGATCAAGCAGAACCGGTATGGCAACACCCGACAGACCAGCCAGCGCGATATTGCACAATATCGCCACCGCAATAACGCCGCCCAGCAGCTGATCGCCAAATATGATGCCCGCGCCGAAGCCAGCGATAACCGCAATCGTTGCACCAATGAGCAAGGCTACGCGAATCTCGCGCCAGATCGACCGCATCGTGTTCGATTGCGTAAGCTGATTGGTTGCCAACGCACGCACCGTAACCGCAAGCGTCTGCGTGCCGGCGTTACCGCCAATGGAGGCAACAATCGGCATAAGCACAGCCAAGGCGACCATGGTTTCAATTGCTGCACCAAATTGCGCAATGATGAAACTGGCCACCATCGCGGTGCCCAAATTGGCAATCAACCAGCGCACGCGTGCTTTGTAACTGTCGGAAATAGGCTCGTTAATGTCACCTTCACCGGCACCAGACAGTCGCAAGATATCCTCGTCCGCTTCTTCCTGAATGATGTGCACGATGTCATCGGCCGTGATGACGCCAACAAGCCGTCCCGCGCCATCCACAACAGCGGCCGAAATAAGTGCGTATTTCTGGAACCGAAGCGCGACTTCTTCCTGATCCATATCAACGGGAATCAGCGTCTGTTCGTGCTTCATGATATCGCTGACAGGAACCTTGCGCTGGCTGCGCATGATCCAGCTGAGCTTGCACGTACCTACGGGCTTATGCTGCGGGTCGACGACAAACACTTCCCAGAACTCTGTGGTCAGCTCATGATGGTCGCGCAGATAGTCGATCAACTGACCCACGGTCATATGCTCTGGCACCGCCACAAGCTCGCGCTGCATGATACGGCCAGCGGATTCTTCGGGGTAGGACAGCGCGTCTTCGATGACCGCGCGGTCTTCGGGGTCCAACTCGGCGAGAACGGCCTGCTGGTCCTCTTCCTCCATATCCTCGATGATCGCGACCGCGTCATCGGTGTCTAACTGTCCGGCAAGCCCGGCAACTTGCGCTGCGGGCAAGGCGTCGATGATATCCTCGCGGACATAGTCATTGACCTCGGCCAGCACTTCGGCGCTCATCAGCTCGCCCATGCTGATGGCAAGGTCACCGCGCCGTTCAGACGGCGTCAGCTCGAGAAGATCGGCAATGTCGGCTTCGTGCAGCGGTTCAACAAGCCGGTAGACTTCTTGGGCGTCTCCGGCTTCCATGGCGTCCAGCACGCGGTCGACATAATCGCGGGTCAGACGGTTGTCTTCGTCCAGCGTCTCCAAAATTTCGGTATCGATGGTCAATGGGTCGGCGATATCGCTTGTCATGTGCGGGCCTCCCATTCGTAATTTTGTGCCTGGGCGTTGTAATTGCGCCCCTCCTAAGCTTGCAGCGTCAAATTGCAATGATTTTGGCTTTGCACGCGCGCATTGCATCCCCTAGGGCACCGTCAACATTTCCCCAGCCTAAAGGATTATATATATGGCCGATGAAACGCTTACCCTTTCGCTCGACAGCGGCGACGTTGTTATCAAACTTCGCCCCGATCTGGCGCCAAACCATGTTGCCCGTATCAAAGAACTGGCTGGCGAAGGCTTTTACGACGGTGTGAAGTTCCACCGCGTGATTCCCGGATTCATGGCGCAGGGCGGTTGCCCGAACGGCACAGGCATGGGCGGTTCGTCCAAGCCAAATCTGGCGCAGGAATTCAACGCTGAACCGCATGTGCGCGGCGTCTGCTCGATGGCGCGTACCAATGACCCGAACACGGCCAACAGCCAGTTCTTCATCTGCTTTGATGATGCGACCTTCCTTGACCGTCAGTATACGGTCTGGGGCCAAGTCACGAGCGGCATGGAACATATTGATGCTTTGCCAAAGGGTGAGCCACCTGCGAATCCAGGCGTCATCCGCAAGGCGACTGTAGCCTGATATTAAAAACGCGCGGGAAGCCCGATGGCCGCCCGCGCGTTTTATCCTAGGTCCTGACCCTAATATTTGCCTTGGGTCTAGCCTTGCGTAGGCTCGGGCGGACGCATTGCTTCCATGGCGGTCTTTAGCTCTGTCATCGAAATCTTGTCGTCCTTATCGGTATCGATCATCCCGAAATACTGAACCAATGGTCCCTGTGCTTCGTCCTTAGCGATGAAGCCGTCTTTATTTGCATCGAGAAAAGCAAAGATTTGCTCGGGCTGCGGCACACCACCGGCCGGTGGCGGCGGAGGCGCGTCCTGAGCCATCGCAACAGGGGACAGGACGAGTGCAGCCAGTATGGCCAATGATTTACGCATGAATAATCCTTTGAACAATGGAATGACTGTGATGGTCAGCCCAAGCTGAACATGCCCTTTACTACAGTAAAACAATGGCCTGACAACCAAACACGTTCACCATCAAGGCGGCAACCAAGATATCCGCCGCGCGCCGATGCCTGATAGGCCGTAAAATTGTCACGACCCAGCTCGGCAGCCCAATAAGGCGTCAGGACGGCATGGGCACTGCCGGTTACGCTGTCTTCATCAACGCCTGCACCCGGAACAAAAACGCGGCTGACAATGTCGGTGTCCTCCCCGCGCGCCGTGGCGGTGAAGCTGTCATCGCCAAGTGTCGCAAGCGCCTTCATATCGGGCTTCAGCGCCAAAATTTCTGCCGCCGTTGCGTAAACGAACATATTGTAGCTGTCGGGGTTGCTACGCATCGACAGGGGATTGCCGCCCATGGCCTGCATCATTTCGGGGTTATTAACCGGCTCCGTCTGGATTGCCGGCAATGCGACGGCATAACCATCACCTTCGCGCCGCACTTCCAATATGCCCGCTTTGCGCGTCCGGAACGTCACCCGGTCAAGCGCAGGGTTTTCGCTTAAGACGATATGCCCGCTCGCAAGTGTCGCATGGCCGCAGAGGCGGATTTCAACCTCAGGCGTGAACCAGCGCAATTCATAATCGGCAGCGCCGGTTTCGTCCGGCACATAGAATGCCGTTTCGGCGAAGTTGTTTTCCTCACCAATCGCCTGCAGCACCGCGTCATCCAGCCAGTGCGTGAGCGGCATGACGGCGGCCTGATTGCCCGTGAACGGCCGATCGGCAAAGGCGTCTACGTGATAATATGGCAAATCAGTCATGTGCATGCTCGTGATGTTCGATGGTTTCGGATGGGATATAGCCCATTTCGTCTTTGTGACCTTCAGGGTCGGGGTGGATCAGCACTTCGACGCCGGGGAATTCATCCATCAAGGCTTGTTCGACTTCGTCCATGATATGGTGCGCCGCCGCGACCGTCATGTCGGGGTCGACCCAAACGTGAAACTGGCAAAAGTCATGTGCGCCGCTTGAACGGGTGCGCATATCGTGAATGCCGCGCAGTTCGGGGTGGCGCATCGCAACCTCAATGAAGCGCTGGCGCTTTTCCTGTGGCCATTCGCGATCCAGCAATTGGTCCAACGCCAGACGCGCCGCCTTGTAAGCACCCCACAACAGCCACGCTGCAATGGCGATACCGAACAATGGGTCGGCACCGCGCACACCCATTATCGTATCAAGAACGATTGCGACAATAACGGCAATGTTGAGCAAAAGGTCACTCTGATAATGCACATGATCGGCTTGAATCGCGACCGAGCCGGTTTTGCCGACAACATAACGCTGATAGGCAAGCAGCCCGAGCGTTGCCACGATCGCGATGAGTGAGACCCCAATGCCATATTCGGGATGGGACGTTGGTTCCTGCGTACCAAGCCGCACAATCGCGCGCCATGCAATCAGGATGGCCGACAGTATGACGAGGACAACCTGCACCAAAGCGGACAATGCCTCCGCCTTGCCATGGCCGAAACGGTGGTCGTCATCGGCCGGCATCGCGGCGTAACGGACGCTAAAAAGCGTGAGCAACGAGGCGAGAACATCAAATCCGGTGTCTGCTAATGACCCAAGCAGCGCAACTGACCCTGTCTCCGCCGCCGCAAATATTTTCAGCGCAAGCAGGAACAGCGCCATCGATACGCTGGCGATAGCCGCACGTTTGGTGAGTTCACCATGCGCCTGGTGATGGTGGCTATGCCCAAGGCTCATGTGCGGTGCTTCATGGATATAACATGCCCGTCGTCCAGCCGTCGCCGTCGCGTTCATATACCCAACGTTCGTGTAAGCGGAATTCGCGGTCTTGCCAGAATTCGATGCGGTGCGGGCTGACCATCCAGCCCGACCAATGCGGCGGGCGCGGAACATCTTGGCCTTCAAAGCGGGCTTCTACCTCGGCAAAACGCGCTTCGAATGTTGCACGGTCGGCCAAGGGACGCGACTGGTCCGAAGCCCATGCCCCCAGCTGTGAATTGCGCGAGCGGGTGGCGAAATAGGCATCGGCGGTCGCGTCGTCGACGGGGTTTGCTTCCCCCTCAATCCGGATTTGCCGCCGCAACGATTTCCAGTGAAACAGCAGCGCCACCTGCGCATTGTCGGACAATTGCATCGCCTTACGGCTTTCAAAATTCGTATAGAAAACAAAGCCACCATGGTCGCCAAGGTCGGGGCCATGGCCTTTCAACAGCACCATGCGGACCGAAGGTTGCCCATCCGCGCCTGTGGTCGCCAATGCCATTGCGTTGGAGTCGTTGATTTCGGTGGTCCGCGCTTCGGCAAACCATGTGTCGAACAGGCTAAAAGGATCAGGTCTTTCCATAGCCTACCGATAGGCTAGACTGGTGCGGGTTAAAAGGGGCTAGAAAACAAAATGAACTGGGAAATGATATTCGGTGTCGCAAATGCGTGGGCGTTGCTCGCTTGGGTGGTTTTGGCGCTCACGCCGAAGCGGGAACGGGTCGTGCCATATGTATTTTTCGCAGGAACGGTGTTGCTCGCCTGCCTCTATGCGGGCCTTATCATCCCGTTGATGGCGGGACTTATTTCCGATGGCGGTCCAGCAGGCCGACCTTCTGCCGACTTCACGACCTTAAAAGGGGTCATGGCACTGTTTGACTCGCCGGGCGGCGCGACAATCGGCTGGATCCATTATTTGGCGTTCGATTTGTTTGTCGGCATCTGGATTGCGCGAAATGCAGACCAGCACAAGATTGCGCGTTGGCTTCAGGCGCCCATATTGTTCTTCACGCTGATGGCGGGGCCGATTGGCCTGCTGCTATATCTTCTGCTACGCCTGATTACCGGTAAAAAACAGGATAACGCCCTGCTTCCGAGTTGACTTGGGGCACTGTAATACCAATGTAAGACGGATAAGCAGGGTAAACAGGGACAAGAATGGCTGATCCTTATTCGATATTAGGCGTTTCCAAAGGCGCAGATGAGAAAGCGATTAAATCCGCTTATCGTAAGCTTGCGAAGGAATTGCATCCCGACAAGAACAAGGACAATCCGAAAGCTTCGGAGCGGTTTAGCGAAATTACGCAGGCGTATGATTTGTTATCGGACCCCAAAAAGCGCGGGCAATTTGACCGCGGCGAAATAGACGAAAATGGCCAACCCCGTTTTGCCGGTGGCAACCCCTTTGGCGGCGGCGGATATAGCCAAGGCGGACCCGGCGGTGGCAATTTCGACTTTGGCAGCGGCGGCATTGACCTTGGCGACATTTTTGATGGCCTGTTCGGCGGCGGTGGCCGTCCCGGTGCTGGCCCACGTCCGCAGCAAGCTCCTCCGCCCAAGGGCGCGAATATTGCCTACGAACATTTGGTGTCCTTCACCGACGCGGCAACGCTCGCGCCGCAGCGCATTACGCTGGGCGATGGCAAGACCGTTGAGTTCAAGCTGCCTGCTGGCCTAGTTGCCGGACAGCAGATCCGCATACCGGGGCGTGGTCAGCCGGGGCCGGGCGGCAATGGTGATGCCATGGTCACGCTGAAGCTTGGTAAGCACCCGGATTTGGTTCGCGATGGCGACCATATCCGGATTGACCTGCCGATCTCGATCAAAGAAGCCGTCGATGGCGGCAAGGTGAAGGTTCCAACCGTCGATGGCGCGGTCATGCTGACTGTTCCGCCGCGTACCAATTCCGGTGCCGTTCTGCGGATAAAGGGCAGGGGATTCACAACCAAATCCGGTGGACGCGGCGACCAATTGGTCACGTTGATGATTCACTTGCCATCGGACCCCGCGGAACTTGCGCGTCTGTCTGGTGTCCTGTCGGACAATAATGTCCGGGAAAATCTTGGTGTCTGAAATTTCGCCTCTGTCACCGGAGGCACGGGCACATCTTCCTGCGACGGCACATGCCGATGAAAGCGAAGCGACATGGTTTGCGCACCTTGGGCTGACGGGTCAGGTTGTGGAAGTGACCAAGCGTGTCGCAGTCGGTGTGTATAGCGACGGCTTCATTCACGCGGGCAATTTCGCATATCTGTCGTTGGTGTCACTTTTCGCATTCTGCGTTGTGGCCGCTGCCATCGCTGGCGCAGTTGGACAAACCGAATCCGGCCTAGCCTTGATTGAAGCGTTTTTCGTGATTGTCCCGCCAAGTGTCGGAGCCGCGCTTAAAGAACCCATCGAGTCCGCCATGACCGCGCGCTCGGGGCCATTGCTGTGGCTAAGCGCTGCTGTCAGTCTTTGGACAGCGGCCAGCCTGATCGAAACCTTTCGCGATGTGCTGTATCGGTCTTATGGTGCGGCACCCAGCCGTGCGTTCTGGCATTATCGATTGGGTTCGCTCGGCGCGATCATCGCGTCGGTTGTTCTGGCGATGGTGGCTTTTTCGGCGCAGGTTGTGGTGACCGCGGTTGAGGATCTGGTGTACCGATACATTCCCACCGCGCAGATGGTTTCAGGCTATTTTGCGTGGGGCCGTATCATCCCATTCATTACATTATTTGCCGCAATCTATGTCATTTTTGCGGGGCTAACCCCGTCCAAATATCGGTCATCCGCATTTCCCAAATGGCCAGGGCCAGCCTTGGTGAGCATGTGGTGGCTTGGCCTCACGGCGCTTTTGCCGGTTTTCCTGTCGAGCGTCAGCAATTATGACCTGACATATGGCAGCCTTGCGGGCGTCATGGTGGCGCTGATTTTCTTCTATCTTATTGGGCTGGGATTGGTGACAGGTGCCCAATTAAACGCGGCGCTGGCCAACGCCCATGAAAATGGACTAAAGCAGCGGCAACAAAATTCACCTGACGAATGAGGATTTTATGACAGGATTGATGGCGGGCAAACGCGGGCTGATTATGGGGCTCGCCAATGACAAGTCTCTGGCGTGGGGCATTGCGAAGCGTTTGCATGCCGAAGGCGCGGAA
>JBILOZ010000092.1:0-8628 GCA_044374245.1 Sphingorhabdus sp. | reverse complement strand
CGGTCTTCAATCACCGGATAATTGTTATGACGAATGTTGAGCGTTTTAACCCGCACGTCGCCGACGCGCGGTGGCAAAAGATTTGGGAAGAACGCAGCAGCTTTGTTGCGGACGATAACTCGACAAAACCACGTGCCTATGTCCTGGAAATGTTTCCCTATCCATCGGGCCGCATCCATATTGGCCATGTGCGCAACTACACCATGGGTGACGTGTTAGCGCGCTATAAGCGCATGACCGGACATGAAGTGCTTCATCCCATGGGCTGGGACGCCTTTGGGATGCCTGCCGAAAATGCGGCGATGGAGAAAAAGGTCCACCCCGGCGGTTGGACGCGCGACAATATTGCGAACATGAAAGCGCAGCTGAAACGGCTTGGCTTTGCGATTGACTGGACCCGCGAACTCGCGACCTGTGAGCCTGAATATTACGGCCATGAACAGGCATTGTTCCTGAAGCTTTATGCCGCTGGGCTCGTCTACCGCAAAGAGTCCGCCGTGAACTGGGACCCTGTCGACATGACGGTGCTTGCCAATGAGCAAGTGATCGACGGCAAGGGCTGGCGTTCGGGTGCGCCCGTTGAGCGCCGCAAGTTGAGCCAGTGGTTTTTGAAAATTACCGACTTTGCCGAAGAATTGCTTGTTGGCCTTGGGTCTCTTGACCAATGGCCCGACAAGGTGCGGTTGATGCAGGAAAACTGGATTGGCAAATCGCAAGGTTTGAAATGCCGGTTCCGCTTCCCGGGCGGGGACGATGGCATTGATGTGTTTACAACGCGCCCCGACACCATGTTCGGCGCAAGCTTTATTGCCATTGCCGCCGACCATCCTGTCGCACAAAAGCTGGCGGCCAACGCGCCTGATTTGCAGGACTTTATCGCAGAATGCCGCAAAGGCGGAACGACAGCGGCCGACATTGAAACCGCTGAAAAGCTTGGCTTCAATACAGGGCTTACCGTTGAGCACCCGCTGGATCCAAGCTGGCACTTGCCTGTTTATGTCGCCAATTTCGTCTTGATGGATTACGGCACGGGTGCGGTCTTTGGCTGCCCAGCACATGACCAACGCGACCTTGATTTCGCGCGCAAATATGATTTGCCCGTTACCCGCGTCGTTGCCGATGGCGATTTGACCGACAGCCATTTTGAAGGAAATGTCGCCTACACCAACCCCGGCGTCATCGTGAATTCGCACTGGATGAACGGCATGACCGTCGATCAGGCGAAAGCGGATGTGATCGCGAAGGCCGAGAAAGAAGGCTGGGGCCAAGGCCAAACGCAATATCGCCTGCGCGACTGGGGCGTTTCGCGCCAACGTTATTGGGGCACGCCAATCCCGATCATCCATTGTCAGGCATGTGGCGCGGTCCCCGTGCCATATCACCAGCTGCCGGTGAAATTGCCCGAAGATGTCAGCTTTGACATCCCCGGTAACCCGCTGGATCGTCACCCGACCTGGAGCAAGGTCGACTGCCCCAAATGTCATCAAGAGGCGCGCCGCGAAACCGATACGCTCGATACGTTTGTTGATTCCAGCTGGTACTTCATCCGCTTTGCAAGCCAACCGCATGACAAGCCCTTTGACCGTGCGGCGGCCGAAAAATGGCTGCCGGTTGACCAATATATTGGCGGTGTTGAGCACGCGATTTTGCATTTGCTCTACGCCCGTTTCTGGACGCGCGCGCTCAGCCATATCGGCATGATCGATGTGAAAGAGCCGTTCGCGTCTTTGTTTACGCAAGGCATGGTGACGCACCAAACCTATCAGGATGCCAATGGAACATGGCTGAGCCCTGATCAGGTGCGGCGTGAAGGCGACATCTGGACCATCATCGACAGCGGCGCCCCTGCGGTCGCGGGTCGCATCGAAAAGATGTCCAAATCCAAAAAGAATGTCGTCGATCCAGACGATATTGTGGACCAATATGGCGCCGATGCCGTGCGCTGGTTCATGCTGTCCGATAGTCCGCCCGAACGCGATCTGGAATGGTCCGAAGCGGGCATTGAGGGTTGCTGGCGATTTGTGCAGCGCCTGTGGCGTCTGACAAGTCAGGTCAGTGGCGCCGAAGGTGTCGACAAGGCCCTGGACCGCAAAACACACCAGATCATTGCCGGCGTCGGCGCAGACATCGAAGCGCTGGCGTTCAACAAGGCGGTCGCAAAAATCTACGACCTTGCCAATGCCATTGAAAAGGCAGCGCCTTCGGCAAGCCGCGATACAGCGATCCGGACAATCGTCACATTGTCCGCGCCGATGGTTCCGCATTTGGCCGAAGAGGCGTGGACCCAGCTTGGCGCGGCATCTGGCGGCGGCCTTATCGCCGACGCACCTTGGCCGCAGGTCAACCCTGACCTGCTGGTGGAAGACGAAGTGACCATCGCCATTCAGGTGAAGGGCAAGCTGCGCGATACGCTGACCGTTGCCAAGGGCATGCCCCAGGCCGAAGTGGAGGCGCTTGCGCTTGCCTGCCAAAAGGTTCAGCATGCGATTGACGGTGCCGATATCCGGAAAATCATCGTCGTGCCCGATAGGTTGGTCAACATCGTCCTATGAACCGTTTCATCGCCCCCATCTTGCTTGCTTTGATGCTGCCCGCATGCGGATTGCAGCCTTTGTACAGCGGTGGATCAAAGGGCGCGGTGGCAACAACGCTGGGTTCGGTATCGGTCGCGACAATCGAAGGCAAAAGCGGTTGGTTGATGCGCAATGCATTAACGGACCGCCTTGGTGCTCAAGACAGCAACGCCGCCCAATTCCGCTTGGTCGTCACACTTGATGACCGGATTGAAGGCTTTGGCGTACGTGCCGACGATACGGTCACGCGTGAACGCCGAACATTGCGCGCAAGATATCAGCTGATCTCGGTCGCTACCGGTGAAACGGTGCTTGATGCAACCGCGGGATCTGACGCGGGTATCGATGTTGCCGGTTCGGAATATGCCACCATCGCTGGCGAAAACAGCGCGCTGGAAAATCTGACGCAGAAGGTTGCGGATCAGATTGTCACCCGGCTTTCGATCTACGCCCGCGGCGAATGAGCAACGCAAAAGAACGCAGCTTTATAAGTGCCATCGGCACACGTCCGGAGATTCGGCTGTTTTTCATTTTCGGGCAGGATGAATCGGCGGCGGCCGACATCGCATCGCAAATGTCCGTCGCGCTGACGGGTTCGGAACGGATCGATATCGACAGCGACCGTATTCGCAATGACCCCGCGCTTCTCGCGGACGAGGCGTCGGCGCTGTCACTATTTGGCGATAAGCGGCACATCCGGCTGAACTTCCGCCGGGAAGAAGGTGTTGCTGCCGTCGAAAACCTGCTCGCCCTTGAAGGCGACGCCAATCCGGTCATCGCGACCGCAGGCAATCTGACCAAGGCCAGCAAGTTGCGCAAGCTTGTCGAGGCACATCCCCGCGCGATGGTGCATATTTGTTACATGCCAGAGGAGGGCGATGCCGCAGCCGCTGTGATGGCATACGCAGCCACGATGGGGCTGAAGATTGACCGGCCGCTGGCCGCACGGATTGCGCGCTACACGGGACAGGACCGGAAACTGGCGCAGGCTGAAATCGAAAAGCTGTCCTTATATTATGATTCGTCGCCGCAGCGCCCCGCGACGGTTGAGGTCCCCATATTCGAAGCCTTGTCAGCCGAAACGGGTGAGGAAAATATCAATGGCCTCATCCATCAAGTGATGGGCGGCGATTTGCGCGGGACGGGGCGTGAACTTGTCGCCGCGCGCGACATGGGGGTGGATGCCATCCGCATCATTCGCGCGATGCAGCGGCGGGTGACGTTGCTCGCGGCTATGCGCGCAAAGGTCGACAATGGTTCGAACCCCGGCGCCGTTGTAAAAGCGACCCGTTCGATATTCTGGAAAGACGCAGACAGCTACGCGCAGCAACTTGCGCGCTGGCCATCGGTGCGGCTTGCGGGGTTGAACAGCCATCTGCTGGAGGTGGAATCCAAGCTTATGCATGTCCGCGATGGACTGGCTGGCACGATATTGGAAGAAGAGCTTGTCCGCATTGCGCGCGCAGCATCGCGCCGCGGCTGATTACTGATATTGCGCAGTAATGGGTGGGAAAATATCTGTTAAGCTGGGCTCTTGAACCCGATAGCAAACGGGCCCACATCCGCATCAACGAAAGGCCGTTTCATGGAAAAAATTATCAAGTCCGACGCCGAATGGCGCGCAGAATTGGACCCGGTTCAATATCATGTCCTGCGCGAGGCGGGAACCGAGCGGGCCTTTGCGGGCAAATTGACCGACGAAAAGCGCGAAGGTGAATTCCGCTGCGCCGGATGCGGCACGACGTTGTTTGCATCTGACACCAAATTTGACAGCGGTTCGGGTTGGCCAAGCTTTACCGCGCCCGCAGACGGTGAGGCCATTGATGAGCACACCGATGTTTCGCACGGCATGGTCCGTACCGAGGTGCGGTGCGCCGCGTGCGAAGGGCATTTGGGGCATGTATTTCCCGATGGTCCGGGGCCAACTGGGCTGCGTTACTGTATCAACAGCGCTGCGCTGACATTCGACCCCGAATAAGAACGCGCTTGTCGGCGAGTCCGCGACCGATTAACATCCTGCGCAATGGCACGCGCGCGCAAAATTTCGAAAGAACGTCGCCCAATGGGACCGTGGATTTTACGTATCATCAAAGCCGGCGTTATCGCGGCGCTGCTTGGCGTCATGGTGCTGGGCATTTTTGTCGCCATCGCCCGCGGCGAAATCGACAGTTTTGAAGATTTAAAGGCGTCGCCCAACGGCCAGATGATCCGCGTCCGTGCCGCCGATGGCACCGTTATCCAATCACTTGGGCCAAGTTTCGGCCGATGGCTGGACATTAACCAGCTGCCGTCTGAAATGAAGGACGCGATGGTCGCGGTGGAAGACCGGCGCTATTATATGCACCCGGGTGTCGACCCCATTGGGATCACGCGGTCGCTTTACGCACGCGCAATTGAGGGGCGCTGGACCCAAGGTGGTTCAACAATCACGCAGCAGCTGGCCCGCAACATTTACCTGAACAGCAACAAGGAATTCGGGCGCAAAATCCGCGAGGTCATCCTTGCGCTGGCGATGGAAACGAAATTCTCGAAGGACCAGATACTCGAATTATATCTGAACAAGGTCTATTTCGGCGGCGGTGCTTATGGTGTGGATGCGGCGAGCCGGAAATTCTTCGATCATGGCGCGGAAGATCTCAGCCTCGCCGAAGCCGCGATCATTGCAGGCCTTGTAAAGGCGCCATCGCATTATTCGCCAACAGCAGATGCGCAGGCTGCGATTGACCGCGCCACGGTGGTGGTCGGAGTGATGCAGGATGCCGGGATGATTTCCGCTGCCGAGGCCGCAGAGGTAAAGCCGGCGGACGTAAAAATGGCGAAACAGCAACCGCAAGACAGCGTGCGCTATTTCACCGATTGGGTTTTGCCGCAATTGGATGGCCTGATCGACGAGACCGAAAAACCCATTGATGTGTGGACCACGCTTGACCTGAAAATGCAGCGCGCGGCAACGGCTGCAATCGCGGCAAACGCACCGCGCGGCGCGCAAGGTGCGCTGGTGTCGATTGACCGCGATGGCGCGGTTAAAGCGATGGTCGGCGGCACCGATTATGTCACCAGCAATTATAACCGTGCGGTCACGGCGGTCCGGCAACCCGGATCGGCTTGGAAATTGTTCGTCTACTTGGCCGCGTTGGAAGCCGGGCTCCGTCCCGAAGACATGGTCGAAGATAAGCCCGTTGAAATAGAAGGCTGGCAACCCAAAAACAGCAACGGCCAGTACGCCGGCGAAATTTCACTGCGGACGGCATTTGCTTATTCGAAAAACACTGTCGCGGCACAATTGGGGCAAGAGGTTGGCACCAGCAGCATTGCCAACATGGCGCGCCGTTTTGGCATAACGACACCCATAAACACGCAGCCGTCCATGGTCCTTGGGACATCGGAAACCCGCGTTATCGACATGACGCAGGCATTTGCATCCGTGGGTTCCAATGGCCGCAGCATTACTCCTTATGGCATCTCCAAAGTCACCACCATTGATGGCGAGATTCTATATACGGCAAAGCCCGCCAGATCTGTGCAATTGGTCGAGGATTGGGTCGCCGCCGCCATGACGGATCTGATGCAGACAGCGGTGGCAACGGGCACGGGCCGCGCCGCCAATATCGGCCGTCCTGTCGCAGGAAAGACAGGTACCACGAGCAGCAACAAGGACGGTTGGTTCCTTGGCTTTTCGAGTGGTTTGACAACAGGCGTGTGGATGGGCCGCGACGATGCGCGTGCGATCGGCGGCTTAGAAGGCGGCCGTGCGCCAGCGCAAGCATGGGCAGCCTATATGCGAGTTGCAGTATCGGGCCGACCCGTGGAAAA
The DNA here is from genome assembly GCA_044374245.1 of Sphingorhabdus sp. GTDB lineage: Bacteria > Pseudomonadota > Alphaproteobacteria > Sphingomonadales > Sphingomonadaceae > Sphingorhabdus_B. Next base: position 2,242 of record JBILOZ010000092.1, on the reverse strand, counting down.
TTTTGCGACCGAAGTAACCTTCCCCGAACAATTGGAAGGCGAAGATCTCTTACTTGGCGAAGGGGAAGAGGGACTGCTGCTCGACGAAAACGGCATGCCGATTGAGGGCGACCCTGCGCTTGAAGATCCCGGTGATATGCCAGGGACTGACCCAGAACCGTTGGATGACGCATTTATCGAGCGCGCTATCGGGCGCCGGGAATCCAGATCGTCACGCGACGAAGGGGGCCTTCGCGAACCGCAATAAGGTTCAAATAGCAAGGTCCTCGAGCATCCGGACATCGGAAACTGCCTGCAATTTGCGGCACGCGGCTAAAGCGCGTGTCCCGTACGGCTCTTTTTCGTTTCAAGATAATGCGCGTTATGCGGGTTCGCCGCGATTTTTAGCGGCAGTCGCTCTTCGACAGCTATGCCTGCGGACTTAAGGCCTTCAACCTTTTCAGGGTTGTTCGTGAGCAACCGGACGTTGGATATGCCAAGCAGTTCAAGCATGCGGGCCGCGACGGAAAAATCGCGCGCATCAATGGCAAAGCCCAATCGGGTGTTGGCATCGACCGTATCAAATCCCTGATCCTGAAGCGCATAGGCACGCAATTTGTTGATCAGGCCAATACCACGGCCTTCCTGACGCAAATATAAAAGTATGCCCCAATTGGCGTCGGAGATTTGTTGTAACGCTTCGTGCAATTGCGGGCCACAATCGCACTTCAGGCTGCCCAAGACATCGCCCGTCAGGCACTCGCTGTGCAACCGGACAACAGGCGGCGTGCCATCGCGTTTGCCGATCAACAGCGCGACATGATCTGACGCATCCACGTCCGTTCGAAATGCAACGATTTCAGCATCAACATTTGCAGCAACCGGCAACCGCGCGCGCGCCGCAATGTGCAGCGCCCCGCTATCGTCAAACGCAGCGACATCCTGCGGGGATACGGTCGCAGACGCACGTTCCGAATCCGGCAACACCAAAAAGGCGGGAAGCAACCCGGCGAGCCGCGCAAGCTCAATGGCCGCAGCAGCAGAGGGGCCATCGGCGAGGGCCAATGCTTCAAACGGGCCCTTCATCGGGTAACGCAAATCGAGCGTTGGATCGGCGACCGCCAATGCAAGGTTGATATCAAGGTCCGCTGGCGCCTTTATCATAACCGGCAAAGCAGCATCGGCGGCGGCGCGCTGGTTCATGAGTTTCAATGTCGCCGCGCGGCTCGCGGAAAGCAGGATGGCCCGCGCACCCGAAACGTCGCGCGCGGTTTCTATCGGCAAAAGGCAGAGCTGCTGGCCGAGATGTTCGACGGTGATCGCCCAGCCACGACGCAGCGCGTCAATGGCCAGCGCCGCACGGCGTGCATCGCCCTCAATTGCGGGCGCACCGTTCAAAAGGCAAATTCCGTGACGATGGGCGCATGGTCAGATGGCTTACCCCATCCGCGCACATGCTTGTGCACCACATGCGACTTGGCCTTTTCCTTCAAATCAGGCGTCACCCACATATGGTCAAGACGGCGGCCACGATCCGATGTTTCCCAATCCTGCGCGCGGTAGCTCCACCATGTGTACAGCTTCTTCGACGGTTCAACAAAGTGCCGCGCGACATCGACCCAGTCCGCAGCTTCCTTAATCGCGGCCAAATGTTCGCATTCAATCTTTGTGTGGCTGACGACATTGACGAGCTGCTTATGGCTCCAAACATCATGCTCAAGCGGCGCAACGTTGAAATCACCCGTCAATATGGTCGGGCTGGTGACCGCACGCGACCACTCGGTCATGCGCGAAAGAAACCCAAGCTTTTGTCCGAATTTCGAATTCACTTCGCTGTCGGGAACTTCGCCGCCAGCCGGAATATAGACATTGTCGATCCGCACGCCCTTTGCGGCGTCGACATTCAGCTCCGCACCCACATGCCGCGCCTCGCCATTCGCCTGCCAATCTTCAACGCGGCGGTTGATTAAGGGCAGCTTGCTGACAATCGCGACACCATGATGCATCGGCTGGCCGTTCAAAACCATGTGGCGATAGCCAAGCTGCCGAAACAATCCTTCGGGGAAAAGGCTGTCGATGACTTTGGTTTCCTGCAGGCACAGGACGTCGGGCGCTTCTTCTTTCAGAAAGCGTTCAACGATGTCGATGCGGGCGCGAACCGAATTGATATTCCACGAGGCGATACGGATGGTCTGGGACATAAGAATATGGCCCTATATGCCAGAAGCGGCAGGGGCAAGTCGGTGAAGTGAAATCCATGCCA
>JBILOZ010000128.1:0-5604 GCA_044374245.1 Sphingorhabdus sp. | reverse complement strand
TTTTCATCTGCACTTCGCGCCGCCGCGCATCATGCAGATTTTCGAACCGCTGATACCAAACGAGAAGTTTGCACCCATATTGTTTGGTAAAGCCGTCAATCAAACCATTGCGATGCTGAAAGCACCGTTGCTGCAAGTTACTTGTCACTCCAAGATAGATCGTGCCGTTTCGTTTGCTGGCCATGATGTAAACATAACCCGGCTGATCCATCTTTTAGTTGGCCGATGTGTTCCCCAGCGAAGGCTGGGGTCCAGAACCAAGACAATCGACGTTCCATTTAAGGCTGGATTCCAACGCGTTTATGAAACGCCCAAACCTCAACCCTTCAGCACCTCGACCAATGTCTTGCCGAGCAATGATGGTGACGGCGATACGCGGATGCCGGCGGCTTCCATTGCTGCGATCTTGCTTTCTGCGTCGCCCTTGCCGCCCGATACGATGGCGCCAGCATGACCCATACGGCGTCCGGGAGGTGCGGTGCGTCCGGCGATGAAACCAGCCATTGGCTTTTTGCGGCCCTTCTTGGCTTCGTCGATCAGGAACTGTGCAGCTTCTTCTTCTGCGCTGCCGCCGATTTCACCGATCATGATAATCGACTTGGTCGCATCATCGGCAAGGAACAGCTCAAGGCAATCGATGAAGTTGGTGCCGTTGACGGGGTCACCGCCAATGCCAACCGCAGTGGTCTGGCCAAGGCCTTCCGCTGTGGTTTGGAACACGGCTTCATAAGTGAGCGTGCCTGAACGTGAGACGACGCCGACCGAGCCCGCGGAGAAGATGCTGCCGGGCATGATGCCGATTTTGCATTCATTGGGTGTCAGAACGCCAGGGCAGTTCGGGCCAATCAGGCGCGATTTCGAACCCGACAATGCGCGCTTTACCTTCACCATGTCGAGCACAGGAATGCCTTCGGTTATGCAAACGATCAACGGGATTTCCGCGTCGATGGCTTCAAGGATGGAATCGGCTGCAAAGGGTGGCGGCACATACACAACCGACGCATCCGCGCCTGTGACTTCTTTCGCCTCAAGCACCGTGTCAAACATCGGCAGGCCGATGTGCGTCGTTCCGCCCTTGCCGGGGGTAACACCGCCAACCATCTGCGTGCCATAAGCAAGCGCCTGCTCGGTATGGAATGTGCCGGTGGCACCCGTCATACCCTGCGTGATGACCTTGGTGTTTTTGTTGATAAGGATGCTCACATATGTCTCCTAAATTCGGGGGTTCGCTTAGTTCAGCGAGGAATCAATTGCCTTACATGCGACAAGCAGTTCTTTGACCGCATCGACGCTTATCGCAAGGTTACCCTTAGCTTCGTCATCAAGCGCGATTTCGACAACCTTTTCAACGCCGCCTGCGCCAATGACGACGGGCACGCCGACATATAGATTGTCGACGCCATATTGGCCGGTCAGATGCACAGCAGCTGGAAGAACACGCTTTTGGTCGTTCAAATAAGCTTCGGCCATCGCAATACCGCTTGTTGCCGGCGCATAGAAAGCAGATCCGGTTTTAAGCAGACCAACGATTTCACCGCCGCCGCTGCGCGTGCGCTGCACGATTGCGTCAATGCGCTCCTGCGTCGAAAAGCCCATTTTGATCAGGTCTGGAACCGGAATACCCGATACGGTTGAATATTGAATGACGGGTACCATCGTGTCGCCATGACCACCAAGCACGAAGCTGGTGACGTCCTTGACCGACACATTGAATTCGTCGGCAAGGAAGTGGCTGAAACGTGCCGAGTCGAGAACACCCGCCATGCCGACAACCATGTGGTGCGGCAGACCGGAGAATTCGCGCAGCGCCCATACCATCGCATCGAGCGGGTTGGTGATGCAGATGACGAATGCGTTTGGCGCGTTCGCGGCAATGCCTTCGCCCACGGCCTTCATGACCTTCAGGTTGATGCCAAGCAAATCATCGCGGCTCATGCCGGGCTTGCGCGCGACACCAGCGGTGACGATGATCACGTCAGCGCCAGCAATGTCGGCATAATCGTTGGTGCCCGTAATCTTGGCATCAAAGCCTTCGACGGGACCGCATTGCGACAGGTCAAGCGCCTTGCCCTGGGGAATACCTTCAACAACGTCGAACAAGACGATGTCGCCAAGGCCTTTCAATGCTGCGAGGTGAGCAAGAGTGCCGCCGATATTACCGGCGCCAATAAGCGCAATTTTTTTGCGAGCCATACAAAACTGTCCTTCCCTTAGGGCTTTTTAGCGGAATTGCGGCGTCGTTACGCCGAATCGCTGTGGATAACAACCCAATAAAGGCCCAAAGTTAAGGCTTTTTATGATAACAGTTCGCAATAGCGATAGCGGGCGAAGAGCACGCTGTCAGTTACCAGCCACCCGCCGCAACATTTCCATCCAGATGGGCACTTGGCCATGAAATCCTTCGGCCCAGACGCGTTCATCCAGGCCATGCGCGCCCTCTTTCTGTCCGACGATGCTCCAAAGGCCACCAAATCCATAAACGGGAATGCCAGCGGCACGTAAAAACGCGCCGTCGGTAGCGCCTGCCGACTGGAATGGCAGAACGGGCGCGTTGGGAAAGCGGGTTGCGACAGCAGCCCGATAGGCTTGGACTATGTCATCGCGCATCGGTGATGGTGCGGTTTCGGGTGTTTGCGATCCTTCGGCGGCCGATACCGTGACATCCGGTCCTGAAAGGGCTTGCAATTGCTGGCGGACATCCTCTGTTTTAACGCCGGGAAAAATGCGGCAGTTCACATTGGCTTCGGCCTTTTGGGGCAAGGCATTTGGTGCGTGACCACCAGACAACATCGTTGCAACACAGCGCGTGCGCGTGCTTCCGGGGTCCATCGCTTCCAATAGATCGGCGGTTTCGCGATCTTGGGGATCGGCAAGATATCTGCGCAATAGCTCGCCAAATTGGCCACTATCGCCTTTTGCCAGCATCTCGAAGCTGGCGCGTGTGGCATCGTTAATCATGGCTGGAAAGCGATGCCGCTCCACTGCGGTGAGCGCATTGGCCAGCGCATAAATCGCATTGTCGGGACGCGGCACGCTGCTGTGCCCGCCACGGTTCACCGCGGTCAGCCGGAAATCGGCGTAGGTTTTCTCCGCAATCTGAATGCCGAAGCCTTCAACGCGGCCATCAGGGAAAACCGACCCGCCGCCAGCATCGCCATTGAGCGCATATTCGGCGTCAATAAGGTCGCGCCATTCGGTTGCCGCGCGCCGCGCACCGTTGCCGATCGTCTCTTCATCGCCGGTAAACAGCACAATGATATCGCGCGTCGGTTCAAACTTTTCTGCGCGCAAATATTGCAGGGCAAGGACGATACCGGTCAAGGCCGCCTTATTGTCGTTTGACCCGCGACCCAGATAATAGCCGCCTTCTTCCCGAAACTTAAATGGCGGATATTTCCAATCGCTTGCTTTGGCGGCGACGACATCCATGTGCGCCATCAGCAAAATCGGCTTTTTGCCCGACGGCTTTGCTGCGGGCCAACGGACAATCATTGTCTGGGTATTGTCATGATCCTTGATGATCACGTTGGTGATGCCAGCCTTTCGGAACTCGGCTGCCAATAATGTGGTCAGCTTTTTGAATTCGGCAGGCTGCCCCTCAACGGTGGGAATTTCGACGATCTTTGCAAAGAGCGCACGTTCCGATGCTATTTTCGATGCAGCTGTTTGCGCATGTGCAGCGGTCGTCAGGGCCAAAATGCCTGCCAATAAAAACGTGCTCCGTCCGATCATCTTTTCTCTCCCTTTATGCAATGCTAGCGCGCGCCGTGGCCTTCCGCCAGATAATCTTCCGACTGCATTTCCATCAGCCGCGATACGGTACGGTCAAATTCAAAACGCCCGTCGCCCATTGGGTAAAGCTGGTCAGGGCCGGCATCTGCGCTCGCCAAAAACTTTACGCGATATTCGTACAACGCATCGATCAGCGTCACAAATCGCGCCGCTTCATTGCGGTTGTGCGGCCCAAGCACGGGAATGCCCACCATCAAAACGGTGTGGAACCGTCGCGCAATAGCCAGATAGTCAGAGGCACCGCGCGCCTCCGCGCAAAGACGCTTGAACGAGAAAACGGCAACGCCCTTCAGCGCCTTTGGCACATGCAGTGTCCGACCGCCGCCCACGTCGAGTTCTAACGAGGGGACATGTGCGCGGTCCTCGGGCGGGTAATCCGTCATCCGGAAAAATGTTTCCGATAATGCCGCCGTCGCCTCGGCACCATTGGGTACGAGCCAGGTTTTGGCATTGCCCAGACGGTCGCGCCGATAGTCTGTCGGGCCATCGAGCGCAAAAATATCAAGCCTGTCTTTGATCAACGCGATGAACGGTAAAAACAGCTGGCGGTTGAGGCCATCCTTATACAGGTCATCGGGTCGTCGGTTCGATGTTGTGACAACCGTGACGCCTGCGGCAATCAATCCTGTGAACAGCCGAGACATGATCGCTGCATCGGCCATGTTGTTGACGACCATTTCGTCAAAACAGAGCAGCCGGGCTTCATCCGCAAGTGCCGCGACCACGGGCGGAATAGGATCGCCTTTCTCTTTTTCGCGCTCAACCTTTAGCCGCGCGTGGATATCCAGCATGAATTCATGGAAATGGGCACGACGTTTCCGCTGTATCTGCACGCTGTCAAAAAACAGGTCCATGAGCATGGATTTTCCGCGCCCAACACCGCCCCATAAATATAGCCCGCGCGCCGGGTCCGGCTTGCGTCCCAAGAAACGCCACATTGTGCTTCCGCGGGGCGGCACGGCCTCAAGCTCTGTTTGCACTTTCGCCAGCGCCAAAACGGCCTTGGCTTGATCAGCATCAGGCTTCAATTCGCCTGCACTGACAAGGGCTGCGTGCCGATCCGTGACCGAGGCGGGCATCATTTCTGACTGGGTTTTCGGATCGTCCCTGAAAACGCGGCGACGCGGGACTCGCCTTGCGAGACAACGCCGCGCATGAACAGCAGGCGACCCGTTTCTTTTAAAAGTTCGACCTCAGCCTCAAGTGCTTCGCCGATTACTCCAGCGCCAATGAACTGCACCGATAGGTCAAGCGTAACGGCAGCGCCCGCCTCAATCAGGCCAAACATCCGCGATGCGCCAAACATGGCCACGTCAATAAAACCCAGCGTGACGCCGCCATGCACCGCGTCGCGCAAGTTGCTGTGCCGGTGTTCGGGAAACATGCGAAGGCGTGCTTTATGATGCCCTTCGCTGCGCACCAGCATTTTACCGAGGACCGTGCCATTATAGCGCGTGGCATCGGTCATCTGCCAGTTTAGCCAACCAGGATTGTCCGGATCCGGACTGCTATCAAAAGCGGGTGTGTCCAACTGCCGTCCCGTAAATTAAAGGTGGCGTTCGGCAACCATCTTCTTGGTTTCCGCAATGGCCTTTGCAGGGTTCAGACCCTTGGGGCATGCATTCGCGCAGTTCATGATCGTGTGGCAGCGATACAGACGGAATGGATCTTCCAACTCATCCAAACGCTCACCGGTCATTTCGTCACGGCTATCAGCCAACCAACGATAGGCCTGAAGCAAGATGGCTGGGCCCAAAAACTTGTCGCTGTTCCACCAATAAGACGGGCAGCTTGTCGAGCAGCATGCGCACA
>JBILOZ010000091.1:0-8714 GCA_044374245.1 Sphingorhabdus sp. | reverse complement strand
AAACGCGCGTCAAACCAGCGTAAAAGCGGGAGATTCGTTTGCTGGCCGCGCCTTAGCGCGGATGGGGTGGGGGTGCAAGGTGGCGACGGGGAAAATTGCCGGTGGGTGGTGGGGTGTTTTTGGCGCGGGGAGGCACGAAGGGGCGGTGTTGCACCTCTCCTCGTCACCCTGAACTTGTTTCAGGGTCTTAATTCTGGACGGTGCAAGAAAAAGTAAGACCCTGAAACAAGTTCAGGGTGACGGAATGGGAGGCGGCGGAGTGTGTGGGTGACGGGTTGGGCGAACGTGACGTAGTGACCGTAATGGGCACCCCGCACTCGTTTTGGCTATGCCCGCATCAATAAACCGGCAACGGAGGAAAACTCAAATCCTCCGCCAGATCGCGCCATGTTGGGTTGCTGGCGGTGACATGGTTGATCTTCCATTGGCGGTGCCAGTTTTTCAACTGCTTCTCCCGCGCGATGGCGGCCTCCATTGTCGCGAATATTTCAAACAACACGAGCCGCTGGATATTGTATTTCTTGCTATGCCCGTCGAAATATCCTTCGCGATGCTGGCTGATGCGTTTCATCAAATCCGATGTCACGCCGATGTAGAGCGCCCGATCGTTGAAGCTGCCCATGATGTAGACACAGGGCTGAAAATCGAGGCGTTTGGTCATGCCGGTTCCAAATTTTGCGCGGTGGTGCGGGGGTTTTCCTACATTGGGCGTTTAAGAAAAATTAAGATGCTGAAACAAGTTCAGCATGACGGAGGGAATGTTGAACGGCAGTGCCTTTATCCCTGCTCGTCACCGTGTCTTCACACTCCATCGTCACCCTGTCTTCCCCCACTTCGTCAACGTCTCTTGCCCCACCTCGTCAACTTCTCTTGCCCCACTTCGTCACCCTGAACTTGTTTCAGGGTCTTACTTTTTTCGCGAGCGGTGCAGAATTAAGTCCCTGAAACGAGTTCAGGGTGACGGAGTATGTGATTCACGATGACAGCGGCATTCCTAATCGGTTTGGCGTTCGAGCCAGCGTTGGGCGAAGGCGACGGGATCTGCTTCGTCCGTTGGAATTCGGATATCCGGCGCGATGCCGTCGGGATCGACGGGGTCGTTCGGCAACCGCATTGAGCGCGATGTTGCCCAAAAGACGTGAAACCGCCCGGATGGGGTTTGCATGCCCACGACATTGGCGAAGTCGAGCGTGCCAGCAGAATTCTCCTTGCCGAACAGGGTCACTTTCCGGCTTTGGCGCGCTTCGAGCAGGAATTGCTCGCCGGTGCTGGCGGCGTTGTCGATAAGAACCGCGACCCGCTTTGGAAAGGGCAGTACAGTGTTGAGCCGTTCGACGTAAAAGGTCTGGTCGCCGCCAGGCACGAAGGTGCCAAGAGCGGCGGTCATGCGCGCGATCTGCCGGTCGAGCCCTTTTGCGACATCGGGCGCTTTCGTGCGCAGTTCGTCTGCGATGGCTTTACGCAAGGTGACGTTATCCTCGGTCGCGCGCATCTCGACACCGACGGAATAGATCGGACGGGAGTAAAGCAATGGCGTTAGCGGGGCATAGACAAAGTCGGCCCCGCCGCCATTGTTGCGTAGGTCGATCACGAGGTTGGGGGTCGATGTGAGCAGGGCCGCATTGGCCGTCAGAATATTTTGGAGTGGGTTGGCGCGGCTGTCGTCGAAATCGGGAATGCGGAGCCATAATGTGCTGGGCGACAAGGGCTTCATGAACATCGCATCAGACGGCAACGCGCGTTCGACGAGGCCGGGATCGGCAATTGCGGGCACTTCGCGCACCCAGTTGCCCCAGTCCGCTACGCTTAACACCGCGCCGTTCAGCAAAAGATTGGCCCGCGTCTTGTGTTCCGCGTGGTCGCCTGCGCGGTAGAGCATTTCGACCCCGCCATCCGCCTTGCGCGTCAGTTCGGCCTTGATATGGCCGATGCTCCACCCCTTTGCTTTTGTCGTTAATATGACTGCCAAAAATGCGCCCGTTCGGCCCGGCGTACGCAGAATTCCGATGCGATACAGGCCACCGTCGATCTGCCATATCCCCTCAAGCGGATCGCGGGCCGCACCGCGGGCGTCCAGTTCGGCGCGGACGCTGGCTTCGGTCCATGCGCGCGAAGGGATATGCGCAGACGTGGGCGGCGTCGTGCCTGCCAGTGCTGGCGCGGAAACAGGTGCGACGCCAACATGGCCATCGCCAAAAAATGTGAGCCATTCCCGCAAGATTTCTGTGAGTTCTTGCGGCGTTGCCTCTCTCGCTGCAACCCGCAGGCGGGCGGTTAGCGCATCAAGCGCAGGCCGCGTCTTATCCGTGACCTTGGTGTCCCAGCCTGCATAGTTACGGCGCAGCTTTTCAACGACAAAGTCGAAATCCAGCAGGTTCGGATTGCCAGCGGCAGTCGCGTGGGCTTGCCCAGATGAAGAAGGTGGCTGCGCACTGCTCTGCGCAAAGGCCGAGGTGCCGTTGAAGGCCAGACACGCCAGCATCGCTGCAGCAATGGTTCGATATCGTGCCACCAGCATTTCCCTCCAAGACAGCCGAACGATGCCGCAATTCGGAACAACAGACAATAGAATGATGCTGGTGCTTTTCGTCACCTTCTCTTAAGACTCACCGTCACCCTGAACTTGTTTCAGGGTCTTAATTCTGCACCGCTCGAGAAAAAGTAAGACCCTGAAACGAGTTCAGGGTGACGGGGTGTGGTGATTCACTCAGGGTGACGGAGTTTGATGGTGCACGGCGGCGGCGGCCCGTCCCTCACCCCAAAACCCGCACCCTTTTGTCCCGCGCGGTTTGGCCGTGGGTGATTTCCAACTGGCTGACCGATATCCCCAACAGCTTGGCCAAGATGGCCAGCACGGCCTTGTTCGCCTTGCCATCCTCCGGTGCGGTGCGGAGCCAGATTTTGAGGGCGCCGTTTTCAATCGCGGCCTTTTCGACCTTTGCCCCCGGCACCACGCGCAGCGATAGCTCGTTCCGGTCGGATATCAGCGCGGTGATCGCTTGCGGGGTCAATGTGGGTGCAGCCATGTTGGTGCGATAGCGCAGGAACCGCTTTCCTACAACATTCCATATAGGTTATTATATTTTATATAATGAACCAATGGAGTTTATATGGCACGCAAATCCGCCCCTTCCGACCTTGTTTTGACAATCTTGCCCGATTCGGCGCAGCGCATTCCGTCTGGGCCGCGGGTGAACCGCAACCGGTTGATGCCCGGATTGCGCGTGCGGCATGACGGGTGGACCGAGGAGCGGACGCAGCGCTTTTTTGATGCGTTGGGCCATACCGGTTGTGTGCGCGATGCGGCGCGGGTGGCGGGGGTTTCCAATGCGGCGGCGTACCGGATGAAGCGGCGCTTTCCCTTATTCGCGCAAGCGTGGGAAGATGCGCTGGACCGGGCGGGGCAGGGGCTGTTGGCGATTGCGTACAAGCGCGCGGTAGAGGGGCGGGAGACCGTGATCATTCGCGGCGGGCAGGAATATGAACGGCGGATTACGCCGTCCGACGCGATCCTTGGCCTGTTGCTCAAACGCGGCGATATGGCGGGGACGGGCGCGCTGCCGGGGGGCAAATTGCCCGATGATTTGTTGAGCTTTGACGAATGGCAACGGCACAAGCGCTTTGACGATTATGGGCGCAAGATCGAGATTGAGGACCCCGAAAAATCGAAGGATAAGTTCATCGCCAAGCTGACCGAAATCCGCAACCGGTTGAAAGAATATGGGCGGCAGGGCGTGGCATGCCCCACCTGTCATCAGCCGTTGCCCGACGGGTGGCCGAACCAGTCCATGGCGGTGCTGGTGGCGTCGGGATTGGTGGGCCCTGATGAATTGTTTGATGATTAGGGTCCTGACCCTAGTCGCGGAAATTCATCGTTGCGGGGTTGCTGATCGCGGCGACTTGCATGAATTGCGGTTTGCTTTTGGGGGTGTCGTCATTGGTTTGGGTGACGCTGGTCAACAGATAGGACGAAATGCGGTGGCGCGTGCACAGGCCGCCTGCGCCATCGCTGACCAACGGGGTTTCAAATTCAACTGCAATCATCGCGTCCTGCGCGTGGGTTACCGTGCACACGACCAATTGCCCTTCGCATAAATCGAGCACGAGGTTGGTGCCTTCGGGGACATTCAACAAACCATCGATCAGCGCGCCGGTTTTCGACAGGTTGCGCATCAATGCTTCATATCGGTGGTCGTCATGGATGATGCCAATGCGGCGGAACACCGAACGGCGTTCGGATCGGTGGCGCAGCGGGCCGTCGGGGATGATACGCAATTCGCCGTTCGCCATGCTTGCCAGCAAGGTTTCCTGATCCATCGCCTTTGCGTAAATCCACCCTTGGATAAGGCGCGCGTTCATGCCGCGCACCACTTCAAGCTGGTCAAATGCCTCTACGCCTTCGACCGTGGTTTCCATGCCCAATGCATCGGACAGGCTGATGATCGCAGCGATGATCTTAGCGCTGTTCTGGTCCTTTTGCGTGCAGCCTTCGACAAAGGTGCGGTCGACCTTGATCTTGTCAAACGGGGCGGAGCGCAAATAGCTTAACGATGAATAGCCGGTGCCAAAGTCATCGAGCGCAAGGCGAACGCCAAGGTCTTTGAGCGCGCGGAAGATGTCGTCAATGGTCTCGAAATCCCCCATGAACACGCTTTCGGTGAGTTCAAGTTCCAGACGGTCGGGGTCAAGCCCCGACGTCCGCAGCGCATGTGCGACGGTGTCGATCAGTTCCGAGTGCGCAAATTGGGCGGCGGACACGTTGACGGCGACGCGCACCGATTTGGGCCACGCCATCGCGTCCATGCACGCGCGGTTCAGCGCCCATGCGCCAATATGGTTGATAAGGTCGGATTCCTCGGCAATCGGCACGAAGACGCTGGGGCTTATCGCCCCGCGCTCGGGGTGGTCCCAGCGCATCAATGCTTCGAATGCGACCACGACATTGTCATCGGTGCGGACGACGGGTTGGTAATGCAGCGCCAGCGCTTCGTTGGCGAGGGCATCGCGCAGGCCCTCTTCAAGCAAGCTGCGTTCGGCGGCTTCGTCTTTGAAATGGGCGGCGTAAAAGCGAAATTGCCCGCGCCCGCCGTTCTTTGCGGCGTATAGCGCAAGGTCGGCATTTTCGATCAGGTCCAACTTATCAACGCCGTCAAAGGGTGAAATGGCGATGCCGATCGAGATGCCGATGTTCGCGCGCTTGTCTTCGATGATGTAGGGCTGCGAGAGGATCTGGATGAGCTTGTTCGACAGTTCGCCCAGCTTACCGCGGTCGTCACAGTCGGGAAGGATGATCTGGAATTCATCGCCACCCAAGCGGCCGATCTCGCCCACGCTGCCGACAGCGCGTTCAAGGCGGCGGGCCACCTGGCACAGCAACGTATCGCCCGCCGTATGGCCAAGCGTATCGTTGACGACTTTGAACCGGTCGAGGTCAAGCATCATCAGCGCGCAGCTGCGCTTGGTGGACTTATACGCGGCGAGCGTGCTCTCCAGCTTTTTGTCCATGCGGTGGCGGTTCGCAAGGCCCGTGAGCGAGTCAAATTCGGCGAGACGCGAGTCCACAAGCTTGCGCTCATGTTCGGTTGTGATGTCTTTTGCGCTGCCGCGATAGCCTTGGAACATACCGGCTTTGTCGAACTTCGGATGGCCCGATAGCGACCACCATGTTTGCCGGCCGCGGCCCTGTGGTTGGCTGAGGGTAAAGCGCACCGTCTGGTCGACGATCCTGTTGCGCGCGGTCAGCTGAAAATTCAGCGGCCTTTCCGAACGCTCCCCAAGCGTCGAGGCGTCGGATTCAAACAAATGCGTGATGGGGTGCGCGAGCAATTCCTGCACGGGCTGGTTCAGCTTTTCAGCCGCGTTTTCGGAGATATAGATCAACCGGCCTTGGGCATCGGTGGCCCATAGCCAGCCAATACCGGCATGTTCGAAGTCATCGAGAATTTCGAGGCGCCGGTTGATGTCGGTAGGCGTAATAACGGCCGCAGAATCGCGACCCGAAAAACTTTTTAATAAACGCGAAATAGCCATCGTTACCAATCAACGCCAATGTGCAGGCGGGTGCACCTCATCCCATGTGGCTGAATTTAAACGGCTTTGGTTAACATGTTGCTAATGACTGTCGCGCTACGGAACACGTATATTTTTACATGAAGTTACAAGAAGCTGCATCGATGCGATGGGTTCATCCCTGCCGCAAAAGATCGGTAACCTCGTCCAACGTGCCGCGCACGCGCAGCAGCTGATCCTTGCCAAAGACGATCAGGCATTCATTGTCGGAATTGTCTGCAGTGCGGACGAATTGGACGATTTCGGGGTTCACCGATATGCGCTGGCCGCGATTGTCGGTCATCATAACGAAGGGGATCATGGGCTGTCCTTTGGAGAGAATTTCACCGGTGCCCTTAACATACGTGCACCCTGCGCTCTAACACTTCCGTCCGCCGCACAGATGCGCGTCGCGGGGCAGCAAAGACGTTGGGAACGCCTTTCGCATGCAAGCTGGTTCAGCCGCGGCCATTGGTTTGGCTGGCTTTTCCGCGCAAGCGCCGCTACAGCTGGGGCGATGAATCCCGTAATCCTTGTCATGTCCGGCGGAGCGATAGGTGCAGCACTGCGCTATGGCCTGTCGCGTGCGCTGCCTGTGAACGTCGGGGGTTGGCCGTGGCCAACCTTTGCCGCGAACCTGCTTGGCGGGCTGGCCATGGGGTTGCTGGCGGCGTGGTTGGTGCGCGGCGATGGAGCCGCAGAGCCCTTGCGCTTGTTTTTGGGTGTGGGTGTTTTGGGCGGATTTACAACATTCAGCGCCTTCAGCCTTGAAATGGCGCAGATGGTGCAACGCGGGCAGGGCATGATGGCGGCGGCATATGCCGCGGTTTCGGTAATATTGGCATTGGGTGCGGTCTTCGCCGGAATGATGCTGGCAAGGACAATTTGGACATGAGTAAGCAAGACGAAAAAGGCATTCGGCAATTCGTCGTCGCCCCTGATGATGATGGCATTCGCCTGGACCGCTGGTTTAAGCGGCATTTGCCCGACGCATCGTTCAACATCGTGTCGCGTTGGGCGCGCACGGGGCAGTTGCGCGTTGATGGCAAGCGCGCGACGCCGGGCGACCGGCTGTTGGCGGGGCAAACGCTGCGCGTGCCGCCTGCCGATGTGTCGGCATCCTCGAGCGCGCGTCCGGTGCGCAAGCGCCGCGATCTGACCGAAGACGAAATGGAATTCGCGCTGAGCATGGTGATCCACAAGGATGACGCGGCGCTGGTGATCAACAAACCCGCTGGCCTCGCCACGCAGGGCGGCACCAAGACCGAGAACCATGTCGATGGTTTGCTCGACGCCTTAGGATTTGAACTCGATAACCGGCCAAAGCTGGTGCACCGGTTGGACAAGGACACGTCGGGCGCGCTTTTGCTGGCGCGCACGTCGCGGTCGGCAGGGCATTTTGCCAAGGCATTTTCCTCACGCACCGCGCGCAAGGTGTATTGGGCTTTGGTCGTTGGTGTGCCTGACATCGCCGATGGTTTCATCGACCTGCCGATTGGCAAGCAGCCCGGCAGCGGCGGCGAGAAAATGCATGTCGATGAAAAGGATGGTCAGTCGGCGCGCACCCGCTATCGCATCGTCGAACGCGCCGGAAACGCCACCGCCTGGGTCGAATTGCAGCCTTATACCGGCCGCACCCACCAGTTGCGCGTCCACATGGCCGCGATTGGCCACCCTATCGTTGGCGACGGCAAATATGGCGGCAAGGACGCGTTTCTGACGGGCACGATCAGCCGCAAAATGCATTTGCACGCGCGCCGCATCCGCATCGACCATCCATCGGGACACCAGATTGACGTTCGCGCCGACATGCCCCCGCATATGCAGTCGAGCTTTGAAGATTTAGGCTTCGACATCGAAATGGGCGATGCACTGGTGCTGGATGCACCGAAGTTCAGCGAAACGGCGGAAGGCAAAAAGCGCGTTGCCGCCAATATCGCCAAATCCGCGCGCAAGGAACGCAAGGGCGAACGCCGCTCGCGCGGTTCCGTGTCGGATAAGCCCAAGGACAATAAGCGCAGCCAAATGGCCGCCGGCAAGAAAATCGCCGCCAAAAAACCAGTGATCAAAAAAGTCGCCAGCAAAAAACCGGCGGGGAAGAAGGTCACGTCAAAGGGTAAGCCCTGATGCATCCCAATGCTGCATTTCGTTGGGAAGATCGCGACGCGATGCGCGCTTTGGCCAAGGATATCGGCTTTGGCATGTTATTCCTGAATACCCCCGATGGGCCGCACGTCGCGCATCTGCCATTTGTATTTCTGGACGATGATCGCATCGGTTTCCATATGGCGCGCAACAATGCGATTGCGCGCTATCTAGACGGCGCAGAGGCGTTGTTCGTTATAAACGGGCCGGACGGTTATATCAGCCCCGATTATTACGGCATTCCTGACCAGGTGCCGACATGGAATTATGTGGCGATTGAGCTTGTGGGCACCGTCCGGAAAATGGACGAAGCCGCGTTGATTGCCCAATCCGATGCGCTGTCACATCATCAAGAATTGAAGCTGGCCCCCAAACCCGTTTGGACACGCGCCAAAATGGCCGACGGCATGTTTGAAAAAATGCTGCGCGGGATTTACGGTTTTGAAATGCACATCACCACGTGGCGCAGCACGTTAAAGCTTGGTCAAAACAAGGCCGAAGCTGTGCGTTTATCGGCCGCA
>JBILOZ010000008.1:0-29135 GCA_044374245.1 Sphingorhabdus sp. | reverse complement strand
GCGCCAGACAGTCTCCGTCATGGTTACCCGCAAGGACGGCAGCACGTTCAATTTCGACACGCTGTGCCGCATCGACACCGCGAACGAAGTCGAATATTTCATGAACGGTGGCATCCTGCACTATGTGCTGCGGAAGCTAGCGGCTTAAACCGTCCGTTACAGCCTGGCTAAGATCGACAGCGCCGCCTTCAAATGCGGCGCGTCGATCATTTTGCCGTCTATCTGTAAAACACCAGCTCCGGGGTTGGCGGCGAATGCATCAACGATGGATTGGGCATGCGCAATCTGCGCGGGCGATGGTGTGAAGCCGGTGTTAATCGACGCGACTTGCGATGGGTGAATGGCCAGCATTCCGGTAAAGCCATCCCGCGCCGCGCGCGCGACATAGGCCGATAGCGCGGCCTCATCGCTGATATTCGGAAAGACCGTATCGATTGCCGCAACGCCAGCGGCGTGGGCCGCAAACAGCGTCAGCGACCGCACCATCTCATAGGGCGCGGTGTAGCGGCCATCGTCTTCGCGCGCCGTCGCTGCGCCAACCGCAGCGGGCAAATCCTCCGCGCCCCAGCTCACGCCAGCGAGATAATGCGAAACTTCGCGCAAAGTCCCCAGATCAAATACAGCACCTGGTGTTTCGGTCGCGATCGGCAGGATCGGCGGGGCTTCGCCATCTTGACTGTCCGCCACCGCTGCGGCTTCTGCGCGGAGCCAATTGACCGAACGTGCGCCCTCCGCCTTGGGCAGGACAATGCCGTCCGGCATATAGGGCAAAACCGACGCCAGATCGTCATGGGTCAGATGGCTATCCTGCGGATTAACGCGAACAAACACCGGCACGGACCGGTCCCCTGACAAAAACTCCGCTGTCGCTTCACGCGCAGCAACCTTGCGATCCACGGCAACCGAGTCTTCCAAGTCGATGATAATCGCATCGGCACCGCTGGCGGATGCCTTGGCAAAACGATCAGGCCGGTCGCCCGGGACGAAGAGGAGTGAACGCAGTTTCATGGAGGCGACGCCTTTCAACTTCACCGTAGCCCTGAGCCTGTCGAAGGGCGCTTATTGGCGGGGCGTGCTTCGACAGGCTCAGCACTACGGTCTAGATATCAGTCGGCGCTTTCTTTAGCAACGCCGCGCGCTCGCAACTGCATACCACCTCATCGCGCTGATTGAGGCAACGGTGCAGGAACGTCACAACGCCGGCATCAGGACGCGACTTGCTTTCCTTTAGCCCAATGACCTCGGTTTCGGCGCGGAGCGTATCACCGATAAACACCGGTTTAGGCATGATCAGCTTGTCATAGCCAAGGTTCGCCACCAGCGTACCCAAGGTCGTGTCCCCCACCGATAGCCCGACCATAAGGGCAAAGGTGAAGGTGCCGTTGACGAGAATTTGCCCGAACTCACTGGCCTTTGCTGCCTCTGCATCAATGTGCAGCGGCTGGGGGTTATGAGTCATGACCGAGAATAGCAAATTATCGGTCTCGGTCACGGTGCGCCGGATTTCATGGACGATAGTGTCGCCGATTTGCCATTGGTTGAAATATTTGCCTGCCACTGCTCACTCCCGAAACGTCATGCTGAACTTGTTTCAGCATCTTACTTTTTGCCGCCCGACAGTAAGACCCTGAAACAAGTTCAGGGTGACGCACGGCTTGCAATTATTTGTCGTCCACCGCCTCGATCCGCACCAACAATGCCTCGACCTGCACCTGCGCACCGGCCTCTGCGTTCAGATCGGCCACAACGCCGTCGAACGGGGCGGTAAGGCTGTGCTCCATCTTCATCGCCTCGAGCGTGAGGAGTTTCTGGCCCTTGGTGACGGCCTGCCCTGCAGTGACATCGACTGCAATGATCCGGCCTGGCATGGGGGAAAATATGTCTCCGTCATGCGCCGAAGCATGCGCGCCGCCTGCATAACGATAAGGTTCGATCCACCAAGTCTGGCCATTTCCAGTTTGGAAAAACCCGCTTGGGGCGTTCTGGCCGAAAACGAAGGGCCGCGGGTCGACATATTCGACAATTGGAATGTCGACTTCGGTTGCGATCCCGTCAACCGACAGAACCGCCTTGTGATTGCGATCACCGTTGAGCCTGAAACCCGAAATTGCTTGATTGGTATACTGCTCTGCGCTCCGCGCCAGATCATCAATATCCGCGTTCTCGTCAGGTATCAAATCGTCGCCCGCGCGCTGCAGCAGGCCGGTATCGACATTACCGGACGCAAAATCAGGATGCTCAAGCGCGTTGATAAGAAACGCAGCATTGTTTTTGACCGGCCAAATTTTGCTGTCATTCAAAGCCCATGCCAGCGACTGTATTGCGCCTTCGCGGTCCAAATCATGGGCGATCATTTTGGCAATCATCGGGTCATAAAATGGGGAGACTTCGGACCCCTGACACACGCCTGTATCAATCCGGACACTGCCGTCGAGTTCGAAAAACTCTAACCTACCAACGCTCGGCAAAAAGCCTTTCGCCGGATCTTCGGCATAAAGCCGCGCTTCGATTGCATGACCATCAATGCGCAACTCATCCTGCCGAAGCGGAAGAGGTTCACCGCTTGCCACGCGCAGCTGCCATTCGACAAGATCAACGCCAGTGATCTCCTCGGTCACGGGGTGTTCTACCTGCAACCGCGTATTCATTTCCATGAACCAGATGCGGTCGGCGCGCAGGCCTTCGGAGGCGTCGGCGATGAACTCGATTGTACCTGCACCGACATAATCGACCGCCTTGGCCGCCTTCACCGCCGCCGCACAAAGCTGTTCGCGCGTTGCTTCGTCCATGCCGGGTGCAGGGGCTTCCTCAATCACCTTTTGGTGGCGGCGCTGGAGCGAACAATCGCGCTCGAACAGATGGACGATATTGCCGTGCGTGTCGCCAAACACCTGCACCTCAATATGGCGCGGGCGCTGAATATATTTTTCGATTAACACATGGGCGTTGCCGAACGAGGCGGTAGCCTCACGCTGGCACGATGCGAGCGCGTCGGAAAAGTCCGCCGCGTCATCGACCTTGCGCATCCCCTTGCCGCCGCCACCCGCGACCGCCTTTATGAGCACGGGATAGCCGATTTCGGCGGCTTGCTGCCCAAGGAAGGCCGGGTCTTGATTTGCCCCCATATAGCCGGGGGTGACGGGCACGCCCGCCTCCGCCATCAATTTCTTGGCCGCATCCTTCAGCCCCATCGCGGTGATGCTGGCCGGTGCCGGCCCGACCCAGATGAGGCCAGCGTCGATCACGGCCTGCGCAAATTCCGCGTTTTCGGAAAGAAAGCCATAGCCCGGATGGATCGCCTCGGCTCCGCTGGCCTTGGCCGCGGCGATGATCTTTTCACCCACCAAATAGCTCTCACGCGCCGCAGACGCCCCGATATGCACCGCCGCGTCGGCTTCCCGCACATGCATCGCCTTGGCATCAGCATCCGAATAGACCGCAACGGTGCGGATACCCATATCCCGCGCGGTGCGGATAATCCGACAAGCAATTTCGCCACGGTTGGCGATGAGGAGGGATTTGATCATTGCGCTTTCTCAACGTGAAGTTGAACCTCTTGGCCGTAGCTCAACTCCAAGGTGTGTCCATCAGGGTCCGCGACAAATGCCCAATACCCAACTGGAGGACCAGATTCCTCAGGTTCGCTAACTTTATAACCAAGTTCTTGCGCGGCCTTTATGCGATTATCGACGTCATCTTTTGATTTCAAACAGACGCCCAAATGGCCGAGTGGTCCTAAGGGTGCTTCAATGTTTGCACGTTCAATAAAGACAATGGCAAACGCGCGCTTGAGGTCCGACAACCAAAACACGCGGCCGTTTGGATCAATCCGGTCATGGATTACCGTCATGTCCGCGAAACGCCGGTAAAATTCGATCGTCTTATCTGCATTTGAGCAAATTAGCGCGATATGGGTAAAACCAAGGTCACTCACATCCGGAACACCCCAAAGCGGGGCGCCTCCTCGACGGGTGCGTTTAGCGCGGCGGCGAAGGCTAGCCCCAGCACATCGCGTGTTTGCGCCGGGTCGATAATGCCGTCATCCCACAGGCGCGATGTCGCGTAATAGGGGTTACCCTCGTCTTCATATTTCTGCCGGATGGGCGCCTTGAACGCTTCGGCTTCGTCTGGCGTCCATGTCGCAGCGTCGCGGTGGACTGTCGCCAACACGCTCGCGGCCTGTTCGCCGCCCATGACCGAAATCCGCGCATTGGGCCAAGTGAACAGGAAGCGTGGGCTATAAGCCCGTCCGCACATGCCGTAATTGCCCGCGCCAAAGCTGCCGCCGATCAAGACGGTGATCTTGGGCACGCTCGCGGTGGCGACGGCGGTGACGAGCTTCGCGCCATGCTTGGCGATGCCCTCCGCCTCATATTTGCCACCGACCATGAAGCCGCTGATGTTTTGCAGGAACAGCAACGGGATCCGCCGCTGGCAGGCAAGCTCGATGAAATGTGCGCCTTTGACAGCGCTTTCCGAAAACAATACGCCGTTATTGGCGAGGATCGCGACGGGCATGCCCCAGATATGCGCAAAGCCGCAGACCAAGGTCGTGCCATACAGCGCCTTGAACTCATGAAATTCGCTGCCATCGACCAACCGCGCGATGACTTCGTGCACGTCATAAGGCGCGCGCACGTCGTCGGGGATGACGCCATACAGTTCTTCGGTGTCGTATTTGGGGGCGCGTGGTTCCTTTAAATCAATGTCGGGTTTGTGGGTTGGCCCTAAGTGGCTGATAATATCGCGCACGATGGTCAGCGCATGTTCGTCATTCTCCGCGACATGATCGACCACGCCCGATTTGCGGCCGTGCAGATCGCCACCGCCCAAATCTTCGGCGCTGATTTCCTCGCCCGTCGCCGCCTTCACCAAAGGCGGGCCAGCGAGGAAGATCGTACCTTGGTTGCGGACAATCACGCTCTCGTCGGACATCGCGGGGACATAGGCGCCACCCGCGGTGCAACTGCCCATGACACATGCGATTTGCGGAATGCCCTTGGCGCTCATATTCGCTTGATTGAAGAAAATACGCCCGAAATGCTCACGGTCGGGGAAAACCTCGTCCTGATGCGGCAGGTTCGCACCGCCGCTGTCGACCAGATAGATGCACGGCAGGTGATTAGCCTCGGCAATTTCCTGAGCGCGCAAATGCTTTTTGACGGTCATCGGGTAATAAGTGCCACCCTTCACCGTCGCATCATTGCAGACGATCATGCACTGGCGCCCGGAGACTCGACCGATCCCGCAAATCAAACCAGCGCCGGGAATCTCGCCATCGTAAAGGTCATTGGCCGCAAGCTGGCCGATTTCCAAAAATGGCGAGCCCGGATCAAGCAGACGTTCGACACGCTCGCGCGGAAGCAGTTTGCCGCGCGATGTATGGCGTTCGCGTGACTTTTCATTGCCGCCCAATGCGGCCTCGGCAACCTTGGCCCACAGTTCATCGCGCAGCGCACGGTTGTGCGCGACACGTTTTTTGTAGTCGTCAGATTCGGTGTTGATTTGGGTCGATAAAGTCGGTGCGCTCATCGTTTCAGTTGAAACGATTTTGCAGATTTAGCAAGGCCATCGCCGCAATAGCTGCCTCGCCGCCCTTATCTTTCTGCTTGGGGTCAGCGCGAACAATGGCTTGTTCTTCATTCTCGACCGTCAAAATGCCGTTACCGATGGCAATGCCGTCCATCGTCAACGCCATAATGCCGCGTGCGCTTTCGCCAGCAACGATTTCAAAATGATAGGTTTCACCGCGAATAACGACACCAATGGCGACAAAGCCATCATATTGCTGCGCTTCGGCAGCCATGGCAATCGTGCCGGGAATTTCGAGTGCACCAGGAACGGTGATGACTTCAACCTCATGCCCCTTGGCTTTCAACGCGGCTTTTGCACCAGCAACCAGCATATCATTCAAATGGTCGTAGAACCGCGCTTCAACTATCAAAAACTTTGCCATTATTATCCTGCTCCCAAAATGATTGCGGCGGCACCAGATACTATCAGTAATCCCGCGGCGATGCGCCATTGATCCAAACGCTCTTTTAGCATCAGCGACGCTAAGACAAGCGCAATTAACACGCTGGATTCGCGAATGGCGGACACCAAGCCGACCGGCGCGAGCCGGACAGCGAACGACCAAGTCGCAAAAGAAATCAAGGTCAGCAAACCCGATTGCCACCCAATTGTCCACGCCGACCGCAAACGGGGCACGGCGTCTTGCCGAAATCGCAACGCCAGATAGAGCGGCAGCAAAATGCCGTCGGTAACAAAAAGCCATGCCAGAAATGCAACGATGTCGTCCGCTTCGCGCATACCCTGCGCCGCAACTAAGCTATATATGATTGTCGTGAGCCCCGTGAACGCTGCCGCGCCCCACCCGTGACGGCTCATCCCCCGGCCAAGTGCGAGCGCCAATATTCCCAATGTTATCGAGAAAATACCAAAGATTGCAGGAGTGGTCAGCGTATCGCCGAGATAGAAAACCCCCAAAATCGCCATTGCGAGCGGCACCACCCCGCGCGCCACCGGATAAGCATGGGAAAAATCACTGAGTTCGTAAGACACAACCATCGTAAGTTGGTTGATGAAACTCAGCAGCGCAAAGCCCGCGAGTAAAAGCCATAGATTAGGCGACAAATTTCCAGCCCATAGAGCCACTGGCAAGGCCAAAGCTGCACACAGCAAGGCGGACCAGACACGCACCGCCAGCTTATCTTCACCGGCCTTTAAATAAGCGTGCGACGTGGCCGCTGTAAAGGCGGACACCCCTGCCAGAGCAAGGCCGGCGCTGACCGACACGCGATTACTCGCCTCCGGTGCCGGGGATCGCGCGCTCGCCTACAATCGAAAGGCCATAGCCTTCGAGGCCAACCAGCGTGTGATGGGTGTTGGTCAGCAAAATCATGTCATGAACACCCAGCTCGGTCAGGATTTGCGCGCCGCCGCCATAATCGCGCAGCTCTTCGATTTCGGGCGCGCCAGCTTGCTTGCCTTCGGCGCGAAGCTGCATGAAACGCGAAACCATACCCTTCATCGGTTTGTTGATCACGACAATGACCCCTGCCCCTTCAGCCGCAATGGCCTCCATCGAGCGCGAAAGAAGCCCGGAACGCTCATTTTCTTCGCCGAACACATCCACAAACATCGACATGGTGTGCATACGAACAAGCGTCGGCTTTTCGGGATCGATACGCCCCTTCACCAGCGCCATTGTCTCGTCGCCCGTGGCTTTGTTGTAAAAGGTCATGGCGGTCCATTCACCGCCCCATTTGCTTTGGAACTTCATTTCCGCGCGCTTTTCGACCAGATGGTCATGCTTGCGGCGATAGGCGATTAAATCGCGGATCGTGCCCATTTTCAAATTGTGCATGCGGGCAAAAGCGACAAGGTCATCCATCCGCGCCATGGTGCCGTCGTCCTTCATGATCTCACAGATCACGCCCGACGGGTTGAGACCGGCAAGACGGCTGATATCGACGGCCGCCTCAGTATGCCCTGCGCGTACAAGAACGCCGCCATCGCGCGCAGTCAGCGGGAAGACATGGCCGGGGGAAACAATGTCATCCGGCCCCATGGAGGCATCTACAGCCACCGAAATCGTGCGTGCGCGGTCAGCGGCGCTAATGCCGGTCGTGACGCCCTCACGCGCTTCTATGGACACCGTAAAGGCAGTCTGCATGCTTTCGCGGTTCTCGCGCGCCATTGGCGTCAGGCCAAGTTGTTCGCAGCGCGCCTTTGTCATCGAAAGACAGATCAGGCCACGGCCATGGGTCGCCATGAAGTTGATCGCGTCCGGTGTTGCCATTTGCGCTGGAATGATAAGATCGCCTTCGTTTTCGCGGTCTTCATCGTCAACGAGGATATACATGCGGCCATTGCGGGCTTCTTCGATGATTTCCTCGATCGGAACGAGCGCTGGGGTATCATCGTTCGAAAACAGATAGCTTTCCAGCTTGCGCAGTGTTTCCGCCGTTGGATTCCAGCCTGCATCATCAAGATCACGCAAGGTATTGGCATGAAGCCCCGCCGCGCGCGCAAGCCCCGAGCGCGACAAGCCGCCTTCGTTGACGAGATTACGAAGCTTTTCAATTAACTGGGTGGACATATGACCTCCAACATTCGCAGAATAGCGAAACATGATTCGCTATTTTCACACTGAAATGTGATTGTCAAAGCATGAATCACATTGATGTGTTGGAGAGACGGTAATGGCGCAGACAATATGGGTAAACAAAGCGAAGCTTTCGGAAAATATGGTCCATGATGCCGACCTGCCCACATTGGCGGATGGCGCACTCCGGCTGAAAATCGAGAGCTTCTCGGTAACCGCAAACAACATCACCTATGCCGTCATTGGCGATATGTTCGGATATTGGAACTTCTTTCCAGCTGAAGGCGCGTGGGGCGTCGTTCCTATGTGGGGGCACGCGGTGGTTACAGAATCCCGCCACCCCGAAATCGCTGTTGGTGAGCGTGTGTACGGCTATCTTCCGATGGGCACGCATTTGGACGTCTTGCCCGGAAAAGTGAGCGCTAGCGGCTTCACGGACACCGCGGCCCATCGACAGCCCATGAGCCCAATCTATAACCAGTATAGCCGTATCAATGCGGACCCCGAGCATGATGCGGCCAAAGAGGCAGAGCGCATGCTATTTGGGCCGCTGTTCAAAACTGGCTTTCTCATTGAAGCCATGTTCCGCCGCGAAAATTGGTTCGGCGCGCAGAATTTGGTCATGACCAGCGCGTCGTCGAAAACATCCATGAGCCTCGCGAGCGTTGCGAAGGACTTGTCGCCCGATATCAAGCGGATTGGCCTAACATCAAAGGGCAATGTCGCATTCGTTGCCAATTCGGGCCTCTATGACGAAGTCATCGCTTATGATGACGTTGGCAATTTGCCGGCTGCTGCCTCGGTAGCCGTTGATTTTGCCGGGAACAGCGGATTGCTGCGCGGCATTCATGACGCGCTTGGCGAGCATCTAAAATATAGCTGCCTTGTCGGCGCAACGCATGTCGATGCACGCGGCGCGAACAGCCCGGGCGGCAATGGCGACGCAATGCCAGGCCCCAAGCCCATTCTTTTCTTCGCGCCCGACCACGCCGTCGCCACCATTCAGGAACTTGGTCCAAAAGGCTTTGGCGAAGCCGTTGCCACAAGCTGGAAAAGCTTCCTTGGCGCCGTGGACGGCGTTGTGGAAATCGATGAACGCACTGGAATAACTGAAGCTATTCCCGCGTTCACCGACACATTTCAGGGCAAAGCAGATCCCGCGATCGGGATTATCATTCGTCCTTAAAAACGCGGCCATCCTTCATCACAAACTTCACCGCTTTCAAAACGGTGACGTCTGATGTGGGATCACCTGCAACGGCAATAAGATCGGCAGCTTTGCCGGGTTCAAGGCTGCCCACTTCCTTCTCCACGCCTAACAAAGTTGCCGCGTTCATCGTCGCAGCCTGAATGGCCGCGCTGGCGGGCATGCCATGCTTGACCATCAGCTCGAACTCGTCCGCGTTCTTTCCATGCTTTGAGACACCGGCATCTGTCCCGAACGCAATTTTCACGCCGGCAGGATAGGCCTTTTCAAGACTTTTGCCCGTAACGCCAATGCGCCATTTGACCTTTGCCAACACGTCCGGCGGATAGGCATTGGGGTTCGCGGCAAGCCGTTCAATGTACCCATTCACGGTTGATAGCGTCGGGATATAATATGCGCCCGCCGTTTTGAACAATTTGATGGTCGCATCGGTCAGCATCGTCCCATGTTCGATAGAGTCGGCGCCAACGGCAAGCGCTGCATTAACGCCATCATCACCATGGGCGTGCACGGCAATTTTCTTGCCATATAAATGTGCGGTATCGACCAATGCTTTAACTTCATCGTCAAACAATTGCCGGCCAAGACCCGTGCCAATGCGACTGTTAACGCCGCCTGTTGTCGCAATTTTGATGACATCTACGCCGCGCCGGATTTGTTTACGCACAGCCTGACGACAGCTTTCAACACCATCGCACAAATTGTCTTGGTCGATGCTGTTATGCAGATCTTCCGAAACCGACAGCGTCGCATCCATATGTCCGCTGGTCGTCGAAATCGAACGCCCGGCATCGATGATCCGCGGCCCGGGCAGTTCACCGGCCGCAACGGCATCGCGTAGTGCCAGTGTCGCGCCGCTGCCATCGCCCAAATTGCGCACGGTGGTGAAGCCCGCCATCAGTGTCTTCTTTGCGTTTCCGGCGGTGCGGAAAGCTGCTCGGGCAGGACTATCGGTCACAGCCTCAATCAACGCGGCATTGCCGCCCGCATCGCTACCGAGATGCACGTGACTGTCGATCAAACCGGGAAGCACAAATTTGTCCTTCAAATCGATCAACTTCGCGCCTGCTGGTCCGGGCTGATGCCCGGCCAAAATCTCGGCTACCCTGCCATTACGAATGATGACAGTGGACGGACCGCGTGGCGGCGTTCCAGGCTTGTCGAGCAATTGCCCTGCATGGACGACAGTGACTTGTTCTACCGTCTGGGCCGCAACAGGAGAGCTCGCCAACAAAGCAGCACTCAATGAAACAAATGCTAACATCTTCATTTAATCAAACTCCCCTATTGGCCACGCAACGCGATCCCGCTGGCGGCGGATCTTGCGGTGGCCCCGCAAAACATTGTGCAACTGCCATCCACTGATGCGCGACTTCTCCGATGACTGCAAGCGACGTATCGGCAATGTTACGGCATTGCGTGACAACCTGACAAAATTCGGTCGCGCTGCCCTTAATGGTCCCACTGCCCGACGCGTCGCCATATTCCCATATCGCTCCGGAAGGCGCAGTAAGGTGAAGCTGCGGCATTGGCCCCGGCGGGTCTTGGCGGCGGTTTTTCCACGTGAAGCCCCATGTATTGACGCCCAAACGAACGATATTTCCAATCCGGTCTGTATCCTGACGTGCGACGCCCAAAACATCATAAACCGCCTGTGCGTGCGCCCATGTTTCCATGAGACGCGCCGTTATCGAACTCAACGCGCTCATATCCGGCCCGACCCATTTCAGCCGTAGTTTCGGATCGGCCTTGGCAAAAGCCGCAGCAACGGCCTCAGTCCGCTCAAGCCATGCCTGCAGCAAAGCCTGTCCGGATAGTCCGCCCAAATAGGACGCCTCAAAAGCAGGTAGTTGTCCGCCCCGGATCCCCTCCATCATCGCGGCAACAAATGCACCAAATGCCGCCTCATCCTGCAACGACAGGTCGACCGCGATATTCCAGACATGCAAATGCCGGACGATGTTGTTGATCGTCCATCCCTTAAACTGCGTCTGCGTTTCGAAATCAGAATCGCTCAGTGCAGCAAGAAGCCCTGCCAATGCTCTGCTCTCTTCCAAAAAGTCCGTTGCCTGCTGCATTACCATCACCCCATAAATCCGAATAAATGTCCCGCCACTTTGCGCATCTGTATTTCCTCTGCACCTTCGGTAATGCGGTAGCGCCGATGGTGTCGGTAAATATGCTCGAACGGTTTATGCCGTGAATAGCCAATCCCGCCATGCACCTGCATCGCGAAATCCGCAGCGTTGCAGACCAACCGGTTCGCTTTATAATTACACATGCTGACTTTGTCCGATAACCGCACTGCGACTTCAGGCTTAGTCATGCTGTCCATTTCGGCGGCGGTTTTGTAAATCAACAGGCGCAGCATCTCCGCGTCGGTTTGCAGTTCGACCAAGGGGAACTGAATAGCCTGATTTACCGCAAGAGGTTTGCCAAATGGCTTACGCGCACGTGCGTACTTCACCGCTTCATCGATGCAATATTGGGCCGCACCGAGCGAACTTGCCGCTTGGCGAATACGGTTCTCGTGCACAAAATGCTGCGCAACAGCCAAGCCATTGTCCAATTCCCCAAGGATGGCGCTTTCCGGCACCCAGACATCGGTATATTTAACCTTCGGGTGGTCAGTGGGCATATTGAACGTCCACATATATTCGCCGATTTCAAATCCCGGCGCATCCGTTGGCACGACAAAGCAGGTAATGCCGCGCGCTTTGCCATCATCACCGCTGGTGCGCGCGAAGGTCATCACATGCGATGTATAGGGCAGCCCGGTCGTCCACATCTTGTTGCCATTGATGCGATAACCAGCAACGCCGTCACGCATTTCAGGCACCGCGCGCGTATCCATATGCGTCGCGTCAGAACCATGATCTTCTTCGGTTAGGCCAAAGCTCCACCCCATTTTGCCCTCAAGCATCGGCGGAATAAACGCGGCCTTTTGCTGCGGCGTTCCAAAATCACGCAGCATCAAAACCTGCACGAGATTGCCAACAATGCTGCTTTCATTCTGCAGGTCATTATGCAGCCCTAACCCCTTGTGCGCCAGATGATGCCGGATGACCGCCATGGCCAGATTGGAGCCATTTTTCCCGCCAAATTCTTCCGGGATTGCAAAGCGGTAGTGCCCAGCCTTGTCGGCCACCTGCCGCATTTCGGCAAGTAATGCCCACCAATCGGCACGCGGATGGCCGTCATTATCCCAATCGGTCCGCGCGTTTTCCCGGCGGTGATCAAAAAAACGTATATTGTCATCGCGCGCTTCAATCGGTTTAATCTCCCGATCAATGAACGCGTCGAGTTCGGCCAAATAGTCGGTTATCTCTGTGGGAATTTCGAAGAGCATTAGATTGTCCATTTTTTTCTGGCCGCGGCCAAGCCTGAATATTTGGGTTGGTCAGCCGCAAGTTTGGCGAGCGATTGCGCTTTTAATTGCGCCAGCAACCCCGGGGTATTGAGCGATTGTCGACCCGACAATAATGCATCGGAAAGCGACTTATCATGCACATTTAATGGCGCAGTCGCTTCGCGCTGCAACATGCCCAATGCGTTCATCGCGACGGCAGCCATGAAGCGGTCACGTCCCTTGGCCTGCGGTTTGATATCAGTCTCAATCCAACGCGCGAGCGCCTCCAGCATTTCTGTTGCGGATGGTTCCCCAAGCCGTCGAGGCGCTGCAGGTAACGGCAGCGTAATTGGGCCACGTTCGGCCTCAGGCGCATCCTCTTCCAATAGCATCAGCAAATCAATTTCGGTTTCCGAAGTCCGCCGTCCAATGACGGCACGCTCTAAGCCTTCATCAAGACCACTGCGCCAAATATCGGCCATTTGCAGGCAGCAGACGCCCCACCACAATGTCGAATAGATAAGCCACCAACGGAAGCGCTCAGGTTCGACCGATTTACCGCTCACGCTTTCATAGGCGGCAAAAAATTCGTCCAACGGGCCAATGCCAAATGCGGGCCGGTCAATATATCCAAACCGCCAGCTGTTAATACAGCCAAAGGCGAGATCCTGATGCCGGTCCCCCAGATGCGCCAATTCCCAGTCGAGAACAGCCGCGAGACCATGAGCATCGACCATGATATTGCCCATGCGAAAATCGCCATGAAGCAAGACTGCAGGAACCGGCGAAGGCAAATGGTCCTCAAGCCATTTAAACGCGAGCGCCATTACTGGGCGATCCCCGCCAAAGTTGATGAACCGTCCCCGCAACTCGGCCAGTAAGCTCTCCGCGCTCGTTTCAGGCAACTGCGGCAGCGTGTCAGACCGCACCGCATGGATTGCAGCGAGTTCACGTGCGAAATCATGCAACAATCCCGGTGGAGCGTTCGGCAAGATCTTTACAGGGTTAACCTCTGCCTCCACACGGCGCATCACATAGCCGGTTCCGAGATTATCAGCAGCGCTTACCTCACCCATTATTTCTGGCGCCTTCACGCCCGCCACAAAGGCCGCGCGAACGACAGCCGCCTCCACGTCATGGCCATAGGTTCGGCCGGCCATCATGTCCGCCGATGGCGACCGCCGCAGCACATATCCCTGCCCTGCATAATCAAACGACCAGCTTTCCATATTGGCGCCGCCAGTCAGCCGGACAAGGCTTTCAACGTCACCGGTTCCCCCGAACACCCGCCGGGCAAAGGCCGTGACCATTAAGGCGATGTCGTCGCTCAACCGGGTTGCCCCTGCCAATATGCAAATATGCCGTTCTGTAACTGCCGGATATGCGCTTGCGCCTGTGGTCCAGTCCATTCGCCCTGATAGTCAGTACGCCCGGTCCACCACCCTTGCCCCGGCAAGCCGTCGCCTTCGCGCACCACGAGCACGGCAAGCGCGGGCCGCCCTTCGGCGAGTGTTATCTGGTCAATCTTATCCAACGTCTTGCAGACCGCGCGCATCTTTGGCCGTGTAAACCGGAAACCAAGGTTCAGCAGCAACTCAGAATAGCTGATTGCCCGGCCATCGCGTGCACATTGCTCGAGAATAACCTTAATCCGTGCAACATCGTGCAGCGCGGAAACATCCGCCGCCGGATCGCTCAGAAATTCTTCAAGGACAGGGGCCAAAGCGGCTCCTACAAATAATCGTTGCGCATATTATTCATCACGTCGTGGAATTCTTCCATGACTTCGTCGATGATTTGTTTGGAAGGCTTTACGGTATCAATCCGTCCGGCAACTTGTCCGGACAGCGCTATCGCAGCTTCCATGTCACCGCCAAAATACAAATCGAGCACGCCGCGCATTTCGCCCATGATATTTTCTGATGGCGTCACATCCAGCTTTTCGGTCCGGTCGGTTCGCAACGCACGCAACGCAGGGCCCGGGCCATGGCGGTTCAGGAACAGCGTGTCGGTTTCCTTGGCATTGATGATCGCGTCTTTCCAGTTTTGATGAACTGGGGATTCCGCCGCGCTGACCATCCGCGTGCCCATTTGCACTGCTTCTGCGCCAAGCGCGAACGCCGCCGCCATCGTCCGTCCACAGACCATTCCGCCAGCCGCGACGATCGGCACGTCAACTTTGCTCCGGATGAGCGGCAAAAGGACCATAAGCGCAACATCTTTGGGATTTTTAAACCCGCCGCCCTCGCCGCCTTCGACGACCAAGCCATCGACACCCGCCTCAATCGCCTTCAACGCGCCGGCCAAAGTCGGCACAACGTGAAATACGGTTAGCCCCGCAGCCTTTAGCGGACCGCAATATTTGTTCGGGTCGCCTGCCGACGTCGTGACAAACTTTACGCCCTGATCAACGACAAAATCGACGATGCCGGGATCGCGGACAAAGGCTTGCGCAATGTTCACGCCAAAGGGCTTGTCCGTTAGTTCGCGCATCTTGATGATCTCTGCGCGCACTTCCTCCAATTGGCCGGACGACGTTTCAATGATGCCAAGTCCACCGGCGTTTGACACAGCCGAAGCCAGTTGCGCCCGCGCGATCCAGCCCATCGGCGCCTGAATGATAGGATATTCAACGCCAAGCAATTCGGTGATGCGGTTTTTAATAGGCTTCATGATGTCAGCGTCCAATCTGGTTCGTGCGGATGTTGAGTTGGCCGGCGAGACCAGCTTTGCGATGAACTTCAATCGCCCGATATTCCGGGGAGGACATCATTTTCTGCATGGCCGCCAGCGACGGATATTCGACCAACGCAACCATGTCCCAAAGCTCTTCAACCTCGCCAATCATTAGGCCCGTTACAGGGCCTGCATAAATCTGCCTGCCATCGACCGCGGCGAGACACGCCTGAATACCCTTGCCGTAACGGGCATAAGCCCTAGCGCCACTAAGGTCAGCATCGCTGCCATCGGCATATTCTGCGGTCTCTTTAAATTTCAGAAGGTTGACCATCACAAAGGGGCCATTTTCAGGCCCTCCGAAAAAGGACGTGATTTGCTCCGTGCCTGGAAACACGGCGTTCTCGACCCGCATATTCATTCTCTCCCCTGATTTAATCACCTGCTTAAATCAGAGAGAGCGTGTTGTAAAAGCGAATAACTTAAGCGCGCATAAAAGTGCTTAAGACACAATTTTCATGTGCGAGCCGGGTTCCGATTGGGTCGCCATCTTTTTGCCTAGCCCTTGAAACACGGCATCCACGATCATGGCCAGCTTCGCGACGCTCAGCTTCGTCGTCCCGATGTAAAAGAGCATGTCGGGGTTTGTATAGCAATGTAGCATTTGGTTGATGAGCGACACCGCCTCATCAATGGACAGGCCTTGGAAATAGCCTTGATCCATAGCTTCGGCCACGATGATCGCGAGATAATGGTCGCCAAGGTCCACGTAACCGCGCACCACTTCGAAATGCTGCTGACCAATTTCCAGATAGCTTTTTAACAGCTCGGGCTCGGCCTCATACTGCTCAACTGAAGCCAAATAGCGCCGAGCAAAATATTGGTACATTTTGTCACGAACAGGTAAGTCGGACTCGGTTACTTCGACCATGATGCGGATTTTTTCCGCGAAGAAACGCTCAGCTACAGCCTCTAACAACGCTTCCTTGTTGTCGAAAAAGCGATACAGGTTCGACGGTGACATACCTGAGGCAGCGGCCAGATCAGTCATGGAAATATCAACCGACCCGCGCTTACGAATGAGTTCATCGACCATTTCGAGCAATGCGGTTCTGCCCGCTTCTATATCCGTTTGTGGCCGAGCCATGGTGCTTCCTGTATTATGACTGCATAACAGTTTTCTGATATAACGCCGATTGTTTCATTTTTCAACGTGATCAAATGTGAACTGTCCTTGCATAGCTGGCTCTGCGGCAATGCCATTTTGATCAACAAGTCCGGATAACGTCAGCCCAAGCAAGCGAACGCCCATTTCCACGGGCAAAATCTGCTCCAACAGCGCATGCCCCAGCGTCGCAATTGCGGAACGGTCAGAAAGTATGTGCCCAACCGTCCGCGACCGTGTGACGGTCCGGAAATCGGAATAGCGCGCCTTTAAGACCAACGTCTTTCCTTGGGCTTGATTGCGGTCAATACGATCCCAAACGATCTCGACAATATCGTCTAACGCTTCGCGCAATTCATCCTCGCTGCGTTTATCTTCGAAATAGGTGCTTTCCGCGCCGATGGATTTACGCACAGCATTGGCGTTGACGGGGCGGTTGTCGATCCCGCGCGCCGCATGGAAAAGATAGGCGCCCCAACTGCCAAAATGCTGCGACAGCCAAATCTCGTCCTTTTGGGCAAGGTCTGCGCCCGTGTGCACGCCCAACTTGGCCATTTTTTCAGCCGTGCGTGGCCCCACACCGTGGAACCGCCGCACAGGTAAGCTTGCGACAAATTCCGGCCCCTGATCGGGCAATATCACGCACATGCCATCAGGTTTATTTTGGTCACTTGCCAGCTTGGCGATAAATTTATTGTAGCTCACGCCGGCGCTTGCGGTCAGGCCAGTTTCTTCGCGAATGGCCGCGCGAATGGCTTTGGCAATCTTAACGGCCGAACCAATGCCCTGCTTGTCGTGCGTGACGTCAAGATACGCCTCATCCAGCGATAAAGGTTGGATTTCGTCGGTGTGCCGGGCAAAAATCTCCCGAATGTGACGCGACACAGCCCTGTACGCCTCAAACCTTGGCTTCACGAAAATCAGGTCCGGACATTGCCGCAATGCGGTCACCGAAGGCATGGCAGACCGCACGCCAAATGCGCGTGCTTCATAGCTTGCCGCCGCCACAACGCCGCGTTTGGACGATCCTCCGACGGCGACCGGCTTACCGCGCAGTTCGGGATTATCGCGCTGCTCTACGCTGGCGTAGAACGCATCCATATCAACATGGATGATTTTGCGTATCTCTCCGGGTTCGGCCACCACGCAACCGAATGCTTAGGACCCGACCGCGGAACGCAGAGCCTTGCGGTCGAGCTTTCCGATCATAGTTTTGGGCAGGACGTCGAGGATGGTGACACCTTGAACCCGTTCATGCTTTCCAAGACGCGGGTTCAGCCACGCCGTCAATTCGGCACCATCGTCCGTAGCGCCATCGTGCAACGTCACAAATGCGCGCGGTACTTCGCCAAGATACGCATCCTGCACGCCGATAACCAATGCCTCTTTGACCGCAGGATGCTTGTAGAGGACATCTTCGACCTGACTTGGGAACACCTTGAAGCCGCCCACCGCGATCATGTCTTTCAACCGGTCAACGATGTGGATGAATCCGTCTTCGTCGATGGTCGCAACGTCGCCTGTGCGCAAATATTTCCCCAGAAATACCTCAGCATCCGCATCTTTGCGGTTCCAATATCCGCACATCGTCTGCGGACCTGAAAACACCAATTCGCCCGGTTCACCGTCGGGTGCTGGCTTGCTCGGGTCTTCCTTGTCGACCAATTTCACATCGGTGCCGGGAACGGGTTGGCCAATGCTGCCGATCTTGTTGATACCTTCGTAAGGATTGCACGACACAACGCCCGAGCTTTCGGTCAGCCCGTAGCCTTCAATCACAACGGCACCCGTTACCTTTTCAAAACGTTCTTTCAGTTCGGCCGCCAAAGGTGCGCCACCCGAGATACACGCGCGCAAGCTGGTGAAATCGGTCTTTGCAATATCGGGGCAATCAAGCAGTGCCTGATACATTGTCGGCACGCCGGGCAATGATGTCACCTTAGTGCGGTTAATGGCCGCCAACGCAGCGCGCGCCTCGAAACGTGGCAGCATCACAATTTCCCCGCCATTGGCGACGGTGCGATTAAGCACGGTTGCATTGGCGAACACGTGGAAAAACGGCAACACACCCAAAATGCGGTCATCTGCAGCGCCATTGGGCTCGTTCACCGCGCTGTGCGGATCAAGCATGTTAATCTGCCGCGCGTTCGCCGTTATGTTCTGGTGGCTGAGCATCGCACCCTTTGGCGTACCTGTCGTCCCGCCAGTATATTGAAGCTGCGCAATGTCTTGTTCCGGCGTGCAAGGCTGGACAGCATAATCGCCGTCATTTGCGATCAGTGTCGCATAATGGGTAATTCTGCTGTCGTCAGCTATTGCCGCAATGTCGCTGCGTTTCAGCAACCGGTATGCCCAGCTTTTCGCCTTGGGCAATGCTTCGGCGACGCTGCCGACAATAAGTTCCTTCAGGCTGCTATTGTCCAGAACCTTGATAGCGGTCGGCAGCAATGCCGCAGCTGAAACGGTGAATAAAATAGACGTACCGCTGTCCGCCACCTGATGCGCCAGTTCATCAACGCTATATAAAGGCGAGAAGTTAACCACGGTCGCCCCGGCGGCAAGCGCGCCATAATAAGCCGCGATATATTGCGGGACGTTCGGCAGAAAGAGACCAATGTGGTCCCCCTTACCAATACCTTTATCCTGAAGACCACGCGCCACGCGCCGGACGGAGTCCGCCATATTAGCGTAGCTATATTTACGGCCCATGAAATCGGCGATTGCGGCACGGCCCATCCGTTCGGCGGACTGGAAAAACATATCGTGCAAGGCCAACGGCGCAAAATGTTGGTCCCATTTGACAGGGTGCAGGTAACGACTGTTCCAGATATCTTGTGTCATGCGCCCTTTATGCCGCGTGATACCATCCAACACCATCGCGGATTTCACATTTTATCCGACCGGCAAAGTGCAGGTAGCGCAAATGCGCCTGTGCCTCGCCGGTGGCCAAACCGTAAACCGTCTCATCAATTTCCCGGTCGAACAGCAATGCAAATGTATCGACCGCCCGCATTTCTGTGTGCCGCAGGGCGGCCTCCAACTTGTCGAGCCGTTCATGGTGGCCAGATGCCAGTCTGTCCAACCGGACATGTACCCCGGTAAACGGTTCCCCATGCGCGGGCAGGACGAGCATATCCGCAGGCAATGCGTCACGAAACTTTGCAATGGAATCCAGCCACTCACCCAACGGGTCCGCATTGGGCTCACTATCCATGACGGAAACATTTGAGGTGATACGCGGCAAAATCTGGTCACCCGCAATGATCATGCCATTGTCGAAATCGACAAGGCAGGCATGTTCCGGTGTGTGTCCGCCGCCAGTCATCACGGTCCAATCCCGCCGTCCAACGCGGATGACTTGGCCGTCGCTCATGCGGACATGTCCCGTGGGTAGCCGCGACACAGCACGCGCAAATCCGCCCCAACCGCGCTTACGCACGGCATCGATGCGTTCTTCGTCAAAACCCGCAAAACGCCGATTGCTTAAGACATCTTCCGGCGGCTGATCCGCCTGATCAGCGATCAGCATCCGCGCCATCAACCATTCGGTCCGGTTCATCCAAACAGGGACTTTGAACTTGTTCGAGAGCCATCCCGCGCAGCCAACATGGTCGGGGTGGAAATGGGTTACAAAAATCCGCTTAAGTTCGCGGTCGGCCAAATTGCCCGCAAACATCGCTTTCCACTGTTCAATGGTCGGCGGCATGAAAAGGCCGGTGTCCACAAGCGCATAGCCGGCCTCGCCCTCGTCCAATAACCACAGGTTGATATGGGCCAGATTGCCGGGCACGGGCATACGCGTCCAGCCAATATCCGGCGCGATAGGGTAGATTTCACCATAAGCCGGGGCATGGTCCCCCAAGGGGTATGTTAGCCCCTTAAATTCTTTTGCTTCAAATCCATGGTCGGCAAGCGACGCGTCATAATCAGGGGTTGCTTTGGTAGCCATAGCCCATCCGTGCCTTAATCAAGCGATTAAGGCAATGACGACGTCGTCCTTATTCGCCCGCTTTTTTGAACAAAGTATCGGCGGTCAGCTCGGCCTTTTCAGTCGGTTCTACTTCACCGTTGAGAGCTGCTTCGGCGCGGCGCGCCGCTTCGGTACGTTCTGCGCGCAATTCTTGGATCAGCGCGTCACGATCCGTGCCAAGGCGCGCATCATTTGCCGCAGTGTTATCAATGCCTGCCTTTTTGGCGGCACGATTGACAATGGCATCAAGCTCGCGTTGCGAAGTCAGGCCAAGCGTTACGGGATCCTTTGGCTGGATTTCAGCAATGTTCCAATGGCTGCGATCGCGAATGGCGGCAATCGTGTTGCGCGTCGTTCCGATCAACTTGCAGATGGCGCCATCGGAAATTTCCGGATGGTTACGCAACAACCATGCGATGCCGTCTGGCTTATCCTGACGCTTTGAAACTGGCGTGTAGCGCGGTCCCTTTGTGCGGCGCACCTGATCTGGGCCCTTGGACATTTGAAGGACATAGTCTTCATCTGCCTGACCCTTTTCGATTTCATCCATCGACAATTCGCCAGCGTGCACAGGATCGCGACCGGTGTACTTCGAGCCAGTCATGTCATCGGCCATAGCCTGAACTTCAAGAATGTGGATGCCGCAGAACTCGGCAATTTGCGAGAAGCTCAAACCAGTATTGTCGACCAACCAAGCGGCAGTCGCATGTGGCATCAAAGGGGTGGCCATGTCTTTTGCTCCAATAATAAGGGCCGCCCCTTACGGAGCGGCCTGAAAATCTTGAACAGCGCATTAGGCGAACTTTACCGCATCGGCAAGCGACAATGCGCGTGGGGGCTTGCGCATGGCCCGTCTGGCATGCAATCCAGCAACGGATTGGGGGAAGAAATGAAACGTCTTATCAAATGGCTCGTTGTTGTGCTCGTGATCGCGGTCGCCGCCGTCTTTATTTGGGGATATGCGCCAGATACCGATGCGGCAACGATGGAAGCCAAATATAGCAATAGCGCATCCCGCTTTGCCGAACTGGAACCTGGCCTGCGCGTTCATTATCGCGATGAAGGCAATCGGGACGGCCGCGTTCTTGTCCTCATCCACGGATCGAACGCCTCGCTGCATACGTGGGAGCCATGGGTCCAGATATTGGGCAAGGAATATCGTATCATTTCGATGGACCTTCCCGGTCATGGGCTTACCGGGCAAAATCCAGCCGGCACCTATGACAGCGCGACGTATGTCGGGGTCGTCGACAGATTGCTGACGCGGCTTAATGTCAAAAAGGCCATAATCGGCGGCAACTCAATGGGTGGCGGCGTCACATGGATGTACACACTGACGCACCCCGAAAAGGTCGAGGCGATGTTGCTGGTTGATGCCAGTGGCCAGCTTTCTGCCAAATCCGGTAATTTACCCCTCGGTTTCCGTTTGATGCGGATGCCGGTCATCAAAGAGGCCGCGCGCTTTATTGCCCCACGCAGCATTTTTGAAGCCAGCGTCAAAACCTCCATGAGCGTTCAATCGAAAATCGACGCAAAGCTTGTCGACCGCTATTGGGAGCTTAACCGCTATCCCGGCAACCGGGAGGCGACCATGAAGCGCTTTGCAAATGTGCAAAACATGCGCGCTGGCAACACAGAGAAGCTCGCGGCAATCAAGGTGCCTGCGATGATCATGTGGGGAGAAGAGGATAACCTCATCCCCGTAAGTGCTGCGCGGTGGTTCGCGGACGCCTTGCCGCAAGCCAAGCTGATTATTTATCCGGGCGTAGGCCACATCCCGATGGA
Organism: Sphingorhabdus sp.; assembly: GCA_044374245.1. Taxonomy (GTDB): domain Bacteria; phylum Pseudomonadota; class Alphaproteobacteria; order Sphingomonadales; family Sphingomonadaceae; genus Sphingorhabdus_B. Next base: position 6,873 of record JBILOZ010000008.1, on the reverse strand, counting down.
AGAAATTCCAGAGAAGAGCGCTGCCGACGTAAAAGCATGGCTGGATGGCTTACCGCCACCAGCCGCTTAAACTTCCAGCAGAATTTTGCCAACATGCGCGCCGGATTCCATATAGGCGTGCGCGCCGGCGGCATCGGCCAGCGGAAATATCCGGTCCATTTCGGGCCGCAACGCGCCGTCGCACACCATTGGCCAAACCGTTGTTGATATTTCTTGCGCCAGCAATGCCTTAAACTCTGCTGTGCGCGGGCGTAGCGTGGATCCGGTCAGCATCAACCGGCGCGACATGATATAGGCCATATTAAGCTCAGCGGTCATCCCGCCTTGAACTGCAATGGTCACATGACGGCCATCTTCGCGCAGGCACTGAAGATTGCGCGCAACATAACCACCTGCGACCATGTCCAGAACGAGATGCACGCCCGCGCCGTTGGTGATCGTCTTTACTTCAGCGACAAAATCTGTGCTGTTGTAATTTATGTCATGATCCGCGCCGATTGCCTTTGCGGCGGCGCATTTGTCGTCCGACCCGCAGGTCACGATGACATTGAGATCAAACAATTTGCCCAATTTGATCGCCATGGTTCCAATGCCGCTCGTGCCGCCATGGATGAGGACGGTTTCGCCGGGCGCCGCGTAGCCGCGCTCAAACACATTGTGCCACACGGTGAACAGCGTTTCAGGCAATGCCGCGGCTTGCGCCATTTCCATTCCCGCTGGAACGGGCAAGCAAACGTCGGCGCGGGCGATGCAATATTCGGCATATCCGCCGCCCGATACCAACGCACATTGGCGCGTGCCCAAAAGCTCGCGGGACACGCCCGCACCGACCGAAACAACAATGCCCGATACTTCCAGCCCGGGCAGATCGCTCGCGCCTGGCGGCGGCGGATATAGACCTTTGCGTTGAATGACATCGGGTCGGTTTACGCCGGCAAAAGCAACCTTCAAAAGCAGCTCACCATCGCCAGGGCTTGGCACTGGCCGCTCTGCCGCGATCAATACTTCCGGGCCACCCGGCGTCGAAATCTCGATAGCCGTCATCAATTCAGGCAGTTTTTCCATGTCTATTGCATCCCCATGTCAATTGAGATGCCTTGTAGGGAAGCATCATATTGACAGCAACCGCTCATGGGTAAAATATGAACCATGGAAATCGACGACAATCTACCGTTACGCCGGGACGACCCGCTCAATAATCTTGTGAAGCAAGATATTGATGCCCTTTCGGTTGCAGAACTTGAATCCCGCATCGCTGCATTGAAGGCGGAAATTGCACGCTGTGAGGGTAAGATAGCCTTTGCCAGCAAGCATCGCAGTGTTGCGGACGCTTTGTTCAAAAAATAAACGGCAGATGGTGCAAAACGGGCCCCTAGGATTAAGAAACTGGGGATGAAAACCGTTATCTGCCTCATGTTGCTTGAAAGCAAAGAAGGCCGCGCCAATATAGTGCTCAAGCGACAGCGACTCATTTAAGGGAGACGATAACATGCCATCATTTGCGGAGTCGCTGGAAGCAACGCTTCACAACGCATTGAAACACGCAGGCGACCGTGCGCATGAATATGCGACGCTTGAGCATTTGCTGCTCGCACTCATCGATGATGCAGATGCGGCAAAGGTCATGCAGGCATGCGGCGTCGACCTGGGCGAGCTATCCGACATCATCATCACCTATCTCGACACCGAACTCGAAAGCTTGCGGGTCGAAGGCAAAGTAGACCCCTCCCCCACCAGCGGCTTCCAACGCGTCGTTCAGCGCGCGATATTGCACGTTCAAAGCTCGGGCAAAGATGTTGTAACTGGCGCCAATGTTTTGGTGGCCCTGTTCTCCGAACGCGAAAGCTACGCCGTGTATTTCTTGCAGCAGCAGGATATGAGCCGCCTCGACGCAGTTTCCTATATTAGCCATGGCATTGGCAAGGACGGCAAACTTGCCGAGCCGCGCCCGGTCACGGGTTCTGAGCAAAAGGGCGAAGAGCCTGAGGATACAAAGGCAAAGAAGGACAAGAAAGAGGGTGCGCTTGATCAGTTCACCGTCAATCTGAACGAAAAAGCCAAGCAAGGCCGCATTGATCCGCTCATCGGCCGCGCGGCTGAGGTTGATCGCACCGTGCAGATTTTGTGCCGCAGGTCGAAGAACAACCCATTATATGTCGGTGAACCCGGCGTCGGCAAAACGGCCATCGCCGAAGGTCTGGCGCGTCGTATCGTTGAAAAGCAGGTTCCAGAAGTATTGTTGCCTGCTGTGATTTATTCACTCGATATGGGCGCGCTTTTGGCTGGCACGCGCTATCGCGGTGATTTCGAAGAGCGGCTAAAGGCCGTGGTGTCTGAACTCGAAAAGCTGCCCGACGCGATATTGTTTATTGACGAAATCCATACTGTCATCGGCGCGGGTGCAACCAGCGGCGGCGCGATGGATGCGTCCAATCTGCTGAAGCCTGCTTTGTCCGGCGGCACCATTCGCTGCATCGGTTCGACGACGTACAAGGAATTCCGCAACCATTTCGAAAAAGACCGTGCGTTGCTGCGCCGGTTCCAAAAGATCGACGTCAATGAGCCAAGCATTGAGGATACCATCAAAATCCTCGCCGGCCTGCGGTCTGCATTCGAAGAGCATCATAAGGTGAAGTACACACCCGAAGCCATTAAGGCAGCGGTTGAACTGTCATCGCGCTACATCAACGACCGCAAGCAGCCCGATAAAGCCATCGACGTCATTGACGAGGTTGGCGCGATGCAAATGCTGGTTGCACCGTCAAAGCGCCGGAAGCTCATCACTGCGCGCGAAATTGAGGCTGTTATAGCCACCATCGCCCGCATCCCGCCGAAGCAGGTGTCCAGCGACGACAAGACCGCGCTCGGCACGCTTGAGGCGGATCTGAAGCGCGTTGTGTTCGGACAGGACAAGGCCATTGAGGTGCTTGCCAGCGCCATCAAGCTCAGCCGTGCTGGCTTGCGTGACACCGAAAAGCCCATCGGCAGCTATTTGTTCAGCGGCCCCACGGGCGTCGGCAAGACCGAAGTCGCGCGTCAGCTCGCCTCGATCCTTGGCATTCCGCTTAAGCGTTTCGACATGTCCGAATATATGGAGCGCCACAGCGTCAGCCGCCTGATCGGTGCGCCTCCTGGCTATGTCGGTTTTGACCAAGGCGGTCTGCTGACCGATGCCGTCGACCAAAGCCCGCATAGCGTGTTGTTGCTCGACGAAATCGAAAAAGCGCATCCTGACCTGTTCAATATCTTGCTTCAGGTCATGGATAACGGCCGTCTGACGGACCATCATGGCAAGACCGTTGATTTCCGGAACGTCATTTTGATTATGACAACCAATGCGGGTGCCAGCGACATGGCCAAAGAAGGCATTGGTTTCGGCAACAACATCAGCAAGGAAGATGCTGGAGACGAGGCCGTCAAAACGATGTTTGCGCCGGAATTCCGGAACCGTCTGGATGCCACTGTGCCATTTGGTTATCTGCCCACGGACGTTGTTGCGCGCGTTGTCGACAAGTTCATTCTGCAGCTTGAACTGCAACTCGCCGACCAGAATGTGCACATCAAACTGGACGACGAAGCGCGCGCATGGCTCACCGAACGTGGCTATGACAAGCTATATGGCGCACGTCCAATGGGACGCCTGATCCAAGAGAAAATCAAACAGCCGCTTGCTGAAGAGCTTCTGTTTGGAAAACTCGTGCATGGCGGTGAAGTGGCTGTGCACATGAAGGACGGCGCACCAAGTTTTGAAGTAACGCCCGCTGCGCCCAAGGCTACAAAGCCCAAGCCGCCGAAGAAAAAGGTCGTGAAAAAGGCAAGCAAGGCCGAGTAAGGAACCTAATTCTGCCCGACTGGCAGCAGTTGGGCAGAAGGCCCTATACCGTTGAACAATTCGGGCTCGGTTCCGGTCATCCAAACCTGCGCACCGGTTTCGGCCAGTAACGCAAACAATGCAGCGCGCCTTGACGGATCAAGATGCGCTGCCACTTCATCCAAAAGCAGGATTGGTGGTGCCTGACGCTGCGCGGACACCAATGCGGCGTGCGCAAGGATGAGCGATAGCAATAAGGCTTTTTGCTCGCCGGTCGAACACTGCTCCGCCATTTGGCTGGAATCCTTATGTATGACGTCAAGGTCCGCGCGATGTGGACCAAATAATGTGCGCCCGGCGGCGGCGTCACGGTTACGGCCCTTACGCCAGATCAAGGCCAGATCGCCCTCTGCTGGGCCGGCCTTATCGACAAGGCTGATCACCGGAACCGCAAAGGGCCCCGAAGGCGCGCTTTGCAATTGGTCGCGCAGGGCGTCAACCAAGCCGGTACGCGCAGCTTGAATAACGTGGGCGCTCTCCACCATCTGTTGTTCAAGAGCATCCAACCAAAGCGCGTCAGCGGGCACGGTCCCCGACAACAGCTTGTTGCGCTGCTGCATGGCCTTTTCATAGCGGCTGCTGTGGCGCGCATGCTGAGGACTGAGTGCCAGCACAAGGCGGTCTAGAAACCGACGACGTGCGGCTGAACCATCGGCAAACAGGCGATCCATCGCCGGCGTCAGCCAAATGACCGACAGCCATTCCGCAAGGCTGTTAATCGACGCATTGCTTTCGTTCACGCGGACTTTGCGGCGCTCGGGCTGCTGCGCGCTCACACCTGTTCCGATCACATTCCCCGACACTTCAGCAACGATGGCAAATCCACCACCACCGCCAGCTCGGACCATATCCGACATGGCGGCGCGGCGAAGGCCGCGTCCCGGAACCAACAGCGAAACGGCCTCCAGGATGTTCGTCTTGCCCGCACCATTTGACCCATGAAGCGCAATGAACTGCGCATTGGGACGGATCTCAAGCGCGGCATGGTTGCGAAAATCATTCAAGGACAGGCGGGACAGGACCATATAACGTGCCTGCTATAGTGGCCTGTTCCGGTCAAGCTGCTTGTCGGAAAATCGCTTACCCAAATATTGGTATTTTTTCCCAACTTGTGAAATTGTTTCACGCTCGTCTGATACCAAGAACGGACCTAACTATATGATTTCTTGAAATACATCCAAGTTGGCATGCACTGTGCAATGTATCTGGCATAGCCGGAATGATCCGGTAGATTTTAAAGGAACATGACATGACACAATATGCCCGCACCCAAATTCTTTCAGTGTTCGCCGCTGTAGTTTGCGCGTTCATCACCATCGGTATCAGCATTGCACCAGCCGTAGCGCCTGCTGCAGCTATCGTTGCCTAAACATATCAGGGTCAGGACCTATTAAATGCGCCTTCGCGGTTTGAGGCCATATTGTTCAGTGCAAGGCGGCAAGCGCCGGACTTAGTGGTTCTAAGTCCAAGCTTGCCAACGCAGCAATGGACAATATGGGTCAAATCCGAAGGACGCCAAAATGGCTTTGATCTCAAAGCAAAATACCCTTGCAGGCAGAATAACTGCCTGCGGCGGACATTTTACTTCGATATCTTCGCCATTTTGACGCCGCGATGGTGCATTTAATAGGTCCTGACCCTAACGCAGTTCAAAACAAGGGAGTGAAGACATGACACGTTTAACATTAGACAAAACCAACAAGAAAATTCTCGGTGTATGTGCCGGATTGGCCAACTGGTCCGGCATGGACGCGATGATCATTCGCCTGATTTTTGCGGTCGCGACCGTGGTTGGCTTTGGCTCGCCCGTCCTGATCTACATCCTGCTGGCGATGATACTCGACTAAAATTGATTATTTCGCTACCGTCTATCGGAGGATCAAGCGATCAGGAGCCACCGATGGCCGGGGACGTTTTTGACAGTGGAGGTCACCACGGCGGGCGATATCGGACCTAGCCAACCTTGCGCACAAAAACCGACCCGGCCGAATAGCCAGCCCCAAAGGAGCAGATGAGACCAAGGTCGCCTGCTTTCAGGTCCTGATTATGCTTGTGGAACGCAATTATCGAACCCGCGCTTGAGGTGTTGGCATAGGTGTCGAGAACCGTTGGGCTCTCGTCCTCAACAGCTTCATGCCCGAGCACCTTTTGCGCGATAAGCCGGTTCATTCCGGTATTGGCCTGATGCAGCCACAAGCGACGCAAATCTGCACCCGACAGACCAAGGCTTTCGGCGTGTTCAAGGATCATCTGCCCAACCATTGGCACGACTTCCTTGAAAACCTTCCGGCCTTCTTGGACGAACAATTTGTCGTTGTGCGGTCCGCTTTGATCGACCGGGCCATTGCCGTCCGCGCGATTTAGAAACCCGAAGTTGTTGCGGATATTGTTCGAAAACTGGGTTTTCAAACGCGTGCCCAAAATTTCCCAATGCTGCGCTGGCGCCAAGTCTTTCGCTTCGACCAAAATGGCGGTTGCCACGTCACCAAAGATAAAGTGGCTGTCACGATCGCGCCAGTTGAGATGGCCAGACGTGATTTCGGGATTTACGACCAAAACTGACCGGGCGTTGCCGCTGCGGATATAGTCGGCAGCCGTCTGGATGCCAAAGGTAGCCGACGAGCACGCGACATTCATATCGAAACCGAAACCGCGCTCCATGCCCAATTCATGCTGAATCTCGACCGCCATGGCAGGATAGGCACGCTGCATATTGGATGCCGCACATAAAACAGCGTCGACGTCGGCAATGTCGCGGCCAGCCTTAGCCAATGCGTCCCGGCACGCCGCCACACCGATTTCCGCCATAAGCGAAATCTGGTCATTCGGACGCTCTGCGTACCGTGGCTCCATAATGTCCGGATCTAATATCGCGGTTTTGTCCATAACATGGCGCGACTTTATGCCGCTGGCCTTTTCCACAAACTCAACCGAGCTGTGCGTCAGTGGCTCTGCATCGGGATGCGCTGCGTTATACCGATCGGCATAAGCGTTAAAGCTGG
>JBILOZ010000090.1:0-8746 GCA_044374245.1 Sphingorhabdus sp. | reverse complement strand
GCGGCCAAGAAGACTCGAACTTCCACGGGCTTTCGCCCACAACGACCTCAACGTTGCGCGTCTACCAATTCCGCCATGGCCGCACGCGCCTCGACAGGTAGGAGGGGGCCACTAGCAAAGCCCGTTGGCCGGCGCAACAGGCTTTATCGGTTTAGAAATGCCCGGGGCATTGTCGCAAATCGGCACAGAGTGAAACTTGGCCGGGAATTGGCCGTATTTCCCGGCAATGGCGCGGCCAATTACCTTCATCAACTCTTGCCTATATTGGTAAATGGATCGTTTATTATGGGCATGATTTGCACCGCAGTCCTTTTGGCTGCCGCAGCAGCTGCACCTGCTGTGGTCGTGCAAAGCACGGCAAAACAGGATCGCCAAATCAGTGTGCGTGAAGATGGCCGACGCGATATCGGCGCATCGTTTCGATGTTGGACTATTTCCGGCGCAGTTTGAACACCGCATGTTGCGCCAGCAGGTTGGCGAAGCGGTCGGCGCGCGGCTTGTTTCCAGACAGAAACCACTGGCCCTCAATCTCGATATTCCGTTCGTGTAACAAGCTTCGGAAATCGTCGATGGTCACATGGTGGATATTGGGTGTGTCGTACCAGAGGTGTGGAAGCTGCTTCGTAACGGGCATACGTCCGCCAAACATATGGGCAAAACGGATGCGCCACTGCGCAAAGTTGGGGAAGGAGACAAATGCCTCACGCCCGATCCGGACCAAATGGTCAAGAACCAGATCCGGCCTTTTGGTCGTCTGCAATGTCTGGCTGAGAATGGCATAATCAAAGCTACCGTCCGGATATTCCGCCAAATCGGTGTCGGCATCCCCTTGAATGACCGATAGGCCCCGGGATACTGAGGTCGCAACATCGTGCGCATTCAATTCAAGACCGCGAGCATCGACATTTTTGGCATCACGCAACGCCGCCATCAACTGCCCGTCACCGCAGCCAACATCGAGTACACGGGCCCCCGCGCGGACTTCACGAGCGATGATGGCAAGGTCAGGACGAAGTGCGCTCATGATTGCTCTCCTGCGCGCAAGAAACCGTCCACGATGCGGTTCATCTCCGGCGCTTCCAGCAAGAAGGCATCATGGCCAAACGGGCTTGATAGCTCAACGAAACTGACCGCAGCGCCCGCAGCGTTCAGCGCGTGAACAATGCGGCGCGATTCTGCGGTCGGGTACAACCAGTCACTGTCAAAACTGATCAGGCAAAAACGTGTCTTTGTCCCTGCAAATGCCCGCGCCAGAATGCCGTCATGCGGTTCGGCGAGATCAAAATAGTCCATCGCGCGCGTGATGTAGAGATAGCTGTTGGCATCAAAGCGGTCGACAAAGCTAAGACCTTGATAACGCAAATAGCTTTCCACCTGAAAATCGGCATCAAATCCGAAGCTTTTGGCATCGCGGTTTTGCAGGCGGCGGCCAAATTTCTCGGTGAGGCCTGCCTCCGATAGATAAGTGATGTGCGCCGCCATACGGGCAACGGCGAGGCCCGATGACGGTGCCTCGTGGCCATAATAAGCGCCATTGTTCCAACGCGGGTCCGCCATGATGGCCTGACGCCCGACCTCGTGAAAGGCGATATTCTGTGCGGAATGGCGGGCGGTAGACGCAATCACGACCGCAGACTTCACCCGTTCGGGATATAAGGCTGCCCAGCTTAACGCCTGCATGCCGCCCATCGATCCGCCCACAACGGCCTCAAGCGTTTCAATGCCCAGATGGTCAAGCAAGAGCGCCTGTGCGCGCACCATGTCGGGGATGGTGATGACGGGAAAGGCCATGGCATAGGCGGCACCTGTTGTAGGGTCGATGCTGGCGGGTCCTGAAGAGCCCATGCAGCTGCCCATGACGTTGATGCTGATGATGCAATGCCGTGCGGGGTCTATGGGCTTGCCTGCCCCGACCATACGCGTCCACCAACCGTCCTTGCCGGTCATAGGATGTGTGGACGCCACATATTGGTCGCCGGTCAGCGCGTGGCAGATGAGGATGGCGTTCGATTTATCGGCGTTTAATACGCCATAGGTTTCATACGCGATATCGACAGGCGCAAATTCTGCGCCGCTGTCCAGTCGCACTGGTCCCAGCAGGCGTGCCTTCTTATCCAGACCGAAACGCGTATCTTCTTGCATAAGCAACGCCATATCAGCGTGGCCGTGCGAAACAATAGAAACTCTTTAATGTGCGTTGGCCAAATAGGGCGAGCGTTGCGCTTCGCTGCTTGCGCCGCTATGGCCACGGGCATGAACACGCCTACCGCCAAACCATGGATCGAAGCCATCAGCGCCTATACCCCCGGCAAAGCAAAGTCGGATGATGGACGGGTGTTGATAAAATTATCCGCGAACGAAAATCCGCTTGGCTGCAGCCCGCATGCGGCCGCAGCACTTGTCGATAAAGGCGCGTCGCTTGCGCGCTACCCTGACCCTGCCAGCACGGCGCTGCGCGAGGCATTGGGCGCAGCCTATGAAGTCGACAGCGACCTGATCGTTTGCGGTACGGGTTCTGACGAGCTGCTGAACCTGATCGCCATGGGCTATGCAGGCGCTGGCGATGATATCATTTATGTCCGCTACGGCTTTTCGGTGTACGACATCGCCGCGCGGAAGACCGCTGCCAATGTGATCGTCGCCCCTGATAAGGATTATGGCACGGACGTGGATGCGTTATTGGCGTTGGTGACGGAAAAGACACGCGTTGTTTTCGTCGCAAATCCCAATAACCCGACCGGCACTTATTGCAGCGACGCAGAAATCGCACGGCTTCATGCGGGCCTGCCCGGAAACTGCGTCCTTGTTTTGGACCAAGCCTATGGCGAGTATCTTGAGGATGACGGCCCTGCCGCGCTGGAGCTTGCACGCCAGCATGACAATGTTTTGATTACGCGCACATTTTCCAAAATCTATGGTCTTGCGGCCGAACGCATTGGCTGGTGCTATGGTCAGCCGGGCCTGATAGCGACGCTCAATCGCGTGCGTGCGCCGTTCAATGTCACCACGGCGGGGCAAGCCGCAGCGATTGCCGCGCTTGGCGATACAGAATTTGTGACGCGCAGCCGCCAGCATAATGCCGAATGGCGCGATTGGATGGCAGCAGAATGTGCGGCATTGTCGAACCATGGCGTGAAAGTCATCCCGTCGTGGGCGAACTTCCTGATGATGTTGTTTGAAGGCAATTGCAGCGCGGAAGCGGCCTATAATGGTCTTATGGACGAAGGCTATATCGTGCGCTGGTTGCCGGGTCAGGGCCTTGGCAGCGGGCTGCGGATTACGATTGGTACCGAGGAAGAAAATCGCGGTGTCATGGCGGCGTTGCGCAAGATTTTGGAAGCAAACGCCTGATGCTGCCGTTTGCGCGTTTAACGGTGATTGGGCTTGGGCTCATTGGTTCGTCCGTCGCGCGTGCCGTAAAGGCGAACATGCCGTCGGTGCGGATTACTGGCCATGATGCCGATCCGCTTGTCCGGGCGCGCGCTGTCCAATTGGGCATATGCGACGATGTCACCGATACCGCTGGCGCGTCGGTCATCGACGCCGACCTTGTCATTTTGTGCGTGCCGGTAGGTGCCATGGGGGCAGTGGCGGCGGACTTCGCATCCGACCTGCCTGCGGATGCGATCGTCAGTGACGTTGGTTCATGTAAGCAAAGCGTGGCGGACGCGCTTGCGGCCGTTCTGCCCAACGCGATGATCATTCCCGCCCATCCTGTTGCGGGTACGGAAAAAAGCGGTCCGGATGCGGGTTTTGCAACCCTGTTCAAAGGCCGCTGGTGCATATTGACGCCGCCCGAAAATGCGCCAGAGGCGGCGGTTGAGCGCTTGCGCAGTTTTTGGCAGCGCCTAGGAGCGGATGTCGAAATCATGGATGCGCGCCACCATGATATGGTGTTGGCAGTCACCAGCCATCTGCCGCATCTTATCGCTTATACGATTGTCGGAACCGCCGATGATCTTGAAGGCGTAACGCAAAGCGAAGTTATCAAATATTCCGCCGGTGGTTTCCGCGATTTCACCCGCATCGCTGCGTCCGATCCCGTGATGTGGCGTGACGTGTTCCTGTCGAACAAGGACGCTGTCCTTGAGATGCTTCAACGTTTTTCGGAAGATTTAAGTGTCCTGCAACGCGCCATCCGGTACGACAAAGGCGAAGAGTTGGAGGCGTTGTTCAGCCGTACGCGTGACATCCGGCGGTCGATTGTCGAACAGGGCCAAGATGACGACGCGCCCGACTTTGGACGCAAGCATTAATTCAGCGCGTTAATCGCCGCATGCACCCGCGCTTCGATTTCTTCGCGCGGAAGGCCTGTGGGCAGTTCTTCGCCTACCTTGTACGTAATCGTCCCCGATTTCCAGATACCAGTCTTGCGCGGGCTTAACGTGCCGCTGTTCACCGCGATTGGCACGACGGGCAGGTTTATAAGCTTATACAATCCGGCAAATCCCGATTGCAGCGGCGGCCGGCTGCCCGGCGCGACGCGCGTTCCTTCCGGGAAAATCACAATGGGCCGTCCGTCGGCGATCATCTTTTTGGCCAAAACGAGCATGGCGCGCAATGCAGACGCGCCGCCGTTGCGGTCAACGGGTATCATGCCATAAGCGCGCGCGGCGGGGCCCCAAAAGGGTATGTCGAACAATTCTTTTTTGGTGACCACGGCGGGCTTGTTAAACATACGGGGCATGTCGATCGTCTCAAACATGCTTTCATGCTTGATCGCATAGAGCACAGGCTTGTGCGGCAAGTGGCCCTCAATTTTAATCGTGATGCCCAAAATACGGCGGTAGCAGGCATATTGCCAGCGCGACCAGCCGCGTACCGCCCACTGCATCAACGGAATGGAAAACCACTGCGCGAAAAAGGCCGTGGCCACGAAAAACACCGATCCCGTGTAGAAAATGGCAATATATAAAGCAGATCGGATCAACGCGATCATCGGTTACATGCCCAGCAGAGACGCGACAGCCCGCAACCAATATTTATTATATTCTTTGAACAGCGCGCCCAGCGATGGGTGGGTCGATACGGCATCATTGGTGACAGCCACATTGGCGGACAATTCCCTGTCGAGTTCAAAGCGCGCGCGTCGCATATGCCAATCATGCGTAATAAGCCGCAAGCTCGTTACTTTGTTCCGCTTGGCCCATGCCGCCGTTTCCAATGCGTTCGATCGGGTGTCGACAGACTGGAAACCCAGGTCGATGCAGCATTTGAAATATTTTGACGAACCGGGATATTGCGCGGCAAGCTCCCGCGGTTTGACATCGCGGTCGACCCCGGAAATCAGCATTTTTTGCGACTGCCCCGATGCCAATATCTCAAGCCCACGGTCAATCCGGTTCGGACCGCCGGTTAGGACAACGACGGCGTCGGTTGGCGTGATTGCGGCGGGTTGCGGCAAAAGCAACGCAAACCAGGCGAAGCCAAGCATCCAGACAAGCAACACAAAAGCAATGGATCGTCTGATCATAACATTCTCTTCAACGCCGAAATCACCGTCATACGTGCCATAAGCATGGCAAGCGCCATCACGGCAAGCGGAATGAGCGCGAGGATCGCCCAGCCATAATATGGAAAGTGCGCGCCAGACAAAAGTCCGGGCTCAACCGCCGCGAACCGGCCACCCACGGTAATGATAACAACCGCTGCAACAATGAAGCCCACGATGCCGCCGAGCAACGCATCCAAGGCAACGCGGCGCTGGAACAGGCGCGCGGCCTGAATATCGGTGCCGCCCATCATGTGCATAATCTCTATCGTTTCCCGATGGGTATTCAGCGTGCTTCGAACCGCCAAAATCACGACAGCCGACGTGGCGACCAGCAGCAAAAGGAACACGGCCGCGGCCAGCCATAGCAATGCGCGCATGAGTTCGAAAAACGGCGCCATCCAGCTGCTGTGCGAATCCACCCGGATATTGGGCGCGACCGAACGCAGCGTTGACTGTAAGTTGGCGAGCGTTTCGGCAGTGGGTTCAGAGGCGAAGCGCACATCGACCAATGCCGGGACGGGTACATCGGCGTCAATAACGCCCGTGCCCAGCCATGGTTCGAGCAAAGCCCGCACGTCGGCATCCGGCACGGGCTTTACCTCTGCAATGCTGTCCAACTTGCGCAGCGCGCGGGTGACTGCGGCACGTTGCGCTGCACGTTGTGCAGGGTCTGACTCGATGATTTGGACCGTCACTTGCCGTGCGAGATCCTGACCCCCTTGGCGCGCGGCCTCAGCCAGCGTCAGCCCGCCTGCCGTCACCAGCAATGTCAGAAACAACATAATGGCAATCACCCATGGCATCGGCCCCGATAAACGGCCTTCGGGAATGAGCTTGCGATCATGCGCAGGAAGGGCGAAATCCAGCAGCATCAGTTGTCCAAAACCAATGGCCGTGGCGGGTGACGCAGGGATCCGGTGGGATCAGACAGGCGACCTTTGTCCAGCCGCATCATCTGCGCGCCTTCAATCTCTTGAAGCAAATGGATGTCGTGCGTTGCGACCACGACAGTGGTCCCCAGCTTGTTCAGCGCAGCAAATAGCTGAAGCAACCGGCGCGCCATTTCCGGATCGACATTTCCCGTCGGCTCGTCCGCCACAAGCATTTCAGGGCGGCCAATAACCGCGCGGGCAATCGCGACCCGTTGCTGTTCTCCGCCCGAAAGCGTCGCTGGCCGTGCTTCTGCCCGTTCGGTAAGGCCAATCCACGCCAACATTTCGGCGACGGGGCCGCGTAAATCCTTTTCTTGAACGCCGGAAATGCGCAGCGGCAGGGCGATATTGTCGAAGGTCGACAAATGCGGAACCAAGCGGAAGTCTTGGAAAACGACACCAATCCGGCGTCGAAGCCCCGGCAAGCGGTCGCGCGGCAAGGTACTGGCGTCATGCCCGAACATGCGGATTGCACCCCGGCTTGGGCGGTGCGCGAGATATAATAATTTCAGCAACGATGTCTTGCCCGCACCCGATGCGCCGGTCAGAAAATGGAAGCTTCCGGGGTACAAAGTAAAGCTGAGGTCGGTGAGTGTTTCCACCCCCGCTCCGTATCTTAGCCCGACATTGTCGAATTCCACCACGCTCTGCATCAATGCGATAAATGGCACAAACGGCATGACGGGGCAAAGGCTATTCATGCGACCAGCGGCCGATGAACCTCCTCCGTCCACAGCATTTTATGAAAGCAGGGTTGCAAGTCACCGACGGCTGCTGTTTATGCGCAGAGATGCTGCTCGTCTGTCCATCCTGCCGCACACGTTATGCTGTCCCTGACAATGCCGTTGGGGTGGACGGCCGCCAAGTGCGCTGTGCCAACTGCAAACATAGCTGGTTTCAAGCGGCGGTTGCGCCACAGGTAGCACCGGCACCCGCCGTTGTTGCACCCGTGGACACGCAGAGCGCGCCACCCGCCGGGGCAGCACCGCCAGCGCAGGCGGTGCCACCGGCTACACCCGTGGGCGAACCCGTTCCTCAGCCTGCGTCTCCGCCACCGACATTCGTTGCGCCAAGTGCGGTGGACGCAGAACGCACACATGATGCCGGGGTGACGGAACCTGCATTTCCAACTTTTGCCGACATGCGCGCTGGATCCGCTGAAGCCCCTACAGCCTTTGCGGAACCCTCTGTGCCGCGCGGCGGATTATTGGACGATGCGCCTGCGCAGAGCCATTTTGCCCATGAGCCACCGTTTAAGGTCCGCCGAAATTTCTCGAAGATATGGACGATGGCGGCTGTCGCCTTTGCCATTTTGGTGGCGGCCATTGGCGGTGCGATATCCTATTTCGGAATGCCGGAAATCGGTCTTTCAAACGCGGTCGCAGAACCCGATCTGACCATCGTTTTGAACGACAATCTCGAACTCAACGAACGCGAAGATGGCATGCCTTATTTCATCGCGAGCGGCAGTATCGTTAATCCGACAGCCGTGGAGCAAAATGTGCCTGAAATGCTGGTCACGCTGAAGGATGCGAGCGGCCGGTCCGTCTACAGCTGGAAAATGAAGGCAAAAACACGCGCGCTTGGCCCCGGAGAAAAGGTCGATTTTAGCGAGGCGCGGCTCGACGTTCCGCTGGCTGCCAAAGAAATCAGCGTCGGCTGGGTCCTGTCCGGCGAATAAGGACGCGCCATTTCGCACTGGCATTCCATGCGGCCGGGATATTTGGCACAAGGTCACTTGAACTCACAGACGCACTTGGCTATGCGCTCCCCACGGCCAACAGGCCAGCGCCGCCTTAGCTCAGTTGGTAGAGCATCGCATTCGTAATGTGTTGGCGGAACACCCAATTTTTCCCAGAAATGCAATACTTACAGTGATTTAGACACGCTTGCTGTTGTATAGTTTTTACTATACAACAATTTCATGATCAAAGGCGCTGTAAAAAATAGTCAAAGTCGTGTTGACCCGACAGTGCGTGACCGCACGCAGCCCATTCCAAGTTCGCTGTTCAAGGTTGGCGGCTTTGGGACGCTCACAATCTACAAAATGGCAGCGTCTCCATTCTGGTATGCGCGGTATTATGAGGACGGAAAAATCGTTCGTCGTAGTTTGAAGGTTGCTGACAAAAAGGAAGCGATCAAAGCTGCAAAGAAGGTCTTTGTTGATCTCAAGCATCGCAAGATGAACAATCTGCCGTTCACGAAAACGAGTGGCTTTGAAGTGTGCGCTCGTGGTCTTGCCAAAGAGAATGATGCACGGTTCAAGCGTGGTGAATTATCAAAGCAGAAGATTAGTTATGACGCAGGGCGGCTGGAAGCT
>JBILOZ010000088.1:0-8907 GCA_044374245.1 Sphingorhabdus sp. | reverse complement strand
ATCAATCTTTCGTTCAGATGACCCTGAATTTTGAATCGACTGGTCCATCGACCCTGTTGTATCCAACACGAACATAACGTCAGTGTTGGGGACACGCAGTTCTGCCTGGCAATTGACTGCAACAACTTGCGATTTTTGGCCAAGTACTTGCATCAACGTCATGGGAACGGTGACAGATGCGGTCCCGGTTACGTTTCCGTTGGATTCGGCGAAGCTGCGGACACGATCGGTCGTTCCATAAGCACCGCTTGGGAAGTTCTGGTCAAACAGCTTTTCCGCCTGCGTATTGGCGGCATTTTTATTGTCGGCCCATTTGCCAAGCCCCATCGTTTTACGGCCGGTCAGCACGCCGGCATCACAAGCACCTTGCAACCGCGTTTGAGTTAGATAGATGCGGCTCATGTCAAAACCGCCGCCAACAAGACCAATGACAGGAATTACCGCCGCGGCGAAAAGAGCAATGATATTGCCTTCTTCATTCTTGATCAGGCGCGACATCACGCCGGACAGCTTGTTGGCCTCGACATTCTTCACAGTTGTTGTCCCCTGGTTTCCACAATGGATTCTCGACACCCTCTACGCGCGTCATAGTAAGTGTTCTTTGAAGGAGCAGGGTTACCCAATTGTTAACCATAGAAAATTTATTGATGTGAAGCGAATGACGACATGAATGACACAGCATCACAACTGTCGCCTCCCGCCAACCTCGCGGTGGCTTATACGCCGGTTGTATTTCGGCCTGCTTTCACCCTGTTGCTGCAATTGGATATGCGCTTTGCCGACATCGTGCGGAAAGCGCGGGAGCCGATGATCGCGCAAATCAAATTGGCATGGTGGCGCGATGCTTTTGCCGCGGAACCTGCGCTGCGGCCAAAGGGTGAGCCTTTGCTGCAAGCGCTCGGCGCGTGTGGAGATGTCATTTCACAGTCAGCGTTGCAGGACTTGGTCTCGGCATGGGAGTTGCTGCTGGGCGAGGGGGAGTTGGCCGCTCAGGATGTTGAAGCACATGCCGCGTTGCGTGGTCGCGCCATTTTTGGATCGTATGCAGTTTGGATGGGCGAGCCATATGATATCAGTGCTTTATCACATCGATGGGCTCTTGATGCGTTGCGTGTGGAATTCCCGTCAAAATTGAGAGCGCTCGATAATCAGCCACTTCCGGCGTTGCCTAAAGGCCGCAAACTTCGTCCCTTGTCCATTTTGGCCATGTCGGTTCGCAATGTCTCCGGATTTCGGCTTATCGGCCATGCCTTGACGGGGGGGTAGCTTTGTGGCCCTATCGCCGTGATGTCATCATGGGGGAAGGTCATGCAGCGGATATTGGTTGGCGGTGTAGCGGCATTGTTGCTCGTCGTGTCAGGGCTTTGGTTCTGGCAGACGCAGGCGAACCAGCCGAACCTGATCCCCGCTGCGCCGCCGCCTGAGACGATCTTGGATGCCTTGCCCCAAGCGGGAGCCAATGCGCCCGCGTTCGGCCCAGCGCCGCCCGAAGCGCCAAAGGCAAGCCGCGAGGAAATGCGTTTCAACCGTTATGATCGCAACCGGGACGAGCTTATTTCCCGCCTCGAAATGATGGGCAGCCGAACGAAGGCGTTCAAGGCATTGGACCGCGATGGCAACAATTTGCTCACTTTCGAAGAATGGGCGGCGGCCACCGGAGAACGCTTTGCCGGCGCGGACAGGAACAAGGATCAGGTATTGACCCGCAAGGAATTTGCGCAGACCCGGCCAAAACAGGCCGAAAAGCCGGGATGCCGCTGTTAAGCCGCAACCTTTTGCGCGCTGATCCAACTGTTTAAGTCCGTCCGCGCACGGCCCGTCATCGCGGCCTTACGCGATTTTTTGTGCACTTTTTCGTCCAGTGGCGCGAAGAGCCCGAAATTGATGTTCATGGGTTGATAGTCATCGGCCAGCGCATCCCCCGTAATGTGCCCCAAAAGCGCACCAAGCGCGGTGGTAGGCGGCGGCGGGGTGACGGTTCGGCCAGAAATCTCAGCCGCGGTCATAATCCCGGCGATCAGGCCAACCGCGCTGCTTTCGACATAGCCTTCGCAGCCCGTGATCTGTCCGGCAAAGCGGATATGCGGCGAAGATTTCAGGCGCAGCTGACGGTCCAAGAGGATCGGCGAGCGAATGAAGGTATTGCGGTGCAAGCCACCAAGCCGCGCAAATTCGGCCTTTTCCAGCCCGGGGATCGTGCGCAGCAGTTCGACTTGCGCGCCATGTTTCATCTTGGTTTGAAACCCGACCATATTCCACAAAGTGCCTTGCTTATTATCCTGACGCAGCTGCACCACGGCATGTGCCCAACGCCCGGTGCGCGGATTATCCAAGCCGACGGGCTTCATCGGGCCAAAGCGCAGCGTATCCAACCCGCGTGACGCCATGACCTCAATCGGCATGCATCCTTCGAAATAAGGGGTGTTGGTTTCCCATTCCTTGAATTCTGACTTTTCGGAATCGAGCAATCCCTGATGAAAGGCGCGATATTGCGCTTCATCCATCGGGCAGTTGATATAATCCTTACCTTCGCCCTTGTCCCAGCGCGAGGCATACCATGCGATGTCCATATCGATGCTGTCATGGTATACAATCGGCGCAATTGCGTCGAAAAAGGCGAGGCGGTCCTCACCCGTTTTCGCCATGATGCTTTCGGCAAGGTTGGTCGCGGTCAGCGGACCCGTGGCGATAATGACAGGGCGGTCCGCCGGAATGGAATCCACACGTTCGCGCACGATATCGATATTTGGATGACTTTCCAGATGCTTGGTGACGGTTTCTGAGAAAACATCACGGTCAACCGCCAGCGCCGATCCGGCTGGAACCTTCGCGACTTCAGCCGCCTGCATGATCAGCGACCCCAGATCGCGCATTTCCTGATGCAGCAGGCCCACGGCGTTGTTTTCCGCATCATCCGAACGGAAGCTGTTTGAGCATACCAGTTCGGCAAGGCCGTCGGTCTGGTGCGCTGGCGTCATGTCGCCGGAACCGCGCATTTCCGAGAGCTTCACCCGCATTCCGCGCTGCGCCAATTGCCAAGCTGCCTCGCACCCTGCCAGGCCGCCACCGATAATTTGAACGTCATATGATTTGGTCATGTGGCGCGGCTATCAAAAATCTTTGGCGCTGCACAGGTAAAAGCGGCAAGATAGACTATGGGATTTACGCTTAACCTTGCCGAAGACCGAACGATAGCCCGGCCAACGCTGGTCCCGCCGCCGTCCGATGCGCATAAATATAGCCGGGGCCATGCGATGGTGTGGAGCGGGCCGCCGCTTCGAACTGGCGCATCGCGGTTGGCTGCGCAGGCGGCTTTGGCGGTCGGGGCGGGGTTGGTGACGATCATCGGCGATCGCGCGGCGCTTGTGGAACAGGCTGCGCATGTGACCGCGATCATGCTGCGTGAGGCGGATGATGTGTTGGCCTGTATCGACCACCGCGTAACGGCGCTCGCCATTGGGCCGGGGGCAGGGACGGGCATCGCGGATATTGTCTGCGCGCTGCTGAAGCGCGAGATCCCTATGGTGCTGGATGCCGATGCGATCACCGCTTTCGCGGGCGATCCTGCGCGGCTTTTCGAGCATCTGTGTGCAAATGACGTCATGACCCCACATGCCGGCGAATTTGCCCGGCTGTTTCCCGATATCGATCTGGCGGATCGCGCGGCGGCAGCATACGCTGCGGCGGCGCGGTCGGGGGCGGTGGTGCTGTTGAAAGGTCCGCAAACCCACATCGCCGCGCCGGACGGACGTGTTGCCGTCAACCGCCATGCATCGCCATGGCTGGCAACCGCGGGGTCGGGCGATGTCCTGACCGGCCTGATCTGCGGATTGATGGCGCAAGGCACACCCGCCTTTGACGCCGCCTGCATGGCTGCGTGGTTGCATGGCGACATCGGCGTGCGTGCGGGGCCGGGGCTGACCGCGGATGGCATGATCAATTACATTCCGCTTGTGCTGACGGGGTCTCTTGCTTAGCCAAGCATTTGAAAGTCGAATTATCGTCACCCTGAACGTGTTTCAGGGTCCATTTATCCTCTCTGCCCTCCGGTTTGCGTGGCACGATGGATGCTGGAACGTCAGTCACCGAAGGTGAACCAAGTTCAGCATGACGATGCACATAAGTTGGGGAAACAATTTGACACAGGATCTCGCACATAAACGACCGTGGCTGCTTGCCAGCCTTGTTGCAGGTATCAGCTTTCCGGCAACATGGCTCTTCCTTCCCCTCGACGGCGGACTGATTGCCCTGGTCTGGAAAATGGCGGCCGTCGGCTTGCTGGTGCCCTTTGCGTTGCACCGCCATCATGTGGGGGAATTTGTGCCCTTGGCGATCATTTTGGCCTTTTATGCGCTGGGCGACGGTTTGATTGAATTCAGCATGGTTGCAGGCGCATTGGCCTTTGCCGCCGGTCATCTGGTCGCCATCTGGCTGTATTTCCGGCACAGGCGTGTGGCGCCGACCTTTAGCCAGAAACTGCTCGCAATCGCGATTTTTCTGCTGACGCCGGTGATTGCTTATGGTCTTCCGCCGACCACCGACGAAGCGGTTCAGGTTGCGGCCTATAGCGTCATTTTGGCCGCGATGGCGGCGATGGCGTGGAGCAGCAATTTTCCCCGTTACCGTGTCGGGTTTGGCGCGGTTTTGTTTGTCATTTCGGACTTGCTGATATTCGCGGAGCTTGGCCCGCTCGCAAATTCCAAGGTATCGGGCATCGCGATTTGGTATCTTTATTATTTCGGTGTGTTGATGATTGCGGTTGGCGTGGCGCAAACCTTGGTCAAACGCGGGCATTATCCGGCCGGAGAGGAATGAACGGGCGGTCTGCCGCGGCGGGCCGTCGATTGATTTATATTCCACCGGTGCATCTTCTTCGGCATTGGCATCCGGTTCGCCTTCGCCATCGTTAAAACCCGCGGATTCTTCAGTAAGTAGAAGCGCAGCCCTTACCCTTTCCCGCGCGCCCATGTCGCTATGTGGCAGCGCATCGTCGAAAAGATAATCCCACATTTCCTCCGCGCTGACCCCGTCGTCGACCAGTTGTAAAAACAGGTCAAAGCGCGATGCGACCGCCATAACCTCTTCCAACGTCCGTGCCGGATTGACGCGGTCGAGCAGGGTCAGGGACAGCTTCGTATTTTGCCGTGTATATGTGGTGATGCCTTCTTCGCGCACCCACCGGGCCTCTTCGCCATTGATCGCGGCGGTCATCAGCCGGTCAGCAATGATGCGCCGCGCGATGATTAACGCCGCCTCCCATCCCAGATTGAATACATAGCCGGCGGTGGTACGCCGCAGCGCGTAGCCGCCGCTCACGCTCATCCCCACCGCGCGCGCCGCATCGGCAACCACGCCATTGTCGGCCAGATGCGCCAAAAAAGCCGCCTGCCGCCCCGCGCTCCAGCCATCGGCGCGCGATTGGTAACGCAGATACGCAGCAGCAGGCAGCCGCGCGTCGGCGTCATGCCGGAGCGAGGAGGGGGGAGGGATGTCGTCGGGGCTGTGGTCCATGTCTCTTTCCTTCAAAAGACATGATATAACCTATTTGGTTATTTGTAGGAAAGCGGATGTTGCGGTGTGCGGTCGGGGGTTAAGCCACCGTCACCACGCACACTGTGTCATTCCCGCGAAAGCGGGAATCCATGGTCTGGGAGGGGAGTTCGAACAACGGTCGTTAGTTAAGCGGACATGTCCGGCCATGGATCCCCGCGTTCGCGGGGATGACAATATTGGATGGTGTGGGAAAGCTGTGCGGTGATTGGTCTCGCGCCACGCCATTAGCGGAGAGAGGGCGTTAAGTGCATCGTCACCGTAAATGCTGACATTGCGCACTGCCGAAGTACACGCTATCCTATTTCAAATGAAGGGCATCTCCTTACTTCTGTTACTCGCCACGGGTATCTGCGGATGCAGCAAGCCTCTTTCCGTGACAGATAGCGCGAACTTGGAGGCCGATGGCCTAACATCATCGCTATCAATTAGCGGTGGAGCCATGGCCGCTGTCGAACGGACCTACACCGCGGGAGGTGCCACGGGAGATACGTTACACAAGGCTTGGATTTGTCAGACGGACTTGTCTGATTGCAAGCAAGTCGCCATCATCGACACGCATGACGGGCCTCCACCGGTTTGGAAGGCAACGGCTGCGGGACTGGAACTGGTGGTGGGCCCAAGCGATGTCATATGGGGCTTCAGCAATTTCTCTTATCTGCCGGGACCGAATTATCGGTCAACTAAGATACGCCTTGTGGAGAGGCCTCATTAAAGTCCGCCATTGGCTGGGGAGCGGTCGTTGCGATGAATGGAAATAGTTGTATCAATAAACCGACGAAAATCGTTCCACCAAACAGTGTCGGTCTTGGCGGCGATGGTGACGAGATAGACGCTATAGAAGATGTTGAACGTGTCTTTGGTGTGACGCTGGATAAAGCTGATGCCCCGTACTGGCTAACTGCTGGGGACGTATACGCGTCACTTTGTAGAGCGTTGCCTGCGGAGGTTCCGGTTGACGGTGACACATGGGATCGCTTCACTGAGGCACTGGCCTATCAAACGGGTGTTGACCCCAAGCTGATTGAGAAAGACAGTCCGATGCTGGAGCACCCGTTTTTTTGGGTACAAATCGCAGATGCTTCACTCGCAATTTGGATCACGATAGGCGCAAGCATATTGGTACTGTTGGCATGGTCGGTTCTTTAACCCATGAACGTCTGCAATTGGGTCGTGCCCGGACAGCCTGCTTATGCAAGAGTTTTAAAGCAACGGTCTCACGCCGTGAGACCGCACACCCCTTAAACCTTTAGTCTTGTGCAGGCTGATTTTCGTCCTCAGTTATCAGCGTATCGCCGCTTGTGGCTTCAGCATCCCCCTCATCATCACTCTCGTCAATCTTCGCTGCGCCGACAACATGTTCATTGTCGCCAACGTTGAACAAACGCACGCCTGCGGTGCCGCGGCCAAGGACGCGTAGGCTGTCCAGTGGCATACGGATCAGCTTTGCCTGGTCGGTGACGAGCATCAACTGATCACCCTTGGTTGCGGGGAAGCTGGCGACAACGGGGCCGTTGCGTTCGATATTGTCGATATTGGTGATGCCCTGACCACCACGACCGGTGCGGCGATATCCATAAGCTGACGACAATTTGCCATAGCCATTGGCGCATACGGTCAGGATGAACTGTTCACGCTCCGCCATCTCCGCGATGCGTTCCGCCGACATTGTGGGCTCGCCTTCCTTCTCGGGCTTCCATGGCGCAAAACGCAGATAATCCTCGCGCTCTTCGGGCGAGGTGCCCACGCGCTGAAGGATGGATAGCGAGATAACCTCGTCCCCCTTGGCGAGCTTCATCGCGCGAACACCCGTCGACGCACGGCTTTGGAATTCGCGAATGTCGTCCGCGGCAAAGCGGATGGCCTTGCCATTGCGGCTGGCCAGCAAGACGTCGTCTTCAGCGCTTAACAATTCCACGCCGATCAGCTTGTCATCGGCATCTTCGCCTTCAAACTTCATGGCGATTTTGCCGTTGCTTGGGACATTGGCAAATGCGTCCATGCTGTTGCGACGGGCATAGCCCTTGGCCGTGGCAAATACGACGCTGAGGCCGCCCCATTCGGCTTCGTCCTCAGGCAGCGTCAAAACGTTGGAAATGACTTCGCCTTCGCCCAATGGCAGCAGATTGACCATGGGCCGACCGCGGGTCGATGGGCCGCCTTCGGGCAGCTTCCAGACCTTTAGGCGGTAAACCTTACCAATGTTTGAGAAGAACAATACGGGTGTGTGCGTGCTGGTGACGAACAGTTCGGTGACGGCATCTTCATCCTTCGTCGCCATACCCGCGCGGCCCTTGCCGCCCCGGTTCTGGGCGCGGAAAGCGGCCAGTGCGGTGCGTTTGATGTATCCGCCATGGGTGACGGTGACGACCATTTCCTCACGCTCCATAAGGTCTTCGTCATCAAGACCGTCCCAGCTGGCGGTGATTTCGCACAAGCGTGGCGTCGAAAACTCGGCGTCAATGGCGACCAGCTCTTCACGCAGAACCGCGTACAGCTTTACGCGGTCGCCCAAAATTGCGAGATATTCTGCGATGCTTTCGGCAAGCCCCTGAAGTTCCTTACCAATTTCGTCACGGCCAAGCGCCGTCAGACGATGCAGGCGCAGTTCGAGAATGGCGCGCACCTGAAGCTCCGACAATTGGTAGCTGTCGCCCGAAACTTCGGTTTCAACCGCTTCCACCAATTTGATGTACGACGCGATTTCGGCAATTGGCCATTTGCGCGCGATCAGCGCAGCGCGAGCTTCGGCCGGGCTGGCAGAACCGCGAATGATACGGACGACTTCGTCCAAATTGGTGACGGCAACAACAAGGCCAAGCAACAAATGCGCCCGTTCGCGCGCTTTGTTCAGTTCGAACTTGGTTCTGCGGGTGATAACCTCTTCACGGAAGCGGATGAATGCCTCAATGATGTCACGCAGGTTGAGGACTTCAGGCCGTCCGCCGCGAATGGCGAGCATATTGGCGGGAAAGCTCGATTGCGCCTGTGTGTGGCGCCACAATTGGTTGAGCACCACATCTGTGGTCGCATCACGCTTCAGATCGATGACGATGCGTACGCCCTTGCGGCTGGATTCATCGCGAATGTCGGACACGCCCTCAATGCGCTTGTCCTTCGCGGCTTCGGCGATTTTTTCGACCAAAGCGGATTTGCCGACCTGAAACGGAATGCTGGTCAGGACAATAGAGCGACGATCGCCTTTTCCTTCTTCAATCTCGTGGCGCGCGCGCTGCATGATGGAGCCCTTGCCTTCGCGATAGGCCGCACGTGCGCCGCCGGTGCCAAGGATTAACGGCCCCGTGGGGAAATCAGGGGCAGGGACGATCTCGATCAGCTCATCAATGGAAATGGCCG
>JBILOZ010000087.1:0-9025 GCA_044374245.1 Sphingorhabdus sp. | reverse complement strand
GAAGAACGCCCGGCTCCGCAGTGGAAAGGGCGCGCCATGGTCAAGATTTACTGGCTGCTGAAACGGGCGGAGGGGCTGTCGATGGAGGCCTTCTCGGACTGCAAGGTGATTGCGATCCACGGCGATGCGGCGTGACCGGCCCCCTCTTGCTTCCACAGTGCTTACAGCGAGCCACAAACGCAAAGAGCCCCCCGAAGGGAGCTCTCGCTAAGTCTTTGACCTTTTAAGAAAAGGTTGGTTGCGGGAGTTGGATTTGAACCAACGACCTTCAGGTTATGAGCCTGACGAGCTACCGGGCTGCTCCATCCCGCGCCACCAAAATGCCCTGTATTTCAACGGGGCAAAAACGAAAAAAGGCGGACATCCGTCGAATGAAAGACAGCGGTCCGCCTTTTGAATTATGAATGGGTTCTTCCAATGCACTTATATCATGAGCGCCGGCTGCAATGCCTGGCGACGCCCTACTCTTCCAACGCTTAAGCGGTAGTACCATCGGCGCAGTTTGGTTTCACGGCCGAGTTCGGGATGGGATCGGGTGGGTCACAAACGCTATGGTCACCAAGCAATGAAGCAGGCGCTCATAACAGGTCGCAATATCCGAAGACAGTACGACCCTTATAAGTGTCAGTTGGGTTATAATCGATGCCGAATATCCTTCACGACACGTTCAGCAGAGGCCTTGGGTTGGCCAGAGTGTTTTGGTCTCATCTTCGTTCCTTCGTCACTACGATGAAACCTGCCATCGCCTCCTGTCTTCCCAACCATCGCTCGCCGATGCAGGTCATCGCAGCGTTCTATGCAACCTGCCAATCGGGCGACCGCAGCTCCAATGCGCAATATGCATCAATCCATGCTGATCAGGAGGGGTAGGCACAGCGTGTTCGCGCATTACAAGTTCCAAGCGGCCAAAGGAACATAAGCAATGTGATCTGGCAGCATAAGGTTCTAGCTGGGTCAGACTATTATGTTGAAGGGCACGGCAGCTTCTCGAAAGATGATCAAGATTCTTTAGTTTGTTCGTACTGGACGGGTTGGAGTGTGAAAAAATCTGTGTTTTGGTATAGCTCTAATGGCATTTTTGGCAAAGATCAGTGTCCTTTGATCTTTAATGCGGACTGATGAACAAGACGGACCGAAGTAGGATAGAAAAATGACCATAACTATCTGTAAAACCAGTAGAAAATACCCAATTTTACACAGCTAAAAAATGCACAAAACGTGCACACGATCCAAAAATACATAATAAGTTATTGATTTATAACAATTATTTTAATCATTAAGTGCCCTCCGAAGGCAGAGGCCACAGGTTCGACTCCTGTAGGGCGCGCCAAAGCCATCCCTAGCAGGGCCGGGCCAGCGCGATGGGCCAGTCTAGCGTTTCAGAAACAGCTCCGCCATCGCATCAATGATGGCAGCCGCATCAAGGCGGTAGGTGTCGTACAGATCGATGAGATCCCCCGTCTGGCCGAAACGATCCGTACCAAGCGGACTTACCCGCATGCCTGTCACACCACCCAGCCACGACAACGCGCCTGGCGAACCATCAATGACCGTCACGAGCCCAGCGTCAGGTGCCAAAACCGACAACAGATCTTCGGCATGGCACATTTGCATGGGCTTATCAGTCCAGCGTGCGGCCTTGCTGGCAGACCAGTCGCGATGCAGCACATCGGGCGACGTCACATTTAACACGCCCAATCCGGGAATATCATCCGCTAATTGGTCAAAAGCAGCCAGAACTTCAGGGGCAATTGCCCCTGTAAAAACAATAGCCGCTTCGGCGCCGGGTGCAGGTTGTCGTAACCAATAGCCGCCTTTTAACGCGTCCGCCTCCCATTCGGTACCGGCGCGTTGCACCTGCGGCACTTGCCGCGTGCTCAGGCGCAGATATACCGAGCTGCCGTCGGGCTTTTGCATATGCTCAAATGCCCAGCGCATGAACAATGCGACTTCATCGGCATAAGCCGGTTCGTAATAAGCAAGGCCAGGCTGGCCCATCCCGATCAGCGGCGTATTGATCGACTGGTGCGCACCGCCCTCTGGTCCCAAGGTCAGTCCGGACGGCGTTCCAACGAGCAAGAAACGGGCATCGGAGTAGCAACCATAATTCAGCGCATCCAATCCGCGCGCGATAAAGGGATCATACACCGTGCCAACGGGTATCAACCGCGTTCCAAAATGCGGTGCAGCCAGCCCAAGCGACGTGAGCAAAAGAAAGAAATTATTCTCCGCAATCCCGAGCTCAATATGCTGTCCCGCGGCATGGGCAGCCCATTTTTGTGCCGATGGGATTTTGGCATCACGGAAGATATCAGCCACGTCGGATCGGCGGAATAGCCCGCGTTGGTTCACAAAGCCGCCCAAATTGGTCGTCTGGGTAACATCAGGCGCGGTTGTCACGATACGGTCGGCCAATGTCTCAGAGGATTTGGCGAGATCGAGCAAAACATTGCCAAAGGCGGCTTGTGTCGACTGAACATCACCAGACGGCACAGGAAGGCGCTCGGGCACCGCTATCACGGGCGCATCGGGCTCTTGCGGTTTGTGCGCGAGAACGCTCTGCCCGACAAAGTCTTTCAACCGCGCCGCGATATTTCCACCCAATCCGGCAAATGGTTCCCATTCCTGCCCGACCTCAACGCCCATGCTGACGCGAAGCTGCTCAATCTGCGCGGGGTTCATCATCCCCGAATGATTGTCCTTATGCCCCGCAAGCGGCAGGCCGTAGCCTTTAACGGTGTAGGCGATAAACAATGTCGGTCGTTCATCATCGGCGCTGTCGAACGCATCCATTAAAGACTCGATGCAATGCCCGCCCAAGTTGGTCATCAGGGCCGCCAAACCGTCATCGTCAAAACTGTCGAGCAGCTTTGCCACATGCGGCTTACCACCAATGTCCGCGATCAACCGTTCGCGCCACGCCGCACCGCCCTTATAAGTGAGCACCGCAAAATCAGCGTTTGGACAGTTTTCAATCCAGTCCTCAAGCGATTTTCCGCCAGGCCGCGAGAACGCCGCGCGCTGCAACTTGCCATTCTTCAACGTGACAACACGCCAGCCGCAGGTTTCGAAAATATCATCAAAGCGTCGGAACATGCGGTCCGCGGTCGTGCTGTCCAGTGACTGGCGGTTATAATCAACCACCCACCAGCAATTGCGAATGTCGTGCTTATAGGCTTCGATCAGGCATTCGTAGATATTGCCTTCATCAAGCTCGGCGTCGCCCATCAGCGATATCATCCGGCCGGCATCCGCTTCATCTAGCGACCCATGCGCAACAAGATAATCCTGAACGAGGCTGGAAAAGGCCGTAATAGCAACGCCCAATCCAACCGAGCCGGTTGAAAAATCCACCGGGATTTTGTCCTTGGTGCGTGACGGATAACTTTGTGCGCCGCCCAATGCGCGAAACCGCTGCAATTGCGCCAGTGATTGATGGCCCAGCAAATAATGGATGGCCTGCAGCACGGGGCCTGCATGGGGCTTCACCGACACCTTGTCTTGCGGGCGAAGCGCATGGAAATACAGCGCCGCCATAATCGCCGTCATCGACGCACAACTGGCCTGATGCCCGCCAACCTTCAGGCCGTCGCGCTTCTCCCGTAAATGGTTGGCGTTATGGACAATCCATGACGACAACCAACGCAGCCGCGCATCCAGCGCCTCAATCGTGGCGATTTTTTCTTTTCGGTGGTCAGTTAAGACGGTGGCCATTGCGGTTATTACATCCCCTCGCCCAAGCCATATCAGCCCATCAGGCGCATGTCAGTCTAATGCCGCGGCTTATAAGCAAAAATTATAACCCGTGCGTTTCCACTTTTCGCCACGAAAGGCGGCTTGTATCACATTTGTTTGATAGCCGTCATTTACAGATCGCGTGTTTCGAAGCTAGAACCGTTTTGAACGAGGGGGGATCCGACACATGGACACACGCTTAGCGACGCCACAAGCAGGAACGGGTGCGAACGAACTTAGCCGGACACTCAAGTCCCGGCATGTTTCGATGATCACATTTGGCGGCATCATCGGTGCTGGCCTGTTTGTTGGTTCATCGACGGCGATCAGCACAATCGGGCCTGCTGCCGTTATAAGCTACGCGTTGGCTGGATTTCTCGTCTTACTCGTCATGCGGATGATCTCCGAAATGGCCATGGCGATGCCCGGTGTTCAAACCTTTCCTGATTTTGCCCGTACCGGCGTCGGTAATTGGGCGGGATTTCTTGTCGGATGGCTCTATTGGTATTTCTGGGTCGTCGTGATCGCGATTGAGGCAATTGCGGGCGCGAAGATTATAAACAGCTGGTTTCCGATGCTTGAAATTTGGCAAATCGGTGTGGCGTTGATGGCGATATTGACCGCGGTTAATTTGATGTCCGCCAAATCCTACGGCGAATTCGAATTCTGGTTCGCCTCGACAAAGGTTGTTGCGATTATCGTCTTCATTCTTGCGACCGCTGCTTATGCCACAGGCATCACGTCGCCCTCCGGCCCGACATTTTCGAACCTGACCGAACATGGTGGTTTTGCACCAGCGGGCATAGCGGCCATTTTGGTTGGCGTATCGACGACAATATTTTCGCTTTGCGGCGCCGAAATCGCCACACTGGCTGCGGCAGAATCGGAAGATGGCGCAAGCACCATCGCGCGTATGACCATATCGGTATCGACACGCATTCTCATATTCTTTGTATTGTCGATCCTCATGATCGTCTCCATCGTGCCATGGAACGAAATCGAAGTTGGCGTATCGCCATTTGCCCAAGCCTTGCGCGTCATGGGTTATCCCGCCGCCGATCTGATTATGAATAGCATCGTGCTTGTAGCCGTGTTGTCGTGCCTGAACTCGGGCATCTATATCACGTCACGCGCCATGTTCGGTCTCGCCAAAAATGGTGATGCGCCGCAATCTTGTGTGCAACTGAGCAAAGCGAAAGTGCCCGCCCGTGCGATCCTGATCGCGAGCCTCTTTAGCTATTTCGCACTTGCCGCATCGGTGCTGTCGCCGGACAGGGTGTTCAATTTTCTGGTGAATGCTTCGGGTGCGGTCATGCTGTTTATCTATCTGCTGATTGCTTGGGCACAGCTGCGGCTCCGCGCCGATTTCGAAGCGACTGCGCCTGAAAAGCTGAAGCTCAAAATGTGGTTCCACCCCTATGGCACATGGACGGCCATTGCCGGGATGGTCGGCGTTCTGGTGCTGATGGGCGTTTCGACATCGCACGCGATTGAACTTTGGACCAGCGTTCTCGTGGCAGCGCTCTTTCTGCTTGGATATTGGGTCAAATGCCGCGTGCAAGCAAAGCAGCGGAAAAGTTAATGCCCACCAAAATTTTCCGGACGCAACAATCTTTTCAATCACGGATAATGGCCTGCTTATCGCATAAGCATATGAAACTGGTTGCTGGAGCGAATGGATGAAACTGGAAAACGACCCCCTAGCGGCATTTTGGATGCCGTTTACTGCGAACCGGGCGTTCAAAACCACGCCGCGTCAGCTGGCGTCGGCAAAGGACATGCATTATACCAGCGACGACGGACGTCAGATCCTTGACGGTACCGCGGGTCTATGGGCGGTAAACGCAGGCCATTGCCGCGCGCCGATTGTCGAGGCCATCCAGAAATGCGCCGCAGAGCTGGACTATGCCCCGCCATTCCAATTGGGTCACCCGCTTGCGTTTGAACTGGCGTCGCGATTGGCGACGATCATGCCTGAGGGGCTGGACCGCATTTTCTTTACCAATTCGGGATCCGAATCGGTCGACACCGCATTGAAGATTGCGCTCGCCTATCAGCGCGCCATCGGACAAGGCACGCGCACGCGCCTGATTGGACGTGAACGTGGCTATAATGGCGTCGGTTTTGGCGGCATTTCGGTCGGCGGTATCGTCAACAACCGGCGGCAATTTGGCACCTTGTTAACGGGCGTCGACCATCTGCCGCATACCCATAATCTGGAACATAACGCATTCACCATGGGTCGCCCAGAATGGGGCGCGCATCTGGCCGATAATCTTGAGGCTATCGTCGCGTTGCATGGCGCCGAAACCATTGCCGCCGTAATTGTTGAGCCCATGGCGGGGTCAACCGGCGTTCTGGTGCCCCCGATTGGCTATCTCGAAAAACTGCGTGAGATCACGCGCAAGCACGGCATTGTGCTGATTTTTGACGAAGTTATCACTGCCTTTGGCCGTGTCGGCGGTACCACGGCATCCGAAACGCTCGGCGTAACGCCAGACATCATCACGATGGCAAAGGGCCTTACCAACGCCGCTGTGCCTATGGGCGCAGTCGCCGTCAGCCGCCACATCCATGACGGTGTCGTAGAGGGCGGCCCTGATGGCATCGAATTGTTCCACGGCTACACTTATTCCGGCCACCCCTTGGCAGCGGCAGCAGCCCTTGCGACGCTTGATCTATACAAGTCGGAGGGGATTTTTGAGCATGCAAGCTCGCTGCACAATTATTGGCAGGATGCAGTGCACAGCCTGAAGGGCAAACGCCACATCATCGATATCCGCAATATGGGCATTGTTGCTGCCATAGAGCTTGCGCCACATGCAGGCGGCGTTGGCAAGCGGGGCATGCAGTTGTTCCACAAATGCTTCGACAATGGTTTATTGGTCCGCGCGACCGGCGACATCATCGCATTGTCGCCGCCGCTCATTCTCGAAAAAGCGCATATCGACGAAATCGTTGGACGTATCGGCGAGCTGATTGAAACTGTCGACTAAAGCGACAGCACAATCTTTCCGACATGCTGCTTCGTCAAAAACGCTTCTTGCGCTTTGACGATGTCGAATAGGTCATAGGTGGCTGCAACCACCGGCCGGATTTCTCCGCGTTCAATATAGGAGACGAGGTTTGCAAAAACCTGCGGTTCTAAAACCGTGCAACCGATCAGCCGCAAATCCTTGAGATAGAGCGTCCGAAGGTCAAGATCGACAACAGGCCCCGAAATCGCACCCGATACGCCATAGCGGCCCCCGCGCTTTAGGACGTTCAGGATTTCGCCGAACTGCGTACCACCGACAATATCGACAGCGGCGTCGAAGTGCTCTTGCCCGAACAATGATAGCAAATTGGCATCGCGCGGAATGACGTGGGATGCACCCAGCGCGCGGACGCTATCGGCCTTTGCATCCGCCGCCATGGCGATGACCTCTGCCCCGCGCCGTTTCGCAAGCTGGACTGCTGCCGAGCCAACGCCACCTGATGCACCCGTGATGAGTACACGCTCACCAGCCTGCAGATTGATACGGGTCAGGATGTTTTCCGCAGTTCCGTAAGCGCAGGGAAAGCTAGCCAGTTCGATGTCCGATAACGCAGATTCAACGCGGTGCGCATGAACCGATGGAACGCAGGCATAGTCCGCAAAGCCGCCATCGACTTCCGAACCGAAATAGAGAATGTCGTAACGGCTCGCGCCGCAAAAGACGGGTTCGACCAAGACCCGTTCACCGATGCGGGCGGGATCGACATTATCGCCGACTGCGACAATCCTCCCGCAAGCATCTGCACCCTGAATGCGCGGAAATTGAAATGTGGCACCGGACCAGCCATCGTCGCCCGCGCCTTCAAGTCCTTCTGCAGCGCCAACGTCCGTCGCCTCTGCGACCGATTTGGAATACCAGCCAATCCGCGTGTTGATATCCGTATTGTTGACGCCCGCCGCGCTAACACGGATCAGGACGTCATTAACACCCGGCTTTGGTACCGGCACATCATCACGCAATTCCAGCTTTTCATAACCACCATGGCCGGTCAGCAAAACTGCCCGCATGTTGGCGGCGATGGTCACTCGGCGCGCGCCAGCCCGAACTGGTTCAAATACCATTTCTGGAAGTTGAGAACGCTGCCCTCTTGGTCGGAATAGCGACCGGGGCGGTAACGGCTCGACATAATGCCGGCCTGATTGTTTTCAGTGATGACTTTGTCCTGCGTGGTTGTCGCGTGATAGCCCCAGATCATCTTTTCAATGTCAACCTGGTCTTCCGTCGCACGGCCATCGACAATCCAGATCATTTCCACATCGGTCTCCAGCGCGCCGCGCGGCGTAAACTGGAACAGGATAGCGAAATGGTCGTCGGCAACAATTTGGCTGAACGGGCTGAAGCTAAGGTGCATCCGGCCGCCATCTGCCTTTGTCCTTTTGCCCATCAATGGCGCAGGCGCCGAGCCATCTTGCGTTTCCGATGACCAGCCATCCTTGTTCATCCGTTGCATCAACAGACGCAGGTGGCTGCTTTCGGGGGCGTCATCGATATTACCAATTGGCCGACCTGCCGCTGCTGCACTCTCTTCCCAAGCCTGCAACTTGGGTGTGAAGCTTGCAATGGCGTCAGCAGGCCCCGAACTTGGCCCAGCGCCAACGGCAACGATCGACTCTGATGCATGCATTGAGCAGAATTCCGGATGCGAAGGCACACAATGATAGCATTCAAAGAAATTTTCGATGACCAGCTTCCAATTGGCGGTCGTGGGATAGCTGCCGGCGTGCGCGATCCGGGCATCAGCAAAACCGTGATAGTCGAGAATTGCGCCCATGTCGCCAAAGGTCGCGTCAAAATCGTCCGGTTCGCCCTCGCTCATGTTGATGAAAATCAGGCCATGAAAAACGCGGATGTGGCACGCGAACAGACTGTTTTCGGCTTTGTCGAAATCCTCCGGCATTAACCGCGCGGAGATCAAGCGGCCATCAAGCCCAAATGTCCATGCATGATAGGGGCAGACCAAACGCGGCGCATTTCCGCTTTCCGACTGACAAATCGTCGAACCCCGGTGACGGCAGACGTTGAAAAATGCGCGGACGCTTTCGCTGTTTTCGCGAATGACAATAATCTGTTCATTACCGACCCGGTACAGGAAATAATCACCCTTTTCCGGGATGCGCGACACATGACCGGCCAGCAGCCATTTCTGGCTGATGATTTCATCAAAGTCCGCTTTGAACACCGCATCGCTGGTGTAAAATTCCTGATCAAAGCTGTATCCAACCTGCGTGTTCGCAGCGAGGCGGCCCATAAGT
>JBILOZ010000086.1:0-9096 GCA_044374245.1 Sphingorhabdus sp. | reverse complement strand
AAGATTTCAATCGCCACCGTATATCGGACTGTCCGCTTGTTCGAAGAAGCGGGCATATTGGACCGGCATGACTTTGGTGACGGGCGCGCACGCTATGAAGCGTCGCCAGAAGCACATCATGATCACCTCATCGACGTCGAAACCGGCAAAGTTTTTGAATTCGTCGACCCCGAACTGGAAGCGTTGCAGAAAATCATTGCAGAGCGCCTCGGCTACCGTCTCGTTGACCATCGCATGGAACTCTATGGCGTCGCCATCGACCGCAAGGATTAAGCGCCGCAACCCCGCTGCATTTTTAGCTGGCCAATGTTTGTTTGCCGCCCGGCTGCTGCTGATGGCCGCCAGCTTGGTAACGAGCTTGCTCCTCCACAATCTCTGGCGGCTTCTCAACCGGCCATCGCCATGGCCGCGCCTGTTCCTGCTGTCGATCAGCTGGACCAGCGGTATTGCAACCGCCACCACTGGGCAGCGGGTGCGCGCGAATG
The DNA here is from genome assembly GCA_044374245.1 of Sphingorhabdus sp. GTDB lineage: Bacteria > Pseudomonadota > Alphaproteobacteria > Sphingomonadales > Sphingomonadaceae > Sphingorhabdus_B. The sequence continues at coordinate 8,611 of JBILOZ010000086.1, read as the reverse complement.
TGTTTTACGCCGCCAACCATCATAGCTGGATCGACATTCCCGTGATGTCAGGCGTTACGGGTTGCACCTTTGTCGCCAATGACGGGATTGCGGGCTGGCCATTGATTGGGTGGCTTTGCAAAATCAACAATACCATCTTTGTGAACCGCGAAAACCGCGCCAGTGTCGGGAATCAGGTGGAAGATCTGCGCGCGGCCATGACGGGCGATCAACCGGTCACGATATTCCCGGAAGGCACAACCCATGACGGTTCGGGCCTTTTGCCGTTCAAACCATCGTTATTTGCCGCACTCGTTCCGCCACCATCAGGCATGCTCGTTCAGCCGGTATTTCTAAGCTACGGGCACCATACGCCGCGTGTCGCGTGGGTCGGCGATGAAAAAGTGACCGAGAATTTCTGGCGGCTTTTGTCTTATCTGAAACCAATTACGGCGACCCTGCATTTTCTCGAGCCGTTTGATCCCCTGCATTACCCCGACCGCAAGGCGATTTCCGCGGAAGTGCGTGCGCGCATAGGTGCAGCGATGGAGGGTGGCGGCGGCACACTGCGCTATGTATAGACGCGCGCTATGAGCACGGATTCTCCCAAAACCTATTCGATCAAAAATTACGGCTGCCAAATGAACGTCTATGATGGCGAACGCATGGCCGAAATGTTCGAAAGCCAAGGCATGACGCCCGCCGATGAAAAGGCAAATGCCGATCTCGTCGTGCTGAACACCTGTCACATTCGTGAAAAGGCCGCAGAGAAGGTCTATTCCGAAATCGGCCGCTTGCGTCGCAAGGACGGCAGTAGCCCCGTCATTGCCGTGGCCGGATGCGTCGCGCAAGCCGAAGGCGGCGAGATTAGCCGCAGAGCGCCCGAAGTCGACATCGTTGTCGGCCCGCAGGCCTATCATAATCTGCCAGAGATGGTTGCAGCGGTCGGACGCGGTGAACGCGTGGTCGACCTTGACCTGCCCGGTCTCGATAAGTTCGGCAAATTGCCTGCACGCCGCAAGCAAGCGCCCTCTGCGTTTTTGACGGTTCAGGAAGGCTGCGACAAATTCTGCACCTATTGCGTTGTGCCCTACACGCGCGGCGCGGAGATTTCGCGCGGCTGGAGCGAGCTAATTGACGAGGCAAAGGCCATCGTTGACGCGGGTGCCGCAGAAATCACTTTGTTGGGGCAAAACGTTAACGCTTGGGATGGCGAGGATGACAAGGGTCAGTTGCAGGGTCTCGATGGCCTCATCCGCGCGCTCGACAAAATTCCCGGCCTGCGCCGCATCCGCTATATGACGAGCCACCCGAACGACATGACAGAGGGGCTGATTGCCGCGCATGGCGATGTCGAAAAGCTGATGCCGTTCCTCCACCTGCCCGTGCAGTCCGGCTCTGACCGCATATTAAAAGCGATGAACCGCAGCCACAGCCGCGACAGCTATCTGCGCATTTTGGACCGCGTCCGCAATGTGCGCCCTGACATCGCGTTTTCGGGTGATTTTATCGTCGGTTTTCCGGGCGAGACTGAAGACGATTTTGAAGACACCATGCGCTTGGTACGTGAAGTCGGGCATGCGCAGGCATATTCGTTCAAATATAGCCCACGTCCCGGCACGCCCGCCGCCGATATGGCCGACCAGATCGCGATGGAAATCATGGACGAACGGCTCCAGCGGTTGCAGGCGCAAATCGTTGCTGATCAAACCGCGTTCAACCGAAATACCGTTGGAAAAACCTGCGATGTTCTTCTTGAACGGCCGGGCAAATTTGAAGGTCAATTGATTGGCAAATCACCTTGGCTGCAATCGGTTCATGTCCTTGCGCCGGACCTTTCTATCGGCAATATTGTTAGCGTTCAGATAACCGATTCTGGCCCCCTTAGCTTAAAAGGTGAACCAACGATGAGAGCAGCCGCCTGAATGGCCAAAAAAGCCCAAGCGCAAGCCGGTGACCTGTCCCGGCTGGAAATGAGCTTCGACAAACCACATCTTATCAATGCGGTGTTTGGCGAATTTGATCGCAACCTGGTGACAATTGAAAACAGGCTTGGCGTTTATATCTCGGCCCGCGGCAATCGCGTCCAAATCGAAGGTGAAGCTGGTGCGATTGGCCGGACACGCGATGTTCTCAACGATATTTATTCGCGCATTTCGCGCGGACAAGAAATGGATTCCGAAGCCGTGCAGTCGATTATCGCAATGACCGCCGAACCGACGCTGGAAGGCATATTGCGCAAGGAAGACAATGCCGCCCCAGGCATCATGATCCGCACGCGCAAGAAAACCTTAGTGCCGCGTTCCGCCACGCAAATCCCCTATATGGAGGCATTGGCGCGCGACGAGATTATCTTCGCACTTGGACCAGCAGGAACCGGAAAAACATATCTAGCCGTCGCGCAGGCTGTGGCGATGCTGATTACCGGCGCCGTGCAACGCCTTATCCTCTCGCGTCCCGCGGTCGAAGCGGGCGAACGGCTTGGTTTCTTACCCGGCGATATGAAGGAAAAGGTCGATCCCTATCTGCGTCCGATTTACGATGCGTTGTACGACTGCTTGCCCGCCGAACAGGTCGAACGCCGCATCGCTTCGGGCGAAATCGAAATCGCCCCTATCGCCTTCATGCGCGGGCGCACCCTCGCTGACGCCTTTATCATTCTCGACGAAGCCCAGAACACAACTGCCGCGCAGATGAAGATGTTTCTGACCCGTTTTGGTATGAACAGCCGCATGGTCATTTGCGGAGACCCGCATCAGGTCGATATCCCCGGTGGCGAACGGATGTCTGGCCTGAATGACGCGGTTCAACGCCTCGAAGGGGTCGACGGCATTCAAACCATCCGCTTCAATAGCAGCGACGTCGTCCGTCATCCATTGGTCGGACGGATCGTCGATGCCTATGAGGGCGGGCGTGATTGACGTCGAACTAGACATCGGCTTGCCATGGGGCAGCTGCAATTTCGGGCAAAGTGAAGTCGAAAAGGCGGTCGATGCGGCTGTCCGTTTTGCCGCAATCCCTGAACTGGCGGACCCGGTCGTCCCGATGAGCGTCAGCGTCAAGCTATCGGACGATGCAGAAGTGCATGCACTGAATCGTGAATGGCGCGAAAAGGACAAGCCAACCAACGTGCTGTCCTTTCCCATGCTCGACGATGACGAAATCGACGCCTTGCTGGATGGAACCTATAACGCGCCGGAAATCATGCTGGGCGACATCATCTTGGCCTATGAAACCTGCGCTGCAGAAGCGGAGGAAAAGCAAATTTCCGTCGCGGACCATGCAACGCATTTGGTGATCCACGGCATGTTGCATTTGCTTGGCCATGACCATGTTGACGACGAAGAGGCCGAAGCCATGGAGGCGTTAGAGGTAAAAGCGCTTGCATCCATGGGGCTTCACAATCCATATGATGCCTAATTCCACTAAAAAGAGGCCAATACGCTTCCATTATGCCCGAGGGTGACAGTTTTAGCGGTGCAAGAACCGCAACCGACGACGATAACGACGGACGAATATGGCAGCGGCTGAAAACGATGTTTTTTGGCCGCGATCACGAACCGACGTTGCGTGAGCAGCTTGAAGAAGCAATCGCTGAACACGAAGAAGACAGCGACGATGCCGACCAATCGGACAATGGCGGCGACCTGACCGCGGTTGAGCGCACCATGTTGCGCAACCTTTTGCATTTTAGCGAGCACCGGGTTGACGACGTCATGGTGCCCCGCAGCGATATTGTCGCCATTGAGGAAAGCGCTGGCTTTGCTGATTGCATCGCGGCCTTTGCCGAACATGGGCACAGCCGCCTGCCCGTCTATCGCGACACGTTGGACAGCATCATCGGCATGATTCATATCAAGGACGTGTTCGCCGTTCTTGCATCGGGCGAGCAGCCTCCCGAGAGCTTGGAAGCCTTCATCCGTCAGCCGCGGTTTGTGCCACAGAATATGAGCGTATTGGCGTTGCTCGACGAAATGCGCCGGACGCGCACGCACTTGGCCATCGTTCTCGACGAATATTCCGGCACCGAAGGTCTTGTGACGATTGAAGACCTTGTTGAAGAAATCGTCGGTGAAATCGAAGATGAGCATGACGAAGAACCCGAAGCGATGTTCGCGCAATTAAGCCCCGTCATGTGGGAAGCCGATGCGCGCGCTGAGCTTGACGATCTCGCTGAAGCCATTGACCGCAAGCTGTCCGAAGTTGAGGAAGATGTCGACACGCTGGGCGGACTCGCGTTTGTTATTGCCGGGCAAGTTCCCGATGTCGGCCAAATGCTCACCCACGAAGCCAGCGGGTGGAAACTGGAAATATTGGAAGCGGACGAAAAACGGGTCACGCGCATCCGGTTGTTCGCGCCATCGCCCGACACGGACGAAATAGACGAATAAACTGCCGTTAAAGCTGCGCGGCGAGTTTGGCGGCGCGTATGCGCCAGGATTCGGCCAATGTTTCAAGCTGCGAAAGCGCATGCAATTCTGCCAGCGAATCCGCCGCCTTATGCCCGCCGCCGATCAGCAGTTTGAACGTGCGGGCGACCGTCCAGTCATGCCCCGCCTGTTCGACCTGCTCTATGCGGTCACCCGGTGCGACTTCGCCTTCCTCCATAACGCGGAAATAGCCGCCACAGCGGCCTGAGCTGATGACCACCCCGGACAGGCCATGCACGCCGAAATGATGGTCCAGCTTCCAACATGGCTGACGTCCCTGCGCGACCTCAACCAAGGCCTTTCCGATCCGAAGCCTGTCACCGATGCGCAGCTTGTCCTCGGTCAGACCCGATGCACTAATATTTTCACCAAAGGCGCCAGCGTAATCCAGTTTCGGATTCGTAAATCCTTCCGCTGCAAAATGGGCAATCCATCTGGGATAATGTTCGGCGGGATAAAAATGCACCGCCTTATCAACGCCGCCATGCACGGTTGGGTCCGCCACCTGATCGCCTTCAAACCCCAGTTTGCCTAGCATCACGGGCCGATCCACAGGCGCACGGGCCATGGCGCTCATCGTGCCGTCAACGCGGAAGGGCTTGGGGCCGCCAATCAGCAGCGTATCGACTTGGGTCAAGATCATCGCAACGACATATCCCACCAAATGCAGCATTCCCATTGGCATTTTGCTTTACGACCGATAAAAGCCCATCGATGCAGACCAGCGACCTTCGCATTGCGCTCTTCAGCGGCAATTATAACTATGTACGTGACGGCGCCAATCAGGCGCTCAACCGGCTGGTGGGATATCTTTTAAGCCAAGGCGCGTCGGTGCGTGTTTATTCGCCTACCGTAGAAAATCCCGCGTTTGAAGCAACGGGCGATCTGGTGTCGGTGCCTTCAATGGCCATTCCCTTTCGCCCCGAATATCGCATACCATTGTCGTTATCGCGAAGCGTTCGACGTGATCTTGAGGCGTTCAATCCAAATATAGTCCACATCGCAAGCCCTGACCGCGTTTCACGCAAGGCCGTCAAATGGGCAAAAAAGCAGAAACTTCCCGTTCTGTGTTCGGTGCACACCCGTTTCGAAACCTATTTCCGTTACTATAACCTGTCCTTCATCGAACCGGTCGTGGAAGCATGGATCCGTCGCCTGTATCGCAAATGCGACGCCTTGGTTGCACCGTCCGAAAGCTTCGCTCAGGTCTTGCGCGAACAGCGGATGAACTACGACATCGACATCTGGTCGCGTGGTGTCGACAGGGAAATTTTTAATCCGGGTCGCCGCGATATGGAGTGGCGACGCGGGCTTGGCATGTCGGACGATATACCTGTCATCGGATTTCTGGGCCGTCTGGTTATGGAAAAGGGTCTTGATGTCTTTTCCGACACCATTGACCAACTCAAGCGACGTAACGTCCCGCATCAGGTTTTGGTGATAGGAGATGGCCCCGCACGTGCATGGTTTGAATCGCGGATACCAGATGCCAAATTTGCAGGCTTTCAGGTCGGTGCGGATCTCGGCCGGGCCGTCGCGAGCATGGATGTGTTTTTCAACCCATCGGTCACGGAAGCATTTGGCAACGTAACGCTGGAATCAATGGCCTGCGGGCTGCCCGTCGTCGCCGCAAAAGCAACGGGTAGCCAGAGCCTAGTCGAAGACAAAGTGTCGGGACGCCTTATAACGCCGGGCGCAATCAAACAATATGCCGACGCGTTGCAGGCTTATTGCGTAAATACAGACCTGCGCGCCGATCATGGCGGCGCCGGTGAACGCAGGTCACATGATTATAGCTGGGATGCGATCAACCAGACTGTTGCAGACACCTACCTGCGCCTCATCCGTCAACGTGCCGCGCGTGATATTGCTGCGCGCTGACGCGGTGCATGTGTTAGGCAGCCTGCTCGGTACCGGATCCCAATACACATGAGCGACCTTTTTCACGACGAGCCCGCACAAACAGAAACGCTGCCGAAAACAGCGCCACTGGCGGATAAGCTTCGTCCGGCGCAGCTGAGCGAGGTCATTGGTCAGGAGCATCTGACCGGACCAGAGGGCGCCATTGGCCGGATGGTGGCCGCGGGCAAATTGTCGTCCATGATCCTCTGGGGCCCGCCAGGCACTGGCAAGACGAGCATTGCGCGTTTGCTGGCGGATGCCGTCAACATGCATTATAAGCCGATCTCCGCCGTCTTCTCCGGCGTTGCGGACCTCAAAAAGGCGTTTGCCGAAGCCGAGACGATGGCACGAACCGGCAAGCAAACCTTATTGTTCGTGGACGAAATCCACCGGTTTAACCGCGCGCAGCAAGACGGATTTCTGCCCTTTGTCGAAAGCGGTCTCGTCACGCTCGTTGGCGCCACAACGGAAAACCCGTCGTTCGAATTGAACGCCGCGTTGCTGTCGCGTTCGCAGGTCATGGTGCTCCACCGTCTTGATGACGCCGCATTGGCAACATTGCTCGCACGCGCAGAAGATATCATGGAGCGCCCCCTGCCCGTCACGGCCGATGCCAAATCCGCGTTGATATCGAGCGCGGATGGCGACGGTCGGTTCCTGCTTAATCAAGCCGAGACGCTGTTTTCCATCACAATCGAAAACCCGCTCGACCCGGCTGCGATGGCGGCGCTGCTGCAGCGGCGGATGCCCGTCTATGACAAGGACCGCGAAGGCCATTACAACCTGATATCCGCGCTGCACAAAAGCTTGCGCGGTTCCGATCCGCAAGCTGCGCTCTATTGGATGGCGCGGATGTTGGTGGCGGGCGAAGAGCCCTTATATGTCCTGCGCCGCCTCGTCCGTTTCGCGAGCGAAGATATCGGCCTCGCCGACCCGCAAGCGCTCGTCCAATGTCTCGCGGCAAAGGACGCCTATGAATTTCTGGGCAGCCCCGAAGGGGAAGTCGCCATTGTTCAGGCTTGTCTCTATCTTGCGACCGCGCCAAAATCGAACGCCGCCTATAAAGCGCAAAAATCCGCGTGGAAGCTGGCACGCGACACCGGATCGTTAATGCCGCCCGCGAACATATTGAACGCGCCAACCAAGCTGATGAAAGACATCGGCTATGGCGCGGGATATGCGTATGACCATGACAGCGCGGACGGATTTTCCGGCGCCAATTACTGGCCCGACCAAGTTCCGCCGACGCAGCTATATCAACCGGTCGAACGTGGTTTTGAACGCAAGATCATAGAACGGCTGCAATATTGGGACCGTCTGCGCGCCCGCAAAACCGATCCAGACGCGGCGTGACGTCCGCCCACTTCCAAAACGCCTGATGCGGTCCTTTACGCGTTTTGCCTGTGCCGATTGGTCCGGGGCAAAGGGCAGCCGCCATCCCGGCATCGCCCTTGCCGTCTGCGAAGCCGGCAATGAAGCCCCGCGCCTTGTTCCGGCCCCTTCCGGCATTTGGTCGCGTCAGGCGGTGGCCGACTGGCTGCTGGCGCAAGATGATGATTTGCTGATTGGCTTCGACTTCAGCTTCGCGCCGCCCATGATTGCGCGCGGTGCCTATTTACCCGGTGACGCATTGCCGACGTCCGCCAAGCCTTTTTGGGCCTATGTTGACGACATCTGCGATGATCCCGATTTGGGGGCAGCTTCGTTCTTGGAAAAACACCATCGCCGTCATTTTTATTTCGGGGCTGCCGATGGCGTAAAATCGACATTCTTACATTGGCGGCAATGCGAGTTGTTAAACAAGCACAGCAGCGGCAAGATTTCGACCGTCTTCGACGCGATCGGCGCATCGCAGGTCGCAAAGGCAAGCTTTGCCGGCATGCGCTTTCTAAACCATGTCCGCGACCATGTCGCCATTTGGCCGTTTGACCCTTTGCCCGAACGCGGGCCGGTTGTGGTAGAAATCTACACAACAATCGCCGCCCGCGCCGCAGGCGTCGCCAAAGGCCGCAGCAAGATTCGCGATGCAGGCGGGCTGGACGATGCTCTTAGTGCGCTTGATTCCCTGCCCCACACACCGCTCGAACGCTACACAGACCATGCGACAGATGCCTTGCTCACCGCGGCATGGCTGCGCAAATCCGCGTCAAATCCACAATTTTGGACCCCAACCGCATTAAATTGCGAAATAGCTGCAACTGAGGGCTGGACCTTTGGTATCATTTGAGGCAATGGGCGCCACAGTGCCGGCTTAGCTCAGTTGGTAGAGCACCTGATTTGTAATCAGGGGGTCACGAGTT
>JBILOZ010000085.1:0-9182 GCA_044374245.1 Sphingorhabdus sp. | reverse complement strand
GCTAACACCACTGCAAGTAAAACAACCAAGTAAGGAGCAAGAATATGGCAGCAGTTGATGGCCAATGGGACGTAACAATCAAAAGCCCAATGGGTGACCAAAAGGCCGTTTTGACCGTCAACAGCGACGGCGGCAGCTTTTCGGGCAGCATGTCGGGTGGCCTTGGTGCAATGGACATCGCCAATGGCACCGTCGATGGCGACACGTTGAGCTGGGGCATGGACATCACTGTTCCAATGCCAATGCATCTTGATGCAACCGCAACCGTTTCGGGCGATGCTATCACCGGTGAAGTAAAGGCGGGTGCCTTTGGTTCGATGGGCCTTTCGGGCACACGTAAGTAAATTACAATCGGGGCCGGTCTCCGCGCTCTGAATTGAGACACATGGCCGTCTGCCCCTTGGGGCGGGCGGCCTTGTTCTATTGTGGCCGAGTGCTACTATGTCGATCGACGGCGTTTCTCCCGACTCGCTGAACAGGCAGGAGCCTTGGCATGAACCAGATCGCATCCACATCGCAGCGTCGCATGTCGTTATTGCGCTGGGCGTTGATTATCATTCCGCTCACGATGTTTCTTGGGTTTCTCTCTGGTACCATGTCAGGGTCAACCGCCGACAACTCGTGGTATCAAGCCTTGATTAAACCCGCCATTCAGCCACCGGGCTGGGTGTTCGGTGTGGTTTGGCCGACATTATATCTTCTGATGGGCCTTGCCTTTGCGATGGTGCTCGCCGCGCGCGGTGCGCGGGTCCGCACTGTGGCGATTGGCCTGTTCCTGTTGCAATTTGTGATCAACCTCAGCTGGTCGCCCCTGTTTTTTGGACAGCATGAAGTGACGGCTGCGTTTTTCATCATCCTTGTGATGCTGGGTGTCGCTATTGCTACAACCTTCGCATTTGCGCGCGTTCGCAAGGCTGCGGCTTGGTTGATGGTGCCCTATTTGGTGTGGATTAGCTTTGCCGCGATACTGAATTTTCAGATCGATCAGTTGAATCCTGATGCCGAAAGCCTTTACGTGGCCGCCACGAGTTCCCAGATAGGCAAAAGCGGTTAATCTCCCGACCGCAATGGAGTGAATGACATGCAAAGCGAAAAGCGCATTTTTGATGATTTGGCCAAGGTACTGAATGGCGTTGCCGGAACAGTGGCTGGCATGGGCCGCGAAGCCGAAGCGAGCATGCGTGAGCGCGCCCGCGAATGGGCCGCCGGTCTGGACCTCGTGTCGCGTGAAGAATTTGACGCGGTGAAAACACTCGCGGCCAATGCCCGCGCCGAAGCTGATGCGCTTGGCAAACGGGTGGCTGCATTGGAAGCTGCACTTAAGGCGAAAAGCGGCGCTGCGCCCGCAAAGGCCAAGCCTTCCAAATAAGCCCCTAATACGTCCGATGTGAACTTTTCCACAGTCGGCCCACAAGCTTGTGTTGCGCAGCGTCGCAAGTTGCTTGCGCGCGAGTCAGTCAAGAGGCAGACTCGCTGACATAATAACAGGCGCAATTTTATGCACGACGCAGACGAACAATATGAGCAATTTGAACGGGACGAATCCGCGCCCGTAGACATGCTCGCCGCATTGTTCGAAGCGCGCGGCTGGTCGTTCGAGCTTGAGGGCGAGGACGAGATTACCGCCGAGTATAAGGGCAGCTGGGCAAGCTACCAGATCCGCGCGATCTGGCGTGAAGATGACAATGCGCTGCAGCTTATCATCTTGCCTGATATCACCGTGCCCGTGGACAAGCGCGCGAGCGTGTACACGGCGCTCGGCCTTATCAATGAACAATTGTGGCTTGGCCATTTCGACATGTGGTCCGCGAACGGCATATTGTTGTTCCGCCATGGCAGTTTGATGGCGCCCAATGGGTTGTTGGGTGTGGATCAGGCACAAACTATCATCGACGTCGCGATTGACGAATGCGAACGTTTCTATCCGGTGTTCCAGTTCATCATCTGGGGCGACAAATCACCCGAAGAAGCCATCGCCAGCGCGCTCATTGAAACGCACGGCGAAGCGTAATATCAGGCCGCGTCCTCGCGTTTGGCCTTAATCAGATAATGCATATAGCCCATGGCAATGGGCTTATCCCGATCATCCTGCCATGCGCGGGCCTCGACATTGGCCATCGTGCGGCCAAGCCGCGTGACTTCACCCACAGCATAGGTCATTTGGCTGAGCCCGCCGCGCATGAAATCGACCGTGACATTGACTTGCTTAATGGCGGAATCGCTCCCCTTGGCCTGTAAGGCGCGGTGCACGGCGGCGATGGCCGCGATTTCGAGCAAGCCGGATATCGCGCCACCATGCAGATACCCAGGGCGACCTTGCACACGGTCGGTAAAGGGCATGCCGATCACAGGCACGCCGTCGATTTCGTCGACGATCGTCATGTCCAAGGCTTGGGCATAAGGCGGCAGAGCAATTGGGCTATCGGTCATGATATGCGGTCTCCGATACGGATGAATGTGCCGCTTGCATGGGCCAATGGCTCGTCCGGATTGCCATTATGCGCAAAGCCGCGAACAAAGCCGATGCTGTTGGTCAAATGATAGCAGATGCCCCGGCCATATACCCGCTCACCCGAAGGTGAGGGGCGCAGATAGTCGATCCGCAGGTCCATGGTCACTTGCGGCCGGAACTCACCCAGCTTCGTCCAAATCGACATGCTGGTGGCATTGTCCATTAGGCTGATGATCACGGCCGACGCGAGGATACCGGTATCGGGGTCGGCAACAAGGTCTTCACGCCAGTCAATGGCGAGTTCCACCCAGTCAGCGCCATGGCCAACATACTCCATGTCGAGAAACCCGCCATGGCCAAATTTGCCCATCATCTTGTTCACAAGGGCTGGATCAAATTCAGTGCCTTTCGGCACGATGCTGCCCAAGTCGGGTTTGCCGAACGCCATTTACTTACTTTCTAAGGTTGGCCGCAATTGCGGCGTCACGCGTGCTTTTGAAAGCTGTTCATAGGCATATCCCGCCTTTAATACAGCATGGTCATGCCATTTTGGCCCGATGAAGCTTAACCCAACGGGCAGGCCAGCCGACAGACCCATCGGCACGGTCAAATGCGGAAAGCCCGCAACGGCTGGCAATTGGCTTGCGCTTGGCCCTGAAAAGGCGTCGCCTTTGCCAAGTGTGGAGAGCCATGCCGGACCGTTGGTCTGGGCGATGATGACATCAACCTTGTCATGGGCAAAAAACTGATTGAGCGCGCCCGAGGCAAGACCGCGCGACGTTGCCAGTGCTTGCAGATAAGCGGGGTCGTCTAGCCCGGCTTCTTTATCGGCGGTTTCAAATATGTCCTGCCCAAAATGCTGCAATTCCGTGTTGGCATTCGCCTTGTTGAACGCAATGACATCTGCCAGCGTTTTATGGGGAACGATGCCTTCGGGCAGGGCTTGCAAATAGGTCGCGAGGTTCGCCTTCAATTCTGTCAGAAGCACCTTGAATTCGCCTTGTCCGATTTTCTGGCGATCGATCTTGCTGCCATCCAGCATGACGACTTCAGCGCCGCCAGCCTTCAATGTGGCAAGTGCGGCATCAAATAATGCGGCGTCAACATTGGGTGCGCGCAGGACGCCAATGCGCATGCCTTTTAGCGCATCGACGGAAAGGCCCTTGCTGTAATCGCCGCGCCATGTGTCCGCATCGGCGGTTGCGGCGTCCTGCGGATCGGTGCCGGCCATTGCCGTGAGCATGATGGCGGCATCACGGACCGAACGCGTCATGGGCCCTGCAGTGTCCTGGCTGTGGCTGATCGGCACGATATAGCGGCGCGAGACAAGACCAACGGTGGGTTTGAACCCGACCACGCCGTTGACGCCAGCGGGGCAGGTGATCGACCCATCGGTTTCGGTCCCAATGCTGCCTGCCGCAAGGCCCGCAGCGGTTGCAGAACCGCTGCCGCTGGACGAGCCGCAGCTGTTGCGGTCAAGCGCGTGTGGATTTTTGGTCAGGCCGCCCACAGCGCTCCATCCGCTTGTGGAGTTATCCGACCGGATATTGGCCCATTCGCTCAAATTGGTTTTTCCAAGAATGACCGCGCCCGCCGCGCGCAGCCGCGCGATCAACGGTGCATCGCGATTGGTGATATTGCCGGCCAAGGCCAATGACCCTGCGGTCGTCGCGATGGGCCCAGCCACTTCGACATTGTCCTTCACCAACACCGGAATACCATGCATTGGCCCCCGATATCTGCCGGCACGCAGTTCCGCATCCATCGCGCGCGCCTGTTCAATCGCATCGGGGAAGGTGGCGATGACCGCATTGAGCATGGGGCCGCTGTCATCGACCGCTGCAATCCGCGCCAGATAGGCCGCCGTAATCGCTTCGCTGTTCAACGCGCCAGCATCAATGCCGTCGGCCAATTGCGACAGGTCTAAACTTTCAATAGGGCCAGCCTTGGCAAGATTGGCGGCGGCCCGTTCGGTCGATGGCGGCGTTGGGGCCATTGCGGACACCGACGACGCAAAAGCGACGCAGCTTAAGATGATGGCAATTTTAACCTTCACGTCGCGTCTCCCTTGGCAAGCTCCGCGCCCCGGTCACGCGCGGCGCGCAATGTATCGGTCATCAGTGCGTTCAACGCTGCACCGGAATCCAGCACCGCGAGCCCTGCGGCTGTGGTGCCACCCGGACTGGTCACGCGCCGCGCCAGATCCGTTGGCGTTTCCGATGAGGTCGCGGCCAAGATCGCAGCGCCCTCGGTCATCGCCAGCGCCAGTTGTGCGGCAACATCACGCGGCAATCCGGCGGCTTCACCACCTTGGGTCAGTGCATCAATGAAGCGATAGACGAACGCTGGCCCGGACCCGGCAAGCGCCGTGACGGCGTCCATATGCGCTTCGTCGTCGATCCAGATGACTGCACCCAGCGGAGCCAATAAGGATGCCATCTCGGCCCGTTGCTGCGCGTCGTCATGCGGCGCAAAAACACCCAGCGGGGACTTGCCAATCGCGGCGGCCAAATTGGGCATCAGCCGGATGATGCGCGCATCGGAAAAATGCGCAGAAAGCGTATCGGTCGTGGTCCCGGCCAATATAGATATCAATGTCGCCCCGGGGGTCAGGATCCGTTTTATTTCGGGCGCTAGCTCAGCCAAAAGCTGCGGCTTTATGCCCAATATGACGACATCAAAGCCCGTGTCCAATGCCGCAGACGACCGATGGAGATGGACGCCCTCTGGCAGCTTTTCCGCAACCGGATCGATGATGTGGAAGGTGGCGGGTGCAACATCGGCGGCAAGCCAACCGCGCAGCATGGCGCCCCCCATATTACCACAGCCGTAAAAGCAAATTTTAGATGGGAAAGCGGACACAATGAAGACCTTGCGACTATTTACGCTGTCGTCATGCCCTATCCTTGCGCCGACGGCAACCGCAGGAACAGTGACAGGCCCTCGGGCGGTGCCGCTGGCGGTGCACTTGCGTGCCGAACCGCATCGGCACGCGCACGGTTGAGGATGGCCGCTGGCACGCCGGGATCATGAAACACATTGTCCGCTTCGCCAAGGAGCCGCGCGGTGAGCAACGTAAGGTCATCGGGATTGGCGGACACCAGTGCAATTTCGATCAACCGGTCGCCCTTGGGATTTTCTGCCTGCATGATCCAATTGTCGACCGTCGCGTCGTCATGCGTGCCGAACGGGTCAAGCATGCCACCGGCGGCGAAACCCTGATCCAATGCACGTCGGCGCTCCGCCCCTTCGGACCAACGCGCGCGGATTTTGCTGCGGGCGCCGGAAATAGCTTCGGCCAGCGGACCCAATGTTTCAGGCAGCAATGTTTCGATACGCTGGCGAATGGCCTTGGCCATGCCCGCCGACGCGCCGCCCGTGCCGACTGCAATCAACACAGGGGTCCGGTCGACAATCGCGGGTGTCGTAAAATCACAAATTTCGGGGCGGTCGACGACGTTCACCAGCAAACCACGGGCTTTCAAATCATCAGCAGCGATGCGGGCGTCTTCTTCTTCGGCGATTGCGACGAAGGCAATGCGTGCCGCGCGATCGGCAGCGTCAACGCAAATGCCGCCCGCGCGTTCAATCAGCCGCCGTTTCGCATCCGCCATCTCGCCCTCACCGACCAAAATGACATTTCGGCCCTTCAGATTTACGAAAATGGGAAGCTGATCCAAGTCTCTATCCTTATTTCAGCCAGTCGGGCACATGCTCGGCAGCGAGAATGGTCTCGGGCGAAATACGTTCCGCCACCACCGCGAATTTATCGCCGTCGACAAGCACTTCGGGAACGAGGCCGCGGCTGTTATAGGTGCTTGCCATCGTCGCACCATACGCGCCAGCTGTACGGAATATCGCGAGGTCATTGGCCTCAACAACATCGATTTCGCGGCCCATGGCAAAGGTATCGCCAGTTTCACAGACGGGGCCCACAATGTTCGCGGTCATTTTGCGGCCATTTGGTTCAACCGCATCAAAATCATGCCACGCGTCGTATAGCGCGGGGCGCGCCAAGTCATTCATTGCGGCATCGACAATGGCAAAGGGTGCATTGCCCGATCCGGGCTTCACGCGAATTACGCGCGTCAACAGGACGCCCGCATTTCCGGCGATGACACGGCCGGGTTCGAACATCAAACGCACGCCCCAGTCCTTGGTCACGCGCGCAACCATCGCGCCATATTCGGCAGGTTCAGGCGGATTGTCACCGTCGCGATAGCGCACGCCAAGGCCGCCGCCCAAGTCAACATGGGTGATTTTGTGGCCCTGATCGCGCAGTTCCTGTATTAGGACGCCGACTTTTGTGAACGCTGTCTCCAGCGGCTCAAGGCTGGTCAACTGGCTGCCGATATGCACCGCAATGCCGCGCATATTCAGTCCAGGCAACGCATTTAAGCGGCCATAAATTTCCGTCGCGCGGTGAATGCCCACGCCAAATTTATTGTCGGCTTTCCCCGTTGAAATTTTGCCATGTGTGCCGGCGTCGACATCTGGGTTGATACGCAGCACGGCGTTCGCTTGATAGTTCAACGCGTTCGCAAGCGTCGCAAGCTCACGGCCTTCTTCTTCGGACTCGATATTGAATTGCCCAATACCCGCCTTCAATGCGCGGACGATTTCTTCGGCTGTCTTGCCAACGCCGGAAAACACGATGTCTTCGGGCGCCATGCCCGCAGCAAGTGCGCGGTCCATTTCGCCGCCGGACACAACATCCGCGCCATAGCCCTGACGCGCGAGCACCTTGAGCACGGCCAAATTCGGATTGGATTTCACGGCAAAGGCCAAATGCGGGTTATCAAGGGCCGATAAGCCAGCGCGAAACACTTGCGCGTGCCGCTCCAGCGTTGCGCGCGAGTAGATATAGACAGGTGTGCCCACCGCCGCCGCGATATCGGGCAGCGCGACATCTTCGACGTGTAACACGCCATTTTTAAGGTCAAAATGGTTCATAGGATGGGATACTTATTTGGAAGGCGTTTTTTCGGACGAATCGGTCTGTTCGGGGTCAAACGGTTTGGGCTCTTGCCCCGGCGGAATGTCGAACGGATCATCTTCGCGCCGGTCGGACCGTTTCAGCAGTTCGTCGGTGCGGCCGGGCCGTGCCTGAACCGATGGGGTCGTGAGAATCTTCGCCGTTTGGTCGGTGGTCTGGCCATAAGCTTGCGGTGGCATGCTATTGCCCGTGCGGGGTTCCAAATCGCCCACTTTGCCGCAGCCCGCAACGCACATCGCGACGCCAATGATGAAGGTGGTGCGCGCCGGTTTCATGCCTCAAGTTCCTTTTTGGCGGTACTGATGGCTTCTTTTACGCGCATAGGGGCCGTGCCGCCAGCGCTCGTCCGGCTGTTTACCGATCCTTCGATCGACAGATCGGGCAAATTGCAGCCAGCCAGCGCAGGATTGATGGCAGAAAGATCGTCTACGGTGATGTCGGACAGACTTATGCCACGTGCCTCGCAGGATTTGACCACGCTGCCGGTGACATGATGTGCCTCGCGGAAGGGCATGCCAAATTCGCGCACCAGCCAGTCGGCCAGATCGGTAGCGGTGGAAAACCCGCTGCCCGCAACGTCGCGCATCCGCGGTGTATTAAACGTCACATTGGCAACCATGCCCGTCATCGCGGCGATGGACAAAGCCAGCAGGTCATATGCCTCAAACACCGGCGGTTTGTCGTCCTGCATGTCCTTGGAATAAGCGAGCGGCAGACCCTTCATCGTGATCATCAGACTGTTCATGCAGCCAATGATCCGGCCTGCATGTCCGCGCACCAGTTCAGCCGCATCGGGATTGCGCTTTTGCGGCATGATGGAACTGCCCGTCGACCATGCGTCGGGCAGGCTGATGAAACCATAAGGCTGCGACGCCCATATGATCATTTCTTCGGCCAACCGCGACAGATGAAGCGCCGTTTGTGCGGCGGCCGTAAGGAACTCAAGCGCGAAGTCGCGGTCGGAAACCGAGTCCAGACTGTTCGCCATGGGGCCGTCAAAGCCAAGCGCCAATGCCGTTGCGGCGCGGTCGATCGGGAAGGATGTCCCCGCAAGTGCGGCCGCGCCCAAGGGGGACTGGTTCAACCGGCTGCGGCAATCGGCAAAGCGGCTGCGGTCGCGCTTCGTCATTTCATAATAAGCCATCAGATGATGGCCAAGCGTGACGGGTTGGGCGACCTGCAAATGCGTGAAGCCGGGCATGATGCTATCGGCATGTTCTTCGGCACGTGTCACCAGCGCCGACTGGAATGCGCGCAGGCCCGCATCGATTTCATGGGTCGCATTGCGCACCCAAAGGCGGAAGTCGGTGGCGACTTGGTCATTGCGCGACCGCGCGGTGTGCAGCCGTGCCGCAGGCTCACCCACCAAAGCACGTAACCGCGTTTCGGTGACCATATGAATATCTTCAAGCGTGAGGTTTTCGGGCACGCCATTGGCTGCATATTCGGCGTAAATGCTATCGAGTCCGCTTTGGATCGCGGCATTGTCTGACGCCGTTATAATCCCGTTGGCGGCCAGCATATCGGCATGCGCTTTGCTGCCGGCTATGTCTTCCTGCCAAAGACGCTTGTCGAATGGGATGGAGGCATTTATCTCGCGCATGATAACGCCAGGGCCTTCGCCAAACCGGCCGCCCCACATGCTATTGGAATCAGAGATGCGCTTTGTAATTGCCTTAATCCTTTTAGTGCTGGCTGGGTGCGATAAAGAAAGCGAACCCAAGGGGCAAGCGC